>CAYWPZ010000005.1:0-48284 GCA_964460135.1 uncultured Caldilineales bacterium | reverse complement strand
CCCTGAGCACGCTGCCCCCGGCCATTGCCCAGCGTATGGAAAATGTGGCCGTGACGGTGGCGGAATGGCCCAGCCCGGCCCAGCGCCAGGCCATGCGGATGCGTCCCGGCGAGGCGCTGTACGGCCTCTACGAAGGCATCCCCCTCACCGGCCGCACGCAGGGTTACAACCTCATCTTGCCCGACCGGATCACGATTTTCATGTACCCGATGGTCCGTTACCATCGCACACCCGAAGCCATCCAGGATCAGGTGCGTCGCACGGTCTTGCACGAGATCGGCCACCATTTCGGCCTGGATGAGGAGCAGTTGCAGAGGTTGGGGTATTGAGGCGTGAATTCTCAAGTGGTGGTTGCGGCGCCCAGGTGGTGGTGGACGGTGGCGACTTCCTCATCCAGGTGGGCGGGTGGTCTATCGTCGTTGCCGAAACCGCTGCCCCATCATGACTTCAGTAGAGAAGAAGGAATTCTTTTATGCCGATCGATCAATTTCATGCCCGTATTGGTAGTTCTGCACTCTTGTTCATGATTATCGCCGGGGTGTGGGGCCTGTGGCGCTGGCGGCAGGGCCGCAGCGTCGACGCCAGCTATCGCGGTCTCCTGCTCGTCGGCGAACTCTTGTTGGTGACGCAGGGGTTGGTGGGCGCCTACATGTGGCTTTTCCTGAACGCCGATGCCGTGCTCGTCCGGCCAACCATGCACATCCTCTACGGCATTCTCACGGTCATCGCCCTGCCGGCCGCCTTCTCGTTTGCGTCGGGCAAGATCGACGGCGAGCGCGAGCAGGCGCTGTATGCCTTTGTTTGTCTGTTTGTGGCCGGGCTGGTGTGGCGGGCGCAAACCACCAGTACCAACCTGGGCGAGGGCGCAGCCCTGACGGGGGCGATCCTGATGCTGGCGGCGCCATCTTCGCTTGCACAGGGGGCAGGGCGGCGCGTAGGGCGGGGCATAGGGCGGCGCGTAAGGAGGCGCTATTTCATCTCCCGCGTCCGGTTCTGGGCGTCGACGTTGAAGTGGCGGATGTAGGGAGGGGGGATCTCGAAGGTGAAACGCGAGGGTGAGCGGTTGAAGCCATCTTCGCGGTCGCGCACCGAGAAGAGATAGGCGGCCTCTTGGGCGCGCGTCAGGCCAACGTAGAAGACGCGGCGCTCCTCGGCCAGCTGTTCGGGGTTGTCGAGCGCACGCCACAGCGGCAAATGCTCGTGTTCGACGCCGGTGATGATCACGACCGGGAATTCAGAGCCTTTGGCATTGTGCAGAGTCATCAACGTGATCTGGTCTTCGTCCTGGGTGTGGGCTTCGGTGTCCGGGCTGGTGAGCAGGGCCTGGTAGTCGATGAACGCGGTCAACGAACGGTCGCCGCTGTAGCGGCGAAAGGCTTCGAGGTGGGTGGCGAAGTCCTGTTGCAAATCGGCCCAGGCCGCATCCTCGTCGGCGGTGGGCGGTTCATGAGCGGCCAGGGTGAACGCCTGCGCCTGGGCCTGAGCCTGCAAGGGGGCGGGCAGGGTGGCAAGCAGGTCATCCAATAGCGGTTGCCCCCGCCCGGCCGCCAACATGCGGGCGGCGCCATCCCATAGGGTGCGTTGTTCGCTGCCGGCGGGCGTGTCCAGGGTCGAGTTCGCCAGAGCCACCAACGGCAGGGCCTCGGCCAGGGCCTCGCGCTCTTTCTCGATCAGCAGGCGGTGGATGAGGGCAAAGAACACCTCGGCCGTCTGCTCCACATCGCGCTCGGCGCGGTGGTTGACGCTTTCGCCCAGGCCCAGGCTGCGGCGCACCGCCTCGAGTGTGTGTCGCTCCTCGCCGGGGAGCAAGCGCCGGGCCAGGCGCAGGGTGTCTACATAGTGCGGGTTGAAGCCGCGCTGGTCGGGGCCAAGACCACGGGCGCGGTCGATGAAGCGGTTGTCGAAACGGGCGATGTTGTGGCCGACTACCGTGTCTTGGCCGACGTAGTCGAGGAAGCGGGGTAGGGTGTCGGCGATGAGCGGGCTGTCGGCCACGTCTTCGAAGCGGAGGTGGTGTACCTGGGTGGCGGCCGGGGGGATGTAGCCGCGTTCGGGGCGGACGAAGCTGTGGAAGCCCGCATCGGCGGGGCGTTGGTTCTGATAACGGGCGGCGGCCAGCTCGATGATCTCGTCGCGACGGACGTGGGCGCCGGTGGTTTCGACATCGTAGACGACAAAGACGTCTTTGTGCAGCCTTTCGTAGCTGACGAGAAGGGTCTGGGCCAACCGCCAGGCCGCCAACGCCAGGCCCACCGGCCCGTCGCTGCCAAGTCTGAGGACGGTTTGCGGCAGATCGGGCGCGGGGTTGCCCAGGGCGATGACGACGGCGGCCGGCGGCAGGTCGGGGGGCCGGAGTTCGGCGAAGGTCAGGGTGCGCGCATCGGCATCCAGATAGCTCAGCAAGGCATGGTGGAGGATGGCGGCAGCGGCGTGGCCGTCGATGGTGGTGGGGTGAACGATGAACAGTGGGCGAAACTCGTCGATGGCGCTCGCCAGCATTTGCGCCTCGGCGTCAAAGTCGGTGAAGGCGATCAGGTCTTCGATCTGGCTGGTGTCATCGCCGCGCCAGGGTGAGCGCAGTTGTTCCAACAGCTGGAACAGTGTGCGCACGGCTGTGGTTGCATCGGCGTCGGCAGCCGGGAGGGCGTCTACCCATTGCAGGAAATGATGGAGGTGGGCGCGGGTGAGGGGGCTGAGTTCGGGGAACGCGTGCGGTCGGCGAGCCAACTCGACCAAATCGCAGCCCTGGGCCTCAGCCAGGCGGCGCAATTGGATCATCGTCAGTTCGTCGATCTGCCGGAGGGGGTAGTTGACGGCGGCGCTGAAGTTTTCTTCGCTGAGCGAGTGCATGACCTGGAGAAAGCGGACGATCTCGCGTGGTTCGGGCAGGTCGAAAAAGCTATCTTTGTGCAGACGCCGCACCCGGAAACCGGCCTCGATCAACGCCTGCTCGACCGGATCGCCCAATTGGTGGGTGCGGTAGAGGATGGCGATGTCGCCGGGCTTGTGGCCGCGCTCGTCGATCAGCCTGCGCACCAGTGTCGTCAGCCAGCGTTTCTCCTGCCCCAGGTCGTTGAAGATGTAATGGTAGATCGGCGCATCCCCCTCTTTTTCGCTGCGCATGAAGCGCTGGCGTTCCTGGCTGCGCTGGTGGGTGATCAGCCGTTGGGCGCCGTAGAGGATGTTGGGCGGGCAGCGGTAGCTGGTATCGAGTTTGACGATGTGCGGGCGATAGCGGTCGATGAAGTCATCGATCAGCCTGGGGTTGGCCCCGCGCCAACCGTAGATCGCCTGGTCGTCATCGGCGACGATGCTGACGCTGCTGTTTGCCGGCGCCAATAGTTTGAGGAGTTCGTACTGGGCGCCGTCGATGTCCTGGTATTCGTCTACCAGAATATGAATGAGTGTGCGCCGGTAGTGCTGACGAATGTCCTCGTTCTGGCGCAGCAAGAGCACCGCCTGGCGGATGAGGTCGTCAAAATCGAGGGCGTTGCGTTGGCGCAGCCAGGCCTGGTAGGCGGCGGCGATGCGGGCGTAGCCTTCGTCGCGCTCGTTGGCGGCGTTGGTCGGGTCGATGAGGGCATTTTTGCAGCGGGCGAGATAGCCGAGGATCTGACCGGTGGGAAAGATCTCACGGCTCAGGTCGAGCTGTCCCAGGATGCGGTTGAGAACATGGCGCTGCTCGTCCTCGTCGAGGATGGCGAAGCCGGGGTCGATGTCGATGGCGGCGCCAAAGCGCCGCAGGATGCGCACCGCCGCGGCGTGAAAGGTATAGATCCAAACGCGGCCGGCCTCGTCGCCCAAAAGCGAAGCCAGTCGCTGGCGCATTTCTTCGGCTGCCCGATTGGTGAAGGTCACCGCCAGGATCTGTTCGGGGCGCGCCCCTTTTTCGCGGATGAGCCAGGCGATGCGATGGGTGAGGATGCGAGTTTTGCCACTGCCGGGGCCGGCTAGAACAAGGAGAGGGGAGGCCCGGTGTGTGACTGCTTCGAGCTGACGTTCGTTCAGTGAATCCAGCCAGGGTGATTGACTCATGATGAAGCAACCTTCAAACGAAAGTGGTGACGTCCGCGCGCCGTCGTTGCCAAAGGGTGGCGGCGCGGAAAGTTGGATGGGTTTCGATTGTCAAGGGGCACTTTATTTTATCACAGCCCGTGTGTTTTGGGGGTGTGGGCAAACGCTGGCGCGCTGGCGGCGGCCCGCGCGACCAGGCCGGGATGTTGGTCGATCCCGGCTGGTTTCTCCCTGAAGACCCTATCGCCCCTCGTGTTGTTCTGTGGGTGTGATCTTTATGGCTTGTTTCGGCCTGTTTTCAGCCATTCAGCGCCATCGTAGCAGGCTGCTCTCAAAAAATTATCAAAATTAGGAGCGGACAATCTGTGCAGCATGCGCAGTTCATCCCCCTTCCAGGTTATGTGCAAGATGTGGGACCAGGCCGGGATGGATCGCCATCCCGACCTCGTCTCACAGGCACGCCTATTGCCCCAACGCATTTTTTGGTGCAGCGCCAGAGATCACTTCACGGCTCCTCTCGCATTGAGCGGGAAGTGAGACGGACAAGCTGCGTCAATGCGGGCAAACCCGCTGGTGGATTTCGACAACTCTGCCTGCTTACAGTTCAATCTTCGCGGCCTGAACTCGACCGTTCAAGGCCATCGTAGCAGACTACTCTCAGTAAACTCTCAGGAGAACCAGGAAATTTGCTCATATGTTCTCGACTTCCAGCTTGCCTGCCCGGTCTTTCCCTTCAGGTAGGCAAGCCGGAACGGAATGTGTCGGGAACCGTTCGCTCTGTCGCGCCAGTGTGAATCACTCACGCAGGTTTCAGCATGAGCGGCATGTAACAGGGATGCCCGGTCTGGCCGGTGCGGGTGAGAAAGACGCTGAGAGCCGGCAGATTGACGTGGAACGCAAACGGCTGTCCGATGGGGACGCCTGGTGCCGGATAGATCCAGATCGTGTGACTGCCGCTGCCATCGAAAGAGCCGGTGAGCGTGGGTTGGCCGTCGGCAAACAAAGCGCTGCCATTGATGCTTGCCGTGAAGCTGGGCGCTGCGCCCACGTTACCGTAGTCGATGACGACTGCCGCCCCTTGCGGCGGCAGGATCAGGGTGGCGGGGTCATGCCATCTGGTCCAGGGGCCGGTCGGCGTGCCGTGAGGCGTCGGGGTCGGCGTGGGCGAGGGGCCGGGAGTGGGGGTGAGCGTGGGGGTGGGTGTGGCAGGCAGGTTGACGTGCAGCGTGATCAACCCGCCATCGATCTCGGCCACATGGACGTAATTTCCCACTACGCCCACATCGATCGAGATTCCAGGCGTGTCGTAGAAAGCGACCTCGACCGGCTGGGTGGGGTTGCCGATGTAGATCATGCGCACTCCAGCCCACAGATCAGCCACGAAGGCGAAGTTGCCCGCCACCTCGACCATGTTCGGCTGTCCCGGCGTGTCATAGAATCCCACCTCAGCAGGATGAGTCGGGTCGCTGACGTCGATGATGCGCAGGCCAAACTGGTCGTCGGCCACATAGGCGTAGTTCCCGGCCAAGGTCACGCCCTTGCTGATCCCGGGCGTATCGACGAATCCGGCTTCGAAGGGATGGGCGGGGTCGCTGACGTCGATGATGCGCAGGCCGGAGGCATAGTTGGCCACATAGACGTAGTTCCCCCGTACCGCCACCGCTACGGCAAAGGCGCCCGGCGTTTGATAGGTGCTCACCAGTTGGGGATGGGCCGGATCGGCGATGTCGATGATGGTCAAACCGGCGGGGCCATCGCCTATGTAGGCGTAGTTACCAGCCACTGTCACCCGAAGCGCATAGCCCGGTGTGTCAACAGAACCGACTTCGACGGGGTTGGCAGGGTTGCTGATGTCGACGACGTGCAGTCCGTGAAGGACATCGCCTACATAGGCATAGTTGCCCCTCACTTCCACGCCATAGCCGCCCTGACCGGGAGTACGATAATAGCCAGCATATGCGGGAGCTTGGGGATTGGCGACGTCGACGATGCTCAGCCCTGCGTAGCGATCGGCCGTGTAGGCGTAGCCCTCTGCAACGTCCAGGTCAAAGGTCAGACCGACGGTCTTGAAGTGATAAGCGACCGTGGGCGCAGCCGGAGTGTCGATGCGCAGAATGTACAGGTTGGCCGAATAGGAGGCGACATAGGCATACGGCCCTGCCACCCTGGCGCGTCTGGCGTTTTGCGGCGCATTGCTGGAGCCAACTTCGACGGGGCTGGCGGAGTTCGAGACATCGACGATGCGCAAGCCGCCAGCGTCGTCGCTGACATAGGCAGTGGCGCCGGCAAGAGCCACACCCAGCGCGGCGCCGGGCGTGTCGAGGACGCCAAGGCGGACGGGGCTGGCCGGATGGGTGACGTCGAACACAACCAGACCGGCGGCGCCATCAGCCAGATAAGCCCGGTTCCCGACCACGGCCACATCGCTGGCCGTCCCCGTCGTATCCGTCAGGCTGACGAGCGTCGGGCTGACCGGATTGCTGACATCGAGAATGAGCAGGCCGGCGATCGCATTAGCGACATAGGCGTTGTTGCCGCTGATCGCCATGCCATTCACTACTGCCGATGTGGCATACTGGCCGGTTAGGGTGGGGTTAGCAGGGTTGTCGATGTCCAGGATGCGCAGCGTGTTATCGTCATTGGACAGATAGACATAGCTTCCGGACACGGCGACGCGGCCGGCGGGCGCCGATGCCGGCGCCATGTAGAGGCCGATTTCGGCAGGGTTGGCCGGATCGCTAATGTCGTAGATGCGCAGCCCGGCGGTGTCATTGGCAATAAAGGCATAGTCTCCGGCCACGACCACGTCGCGCACATAGTCGGGCAGGACGCCCGTCTGCCCTACAACAACCGGCTGCTCCGGGTTGGAAATGTCGAGGATCAGGACTCGCGGCCCGGCGCTAACGAAGGCGTAGTGTCCTTGAATGGCAACGGCTTCGGTAGGGCCGCCGAGCTGATTGACCAGATCGATAGTCGCCTGGGGCCGCAGAGCATTCGTCCACGCTTGTGAAGCGGACGGCAAGGCTTGCGTCTCTTGCGAGAGACTGAGCACACCTGCGACGGTCAAGATCAGAGCCGCAGACAGCAGCACGATGAACGGAAGTTTGGATTGGGTTTTCATGCGTTGTCTCCTGTGGATGTGAGCCAGAGATGCCAACTTTTCAGAAAGTTGGCATCTCTGGCTTAGTGAGTCGAAAGGGCTTGTGTCATCTGGCGCCGCAAGCAGAGTTTGGCGAATGAGGATTCTCCGTAGATGCCCGCTGTTTCGTTTCCTTCGACAGAAAATCGAACAATGCCTTCAGGTCATCGAACACCCGCATCTCCTGCGTGTGCGGGTCCTGCAAAGACGCCCGCCATTCGCCCTCGGCGCAGGCAGGGCGCCCTCCCTCCCAGCCATCCTCCCACCAGAGGCGGAGCAGATAGGACAGGTAGGGTGCAGGGTGTCGATCCATAGGCCGAGGTCGGAGGTCCAGAGCTGCCAACTTTCTGGAAAGTTGGCAACTCTGGACTCACCCTATCACCCTACTCTCAAAATAGAATCAGGAAAGCTGCCCCGTGCCATTGAAATCCCCTAATACTTCCGCTGCATCGATCTCACGGCCAATATCTTCATTGACAATGAAAACAATTGGCTATATAATTGCACTATGAATGCAAATACCTGGAAGGCCCGATGGACACGGGACCAGATTCGGGCTTTGCTGCTGGAGCAATCGCAAACCTTCTGGCAGCGCGACACCGGTATCGAGCGCGAGCGCTTGGCCGATCTCGAGCGGGCGGCGCCGTTGCCGCACGCCGTCATCATTTCCGGGCTGCGGCGGGCCGGCAAATCCACCCTGCTGGCACAGATCGCCCACCGGCTGGGCGAAGATCATTTCTACTATGTCAACTTCGAAGACGAGCGTTTCCTCGGTTTCGAGGCTGGCGACGCCAATGATCTCTATGGGCTCTTGATCGAGTTATTCGGTGAGCGCCGGGTGTTCATCATCGACGAAATCCAGAATGTCCCCGGCTGGGAGCACTTTGTGCGCCGATTTCTGGACATGGGGCTCAAATTCTACATCACCGGCTCGAACGCCTCTCTGCTGAGTCGTGAGTTGGGAACTCACCTGACAGGGCGCTATGTGCCCGTCGAGTTGTTCCCTTTTTCCTTTGCCGAATTCCTGCGCTTTCGCGGCTATGCCGCGCCCAATCTGGCGCGACTGACCACGGTCGACGGCGCCAGATTAAGAGGCCAGCTGGACGAATATCTACGCCTGGGTGGGATTCCGGAGTCGCTCAAGTACCCGGAACTGCCACTCGCCCGCACGCTTTACGACGACGTCCTCTACCGGGATATCGCCACGCGCCACCGCGTCGAGGAGGTGCGTGCGCTCAAGGAACTGGCGTACTACCTCATAAACAATCCGGCGAGCCTGGTCTCATACAACAAGCTCAAGGACCAACTGCGGCTGGGCAGCGTCAACACGGTCAAGAACTACATCGGGTATTTGGAGGACAGTTGGCTTTTGTTCACGACAAACGTCTACGACTACTCGGTCAGACGCCAGCAGGTAGCCCCGAAGAAGACCTACGCCATCGACACCGGGCTGGCGCGCAGCGTCGGTTTCTCTTTTTCACCCAACACAGGACACCTGCTGGAGAACCTGGTATTCCTGGCTCTGCGGCAGCGGACGCGTGACGTTTACTACTATGCCTCCCCGACGGGGTTGGAGGTGGACTTCTATTTACCGGAGGAGCGGCAGCTTGTTCAGGTCGTCCAGACGCTGGACCAGCCCGAGACGCGCCAGCGGGAGGTGCGGGCATTGACCGCGGCCATGCGCAGCCTGGGCATTGGACGGGGCCTGATCCTGGCTGATGGCAACGCGGCGCCGATTGTGAACGGCGAATTCACCATCGAGGTGCGCTCGTTGGCTGAGTGGCTGCTACACGCATAGCACAGGCGGCGACGAACCGGGAGTTCGCGCCCTATTGCAGTCTCCCCTACTTCTGTTACAATAGCTCTCAAGACGAACAGTCGCTCGTCCGCCAGCGCAAAGGCATTGCATGTCTGCTCTGAAGATCGAATTGCTGGGCGGGATAATCGCCCGGCGAGATGGACAGTCCATCGAAGCATTCGAATCGGACAAGACGCGGGCGCTGTTGGCCTATCTGGCGGTGAAACGGGACAAGACGCACCGGCGGGAGACCCTGGCGGGGCTGTTCTGGCCGGAAGCGCCGGAGGCGCGAGCGCGGGCGAACCTCAATCAAGCCGCTTACAGCCTGCGGCATCGACTGGAGCTCCCCGGCGAGCCGCCGCTGCTGCTGAGCGAACGCCATACGTTGGAACTCAACCCCGCCTTCGATCTGCGCACCGATGTGGCCGCGTTCGAGACGGCGTTGGCATCGCTCCGCCACTGCCGCGACGCGCGGGTTTTATGCGACGCCTGCCGCGCCGCCCTGATCGCCGCCGCCGATCTCTACCGCGGCCCCCTGCTCGATGGCTTCTCCCTTCCCGGCTGCGCTGCCTTCGAAGAGTGGTTATCGCTGCGCCGCGAGCATCTGAGCCGGCAGGCAGTAGAGGCGCTGCGTCAGTTGGCCGCCTGCCATGAAGCCGGCGGCGACCTGGCAGCAGCAGCGGCGGCAGCGCGGCGCTGGGCCGAGCTGGCCCCCTGGCAGGAAGCCGCCCACCAACGGGTCATGCGTTTGCTGGCCCTGGCTGGCCGCCGCAATGAAGCCCTGGCCTATTATGAGACCTGCTGCCGCCTGCTGCGCGACGAGATCGGTGTGGAGCCAAGAGAAAGCACCCGGGCGCTGGTCGCAGATATTCGCGCCGGGCGCATCCGGGCGCGGGAGCCGGCGGCCAGCTTGCGCCCGTTGACTTTCGAGCCTTCACCCCACCCGGCCCAGCCGTCGCGCCCTCGCTTTGTGGGCCGGGGCGCCCCCCTGGCCGAAATGCACGAACGGCTGCAGCAAGCGCTGGCCGGCGAAGGCCAGATCGTCTTCGTAGCAGGGGAAGCGGGATCGGGCAAGACAGCGTTGCTCCATCGCTTCTCGCAGCAGGCGCACGCGGCCCATCCCAATTTGCTGACGGTCTGGGGGCAGGGCAACGCCTTCGCCGGCGGCGGCGACCCCTACCTTCCCTTCCGGCAGGTCGTGGGTCTGCTCACCGGCGAGGCCAGGCGCGGCTACGAAATGGGGCTGCTGGATGAGGCCCAGGCCCAACGGCTGTGGTCGGCGCTGCCGCTTGCCATCGACTCGCTGGTTGGGCAGGCGCCCGACCTGATCGACGCCTTTCTGCCCGGCGTCGACCTGCTGACCCGCGTCAGCGCGGCCGTCGAGACCGAGACCGACTGGCTGGCGGCGCTGCGCAGCGCCGAGGCAAAGGGGAAAACTCAGGGGACGGCCCTGAACCGCCGCCAATTGCAGGAGCAGACTACCGCCTTTCTGCGCGACCTCAGCGCGCGGCGGCCGTTGCTGCTGCTGCTCGACGATCTGCATTGGGCCGACACGGATTCGCTATCGCTGTTGTTTCATCTGGCGCAGTCGCTGGCGGGGCTGCACGTTCTGCTGGTGGGCGCGTACCGCCAGGAGGATGTCGACAGCGGTCGCGACGGCCAGATGCACCCCTTGAAGGTGCTGGTAGCCGAGTGCAAACGACTCACCGGCCAGCAGCCAATCAATCTCAACCGTCTGAGCGCAAGCGAGCGCCGTGATTTTGTCGAGCAATTGCTCGATACCGAGCGCAACCGGCTCGATGCCGCATTCCGCCAGGCGCTGTTCGAGCACACCGAAGGCCACGCCCTCTTCACAGTAGAGACCCTACGTGAATTTGCGGCGCGCGGGGACATCCTATGGCAGGAGGACATGGGCTGGGTGCAGCAGCGGCCGCCAGCCTGGAAGGCGATCTCCTCCCGCGCCCAGGGGGTGATCGAGGCGCGGCTGGCGCGGCTGCCCCCCGACATGCAGGAACTGCTGGCCGTCGCCAGCGTCGAGGGGGAGGCATTTTCGGCGCAGACGCTGGTCGCAGCCCTGGATCGGCGGCCCGGCGAGGCGGCGGCGCAGTTGAATGAGCTGGATAGGGTGCACCGGCTGGTGGCAGAAGCCGGGAGCGTCGTCATCGGCGGGAACCGGCTCGATCGTTATCGCTTCCGCCACAGCTTGTTTCGGCAGTACGTCTACGAGGGGCTTGGCGAAGCGATGCGGCGCTGGCGGCACGGGCAGGTAGGCGCCATCCTGGAGGCGACGCATGGCGCCCAGGCCCACCTCATCGCCCCGCAGCTGGCGCTGCACTTCGACCTGGCCGGCGATGACGGACGCGCCCTTGCCTGGTATCTGGCTGCCGGCGATCAGGCCCGGCTGCTGTACGCTGACGAGCCGGCCAGGACGGCGTATGAGCGGGCGCTGGCGCTGGCGCGGACGATAGACGACGACGGCCAGGCGGCGAGCATCTACATGCGTCTGGGGCTGACGCACCACGACCGTATGGCTTTCGAGCAGGCGCAGGCAGCCTACGCCGAGGGGTTTCGGCTGTGGAGCCAGGTCATCGCAGAGCCTGCACAGAGCCTGCCCCCTGCCGAACAACCCTTGCGCCTGATCTGGGGGCTGGCCCCGCGCAACGAGGAACCAACCTTCGATTTCATTTCCGACCTCTTCAGCGGGCTGGTCGCAGAGACGCCTGAGCTGTCCATTGCGCCTGATGTCGCCCATCGCTGGGAGATCAAAGATGGCGGGCGAACGTACGTCTTCCATCTGCGCGACGACGTACGCTGGAGCGACGGCGCGCCCGTGACCGCCCGCGACTTCGCCTTCGCCTGGCAGCACAATCGCATTCCCGGCTTGGGCGCGCCGCTGTATGAGGTCAAAGGCGGCCGCTGCCTCGAATACGGCATCGCCGCCGACCTGAAGCAGGCGGCAGTTGAGGCGCCTGATCCGTACACGTTGGTCGTGCGCCTGCCCAGACCGGCGGCCTATTTCTTGCACCTGCTCGCCCATCCCCTGGCCGCGCCCAAGCCCCGCCATGTGATCGAACGATACGGCGACGCCTGGGCCAGCGCCGAACATGTTGTCAGCAACGGCGCTTTCCTGCTCGAACGGTGGGATCGGGCTGGCGACAAGATGCACTTCATGCGCAATCCGACCTATCATGGCCGTGCGGCCGGCAATGTGGAACGCGTCGAGGCCTACTATTTCCGGCAGGCGGCCGGCTGGCAGGGTCAATTGGATCTCTACGAGCAGGATCGTATCGACATCCTGCTCATCCTCAATTGGAGCCGCGCCGGGTTCGAGACGGCGCGACGGCGCCATCTTGCCGAGTACGCACAATCCCCCCTGTTCACAACCTTCGGTTTTTGTTTCGACACCCGGCGTCCGCCCTTCGATGACCGCCGTCTGCGGCAGGCGTTTGCCATGAGCTTCGAGCAAACGCAAGCCATAGCTCAATTAGGCAGAGGCATCGAAAAACCAACCCTGGGCGGCTTCATCCCGCCCGGTATGCCCGGCCACTCGCCTGCCATCGGGCTGCCCTTTGACCCCGACCGCGCTCGCCAACTCCTGGCTGAAGCCGGCTATCCGGGTGGAAAGGAGTTCCCGGCCATCGAGTTGGCGCAGTTCTACACGGCCGGAGGTGATGAATCCTGTCGCTATCACGTTTCACAGTGGCGCCAGCAGCTTGGCGTTACCGTCACTTACAAGATCCTGGAATGGACGGCGTACTGGCGATATCTCAGCCAGGGGTCGCCGCACATCATGGCCATGAACGGCGTCCCCACCTACGGCGACCCGGACGCCTTCCTGCGCCAATCATTCCGCACCGTGCAAACCCTGTCGGGATGGCGTCACCCGGACTATGACAACCTGATCGACAAAGCCAGCCGCTCGCAGGATCAGCGAGAGCGTCTGCAGCTCTATCAACAGGCCGATGCATTGCTGATGCAGGAAGCGCCCATCATCCCATCGATCTATCATGACACCGCCTACCTCGCCAAGCCCTGGGTCAAACAGCTTGTGTTTTCGCCCCTGGGTACGGGGGGATGCTGGAAGGATATCGTGCTGGCGCCGCGCACAGTGTGACGAAGGACGGATGACGAAGGACGAAGACGCATCGTCCATCGTCTTTGGTCTTCCGTCCCCTTCACCGCCGCACCGCGATCTCCTCCAATTCCAATGCCCGTGTCTCGAAGGGGCGCACAAAGAGGACGAGGACGATCGGCGCCAGCATAATCAGGCCGGCCGCAACCCAGAACCCTTCCATGGTGGGGAACCGCCGCAGCAGCAGCGCCGCCAGGGCGGGGCCGATCACATAGGACAAGCGAGCCAGCGCCATCACCCACCCCACGCAGACGCCCCGGCGGTCAGTCGGAAAAATCTCGGGGATGTAGACGAAGAGCCAGCCTGAAACGATGCCGATGAAGAATCCGGCGCCGGCGCAGGCAATAGGGAGCAGAGAACGAGGCAGGAATCCTAACGAGGCCATGAGCATGCCCATGCCCAATCCACCGGCCACGAACAGGCGATTCCGCCCGACGCGATCCATCAGCCAGCCCCCACTCAACGAACCCACGATCTGCAGCGTGAGCAAAGCAAAAAACACAGACGACCACTCCGCCAGCGTGTAGTTGTGCACCTTCATGAAGAAATAGCCCGCCCAAAAAGCCAACGTGATGGCGACCAGCACGCCGATGGCGATGGATGCGGCCAAAGCGACATACCGTAGATCACCCCGGTTCAGCTTGCCCAGACCCACCAGCTCGCGCCACTCCGGTCTCTGGCTGCGTTCGCGCTCTATCTCACGATAGCGTCCGGTTTCGCGCATGAACCACCACAGCACCAACACCGGAAGCATGACCAAGAACGTGATCCCGTAGATCCAGCGCCAGTTCAGGCCCAATCGCTGCACCAGAAATACCGGTGCATAGGCCTGAATCGGGATGAGACTGATGGCAACGACTGCCACCGTGTAACGCGCCCGGCGCACAGCCGGCGATTCTTCGCCCACGATGATCGACCACATATTGGAGACAGTGGCGAACATGGCCAGGGCATAGAAGGTCATAAACCACATCAGGGTGGGCGTGAAAAGGACGATCGCCAGCGACGACAGGCCCATCAGCAAGATCAGGACCAGAATGGCCGGCTTGCGACCGATGAGGTCATTCAGGGCGTTGAGCGCAAAGACGAAAAAGGTGATGATCAGGAAGCGGGACTTCAGGCTGGCGAAGTCGGCCGCCTCGATCTGGTACTCGGCCAGGACGAAGGGGATGGCCGTACTTTCGACAGCCGAAAGGTACTGGTCCATGAGCGCAACGACGCCCACGAAAGCGAGGATATAGAGTTGGTAGTTCCGGCTGCGCAACATGCTTGCTGGCGCCGGCGCCAGTGCTGAAGTAGACGCCATGTTCGATTTTCCCCCTCTGTGACATTGTCGACGATTGTCGTATTGTACTCCAACATCCTTTTCAACGCCAACGGCAATCAGCCCCTGGTGAAGGCCGTCACAGGCGACTTGCTCTCAGCCAAGATTACCCAGACCGGGATCTTGTTTCCATTGCCCAACCCATTCCACCTCGTGTCCGCCCGTCTGCAAGGATTCCCGTGCTCCGCCCCATATACAGGTGTCCAACAGGACCTTCATACCACCAGTTCCATCTGCAGTGGTTCGATTGTCTCATTCGCGATCAAGCGACGGGCATAGGCCAGACAGGCTAGAATGTCCGCTCGTTCCAGCCAGGGATAGCCCTCCAAAATCGTCTCGACATCATCGCCAGCCGCCAGCATCCCCAAGACGTGCTCGACGGCCAGACGGTGTCCACGTATGATCGGTTTGCCGCCGAAAATGCGTGGATTGAATGTGATACGCTGGTCAAGTTCTTGTGCAGTCATCTTCCACTTACCTCTACCTGCATTGTACCCAGTATCAAGGCTCACCGTCAACGGGTGCAGGGTGGGAGATTCAGTCCGGTAGTCACCCCATCTGCCCGCAGTACACCTGCGTCTCGTAGTCGAATTCCACCAGCCCCCCTGCCTGAAAGCGGGAGAACAGGGTGGCGAGGCTGGTCATCATCGGCTCGTGATTGGGATGACCGGGTTCCGGCGCATAGGAGGACGACAGCAGGCGCCCGGCCAGACCGTCGAAGTCAAAGGACTGTCCGTTAGCAAAGCTGGCTTTGAGGAACGGCGCCAAACCGAGCCAACTGCGCAGGTCCTCCTCACCCACATCGCGGTGATTGACCTGCGTGTATTCGGGGCAGAACTCCAAAAGCAGCTGCTCATAGGCCTGCTGAAAGGGCGAGGTCATGGCCCGCGCATTCCAAACCACAACCACCCAGCCGCCCGGCCGCAGGATGCGGGCAAACTCGCGTCGGGTTGGCCCCGGATCGAACCAATGGAAGGACTGGCCGGCGATCACGAAATCGGCGCTGGCGCCGGGAAGCGTGGTTGCCTCCGCCGCGCCATCGACGCTGACAAAGTTCGGAAACCCGGCCAGCAGCCGCTCCCCCGCCTCCCGCATCTCCCGATTTGGCTCCACCCCAAAAACGCGATTGCCGTTGCGTAGAAACAACTCGGCCAGCTTGCCCGTGCCCGAACCGACGTCCGCCACGACCGCCGCCGGGGTCAGCCCGCACTTGGCCCGCAGCCAATCAAGCACAGCCACGGGATAGTCGGGCCGGTATTTGACGTAGTCCTCGACGCGGGTCGAGAAGCGGGCGGTGGGGGCGAGCATGGATCCGACTTGAGCGGTCGGAGCGCTCGCAGCGCTCCGACCGCTGTCCTAACCCAGGTTGTGCACATACTGCTGCAGCTCGCGCTGGTTAATCTTGATAAAGCGGTCGGCGAGGATCTCGCTCATCTCCGCTTCGCTCAGGCGAATGCTCAGGATGCTCAGCGCGTCCTCCGGCGATTCGCCATAGGCCAGCTTTTGCTTGCCGCTCTTCAAATCGAAGAGATACATGTAATGAGGGTTGCTGAAGCTGCTCATGGCGACTAGACAGCCACTTGAAAAGACTGACCGAGGGCTTGAAAACCGAGCACGTCCTGACGCTCCAATTGCAGACGAATCTGCTCGAAGCGCCTGACTGTTTCCTGCGGATAAAGGCGTTCGCCACAGCGCAGGCAGACTTCAGCCCGCACTTTCAGCACAGCTGTGTTGGTGCCGCCGCGCAACAGCTTCTCGACTTCCTTCTCGATGATTTCGCCGCCACAAACGGGACATTTCGGAAATGGCTTCATTATCTCGGTCTCCTCGTACGCCAATCAATCCACCGCCGTGGATCAGGTCAGTAGACTGTGATAAGCACAGCCCAACGAGTGTCATGATTATACGCCCACACGCTATGTACAGGATCATTGGCGAAAGTGTCACCGTAGATCAGACAACTTGGGTATGGTTCATTGTCGGGATAGTCTTCAATGACTTCACCACGAAACACACTGAAGTAGATTTCATCGAACGACAATCTGTCATCATGCGCCTCTTCGTCCGCGTGATCGGTGATACGAATCCGGCCGTTGCGTATGGCATCGATGATAGTCTCGATGTCCATGAGAATATACTCCGACCTATGCCTTCACCAGCGCGCCCTGATAGACATCAGCCCCGCGGGCGCCGGTCAGGCCGCGGTTTACTTCGGCGTCGTACTTGCCCTTGAGCAGGTCGCGGTAGAACTGGTAATCGATACCCTTCACCTTCTCATCGTCGGGGAAGCGATGATAATTGTCTTTGCTCATCAGGCTTTTGCCTTCGGCGATGAGCTGATAGCCCAGGGCCGAGCCGGGGTAGGGGGCGTAGAACGAGATCGAGGGCATGACCGAATCCATGCGCTTGAGCATGCGCATCGTCTTGAAGGCATCTTCGTGGGTCTCGCCGGGGATGCCGAGCATGATGTTCGACCAGAACACCGGCGGCAGCTCGCCCTTCGCCCTCAGTTCTGCGGCCAGGCGATTGACCAGATCGATGGTGAAGTAGTTGTCTTCCTCGGTGCATTCTTTGTTCAGCAGCTTGAGGATGCGGTCGCTGCCCGATTCGAAGCCGATCGAGATCGTGCGCCAGTTGGTCTCGCGCACCAGCGCCTCGAACAGGTCGGGCCACTGCCGCACGGTGTCGGCGCGGCCTGCAGCCCAATAGGTCCAGCGTTTGGTCTGGCGCGGATATTTCTCGATCCATTCCTTCAGCCATTTGGGGTTCTGGAAGAACATGGAGTCGTGGATGACGACCGAGCCGACGCCGTACTTGCGGTCAAGATAGTTCAACTCGTCGATGACCTGATCGACGGGTTTGCGGCCCATGTTAGGGATATACGAGTTCTCGTTGCAGAACACGCACTGCCACGGGCACACCCGGCTGGTGATCAGCGTCGCCACCGGCCCCGGCCCCCAGCCGCATTCCGGCTCCAGCGGCCATTTCCACTTCCAGCGCCGCTGCATGCGCCAGCCGCCGGCCGGCTTGGGCCACAGCTCGCGGTCGATGTGCGGCCATTCGGCCATCGACCTGGCGCCTTCGGCCCGGAACACACGCTCGAAATCGCGTGGGTTCCTGACCAAGTCGACGATCACTTTCTCACCCGGCCCGATGCAGATGCGGTCGAATTCGGGCACAGCTTCCATCTCGTCCGGCGCCACGGTGGCGTGCATGCCGCCCGTCAGCACCATGCTGTTGGGGTTGACCTGCTTGAAGAGCCGGGCGGCCTGAAGCGCCGGCGGGTAAGTGTAGCTGCGCACGTTCATGATCAGCGTGTCGTAGCCGCGGAGCTGCGGGATCAATTCGTCCCACGAGGTCACGGCTCGCGTCGAGGCCAGGTCGGTGTGGATGCTGTTTTGGTGCAGGATGGTGCGCAGCAGGCCCAGGCCGTGGTCCTGCCACTGCTCATGCGGGCCGCCGGGATTGACGAGATCGCCCAGGTCGCCCAGGTCGAGCCAAAGGATATTGGATTGTTTTTGGGGTCGGGATGAAAACAATGGCACTTGGGGAATCTCCTAGCTTTCGTCGTTAGCGATGCTCATTCCACACCAATTAGGGAGCGCTATCGTACGTCGGCATGTGGTTCTTCCACGCACACTTCCATTCGGAAGTCTTCAGCTTGTTCGGGGTGCGCCAGGTGTGGGCTGAAAATCCGGGCGACTTGCTCAAGCCGAAAATCGGGGACAACGCCATAGACCTTCAGTTTTTCGGGTAAACGCACAGCAGTTGGCAAGCTTATCTTGCCCTGCTCAACAACACCTTCAAAAGTTGCGACAGTCATAGTTGGCCAAGCCTCCGACGCCATTATCGCGCAGCCAAACGCGCCCGGCAAGCGATCCTGCGTCAAAGCGTCCGCTCGATCAACCCCTTCATGCTCGTCACCGGCTCTTCGGGGCTGACGCTGGCGGGGGCATGCTGATCCTGGCGGCCAATGAAAAAGCGGCGGGCGTTGCTAATTGTGCTCGGCAGCTCGGTCCAGAAGCTCTTCTTCGACATCTTCTCCCACACGCGTTTGGGGCGGTAGAGATAGAAGCGGCGATAGGCCTGGCGCCATTTGCGCACCACCAGGTCGGGGTCATACGAGCCGTCGTGCATGGTAAAGCGCGCCTTCTGGTCGTGGATGGCGTAATCGGGCCACTCGTGGGCGAAGACCTCGCCGCCTTCCTTGATCATATCCCACATCTTGGTGCCAGGGAAGGGCGCCGCCAGCATAAAGTTGGCCAGGTCGGGGTCCAGTTCCAGGGCGAGTTGGATGGTCTTCTCCATCGTTTCCTCGGTGTCGCGCGGCATGCCAAAGATGAAGAAGCCCATGGTCTGCAAGTCGGCGGCTTTGGCCCAGCGGAAGGCATCGCGCACCATGTCCAGCGTCTGACCCTTGCGGATGACGTTCTTCAGCATCCAGGGGTCGCCGTTCTCGACGCCAAAGCCCACGCGCTTGGCCCCGGCCGCCTTCATCAGGTGGAAGAGTTCGGGGTCGGTGTGATTGACTTTCATCCCGTGCACCGTCACCCAGGGCACGGTGTTCAGCCCTTCCTCCACCAGGCGCCGGCAGAGTTCCTTCGCCCGCGGCAGTTTCAGATTCCAGATGTCGTCGGTGACGCCGATCTCGGTAGCGCCCAATTCTTGCACCAGCCAGCGCCACTCTTTGACCACATTCTCGACGCTGCGCCCGCGCCAGGTGTCGCCCGTAACCGGCTTCGAACAGAAAGTGCACTTGTACGGGCAGCCGCGGCTGGTGATGATCGTGAACGAGCGGGCGCGCGTGTCCAGGCCATCGGTGAGTGGTTGCAGGTTGGTGTATTTGTCGATCTTGAACAGGTCGTGGGCCGGGAAAGGCAGCCTGTCCAGGTCTTCGATCATCGGCGAGATCGGCGAGACGATGATCTCGCCCCCCCGCCGGAAGTTGAGGCCGGGGATGTCCCTGTCCTCCGGCTTCTCTCCTCGCTCCAGCGCCTCGGCAAAGGCGACGATGCCATCTTCGGCCTCGCCCTTGAAGGTGTAGTCCACATAGGGGTGTTCGGGACCGAGCGATTCGCCGGGGAGGATGGTGAGATGGGGGCCGCCGAGGAGGGTGGTCAGGCCGTAGCCTTTGGCCGTCTTCGCCATCGTCCAGGCGTCGCCGATCAAGGGCGTAGCGGCGGTGATGCCGATCAGCTTGAAGGGTTTGCCCGCCGCTTCGGCCTGTTCGAGATAGAAATCGACCGGGTCGTCTTCGATGGCGGCGTCATAGATCATGACATCGTGGCCGGCGGCGCGCAAGACGGCGGCGAGATAGCCCAGGCCGAGCGGGATGTGTTTGCGTTCGGACCAGACTTTGGCTTCGGGGCTGGCAAGGAGGATGCGCATGGGGGGTGGCGGGGAGGCGTGAGACGTGAGGCGTGAAACGTGAGGCGTGAGACGTGAGACGTGAGACGTGAGACGTGACGAAATCTCTAATCTCCAAATCTCCGGGATTTTATGGATTATAGGGATGCGGATGGGGGAGGTCAAATTTTTATGAAAGGTTTCATAAAAATTAATCCTCGGCTTCACCCTCCCTGCCGCCGCCGCAAGAGCGCCTCGAAGCCTTCCTGTGCCATGCGCAGGCGCTCTTGCACCCGCCACACCGCCGGCAAGACGAAAGTCTGCCCCTCGCGCATCCGTTGGCCAAGGATGAAGAAATAGCTTGTGTGTCGAGACGGCACCAGATACTCCTGGCGTAGGTCGGCGAGAAAGCCGTTGATCTGCTCGCTGATGTTTTGGGCGCTGGCCGGCCGGTGAATGATGCCGTTGGCCCGGCAATGCGTTTTCTCGCACTCGCACGTACAGTGGATGCCTTCGTGCGTCAGAGTGAAGGTGCGTCTGGCAAGAGAGCGATGGGTCGAACGCATCACATAGGCGACGATCTCCGGCCGGTCTTCATAGATCTCGACATTGAGCCTCACCCCTTTCGTTACCGGCGCTTCGGCCGATACCGGCGGCAGTTTGGCCGGCTTGGGCGGCGTCCGGCCGCGGGCGGCCGCAGGTGGGGTGGGCCTGGCGGCTTTGGTGGGGGGCCTGGCCGCGGGCGGCGGCGGGGGGGCTGGCGGCGGCTGGCTACTCGGAGCAGCGGCCGGCAGATGGGCCGGCTCGCCATCCGCCGCATGACACAGGTTTTGGTGTGCGCGGCATGTCCCGCGTTTGCAGGTGGGGCAGGTGATCAGGCTGTGTTGGCACAGCGGCTGCTCGCAGACGGCGCATTGGCGCAGCTGCTGGCGGCAGAGATGGCAATAGACGCGCCTGCAATCGATGCACTGCGGGGCCAGACAGCCGCTGTGGACCAGGTGGCCGCCTGTACACAGATGCAGCCCTTCGCCCGGTTCGCCGCATACATCGCAAAGCAACGGCTCCAATCGATGCACCAGCGGGTCCCAGACGACCATACGGCTGAGTGTGGCTGTACGGTTGCCGATCTCCACCGGCGTGAGCAGTTTGGGCTGGGCGAGTACGAGGACGTTGACCAGTTCCAGCGTCAGGCGCAGGTGATAGCGGCCGGTCACATCTGCCAGCTTGGCCGCCCGCTCGGCTTGCAGCGCCGCCAGCTTTTCATCGATGCCGCCTTCGCGTTCGCGCTCCTCCGGCGGCAGGCGCTGGCGACGGCGGTGCAGGTCGGCTTCCAGGTCATCGAAATAGTCGCCAATGCGGGCCAGGTCGAGATCCAGGTGTCGTTGCGTGCGCGCCTGCAGCGCTTGCAGACGGTCGGCCAGGTCGGCGCGCAGGGCAGCCTCGGCGCGGGATAGGAGCAAGGCCAGGGTGTCGGGGGCCATTGCTTTGCCCGCGCCCAACCAGCGCGGCGGCGCCGCCGGCAGATCGCCAAAGCCAGGCTCAGGCTCGAAGGTGTTCAGCCGGGCCAGCACCTCGGCCTGGCGCACCGCCGACCCGCTCTGCAGATCCATCACCACCGCCGCCAGCTGCTCTTGTTTCTCCTCGCTGTCGAACGTGACCTTGAAATTGAAACGCAGGTAGTGGTGTAGCGCTGCCTGCTCGATGGCGTTGGGCTTGGGGACAAGACGGGCGTTGGGGAAAGTAAAGGTCTTCTGAGCCAGCGCCGCCAGCCCCTTTTTGTCGAGACGCACACTGTTCAGGAAGCCCTGCGCATTGGCCGGTTGCGCCGCCAGGCGTTGGGCAATCGTTTCCAGAAGGGGATGGCCGACGCCGATCGCCAACACATCCTCGGCCTCGGTTTGCTCGAAACTGAGTCGCTGGTAGGCCGCCAGCCCGAAGCCGGCTGCCAGGGCGTCGGGCATCACCACCTCGTAGACGCCGAAGGCCGGGGGCGCGACCAGGCTGTCGTGGCTCTCCAGGTAGCCAAGGACGAAGCCAGGAACATCCAGACGTTCGTGCGTGGGCGCGGCAGGCGTCTTCAACTTGCTCATTCGGTGCTGAAATCCTCCCCGAACAAGGCTTCGTCGTAGTCCTTCACCTTCTGATACTCGCGGCGAGCTTGCAGCAAGGCCTCGCCCAGCGCCGCCATCTCGGCAGAGAACTGCTGCTGGGTCTGAGCCTGTGTCCAGAGGTCGAGGATGATGTCCTCGAAATCCCGCTCATCGGCCATCTGCCCCAGGATCATGTCCATCTCGCCGATGACCAACTCGAACATGTTGAGCTTGCGGTCGAGGATCTGGAGCACATGGTCTTCGATGGTTCCTTCGGCGGCCAGATTGAAGATGTCCACCGGCTGATCCTGGCCCACGCGATGGATGCGGCCCACCCGCTGCTCGATCCGCATTGGATTCCAGGGCAGATCGAAATTGATCATCACCCGGCAGAATTGCAGATTGCGACCTTCGCCCGCGGCCTCGGTCGAGAGCAACACCGGCTGGTGGTCGTGAAAGGCGCGGATGGCGGCGTCCTTTTGGGCGGCGGTGAGGCCGCCATGATAGAGGGCAAAATCAATGCCCCAGGCAGCCATCTGTGCGGCCAGCATGGTCTGCGTGGCGCGAAATTGGGTGAAGATGATGACCTTCTCGTGCTGGCCCGCAGTTTTGGCCTGCGCTGCCAAAACCTTCTTCAACGCTTCGGCCTTGGCCGAGGTCGCCGCCGCCGCTGCTTGCCCGGCCATGTCCACCAGTTCGCGGCGATGCGCGGCCAGGCCCGATACTTCGGCCAACGAGAGCAGGGTCGCGCGGGTGGCGGCGGCGCTGCTGCCGGCCTCGTGCAACAGGGTGCGCAGGCCAAAGCGATGGGCGCTGGCCAATCCCTCGTCGCGCATCATGGCGCGTGTGAAGCCGCTGATGCGCTCGTAGAGGGCGTGTTCGTCGGGGTGCAGGGGCAAATGGACGGTGTGGGCGCGGCGTGGGGGCAGTTGCAGGCTGATCTGCCCGCGCGAGTGCCGCACCATGACATCGCTCAGCAGTTCGCGCAGGTGGCCGCGATTCTTGGGCAGCCGGGGGTCGCCGCGCACCACGAATTGCTTGCTGAACTCTCTGGGGCTTTTCAGCTGGCCGGGTTTGAGCACCGTCACCAGGTTGTAAAGCTCGGCCAGACTGTTCTGCACCGGCGTGGCCGTGAGCAAGAGGATGTATTGCTTCTGCAGTTCGTTGACCAGTTTCCATGAGGCCGAGGTACGGTTCTTGAGGTGGTGCGCCTCATCGACGATGACCAGGTCGTAGGTTTGGGCGGTGATGGCCTGGCGGTGTTCGCTGCGCCGGGCGGTGGCCAGCGAGGCGATGACGCGTGGGAAGTTGGCCCAGGCGCCCGCGCCCAGGCTGCGAAACGCTTCCTCGCTGCTGGCGACGAAATCGCTAAGCCCGAACTTGGTCGCTAGTTCCTCGCGCCATTGTACCACCAGCCCCGGCGGGGTGAGGATGAGCACGCGCTCGACCATTCGCCGCAGCAGATACTCCTTCAACACCAGGCCGGCCTCGATCGTTTTGCCCAGCCCCACCTCGTCGCACAACATCCCCCGCCCGCGAAACCGCCGCAAGGCCGTGCGCGCGGCTCGAATTTGATAATCGAAAGGTTGGAAGCCGAGCGCGTCCAGCGCCAACAGGTCATCGAAGCCTGCGGCCAGCTGCAAGCGATAGGCCATGAGCTTGAGCTGGTAGGCGTTGAGAGAATCCAGATGACCGGCGGCAACATCTGCCAGGATATCGTTGGCGCCGGGCGCCAGGCGGGTTTGGGGTGCAATCGTCGCAGCAGTGGTAGGCACGGCGAAAATGATACACCGCCGGGGCATGACCGCCAAGCAGCAGGGATTGTGATCAGACTTGTCCTCGCTTTGACAAGCACCCGGCGATAGCTATAATCGTGCCGGTTGCTCTATGAGGGCAATTTCGGTTGGTTGGTTTGTGCCCGCAGAGTAGGAGCAAAGCGCAGGCCGGTAGCTTGCGTTAAAGCGAGTGGTAGTAGCACCGCATAAGCGATCACCATCGTCGTTTGATCGTCCGCCCCACCTACAACCCCAAAAGGAGAAGAAGTTCATGAGCAAGAAGTTCAGTCTGTTGTTGGCCCTGTTCGTGGTTGCCAGCCTATTGCTGGCGGCATGCCAACAGGCAGCAACGCCGGCGCCTCAGCCCACGGCCGCCCCTGCCGCCACCCAAGCGCCGGCCGAAGAAGCCACCGCTGCTCCCGCCGCCAAGGACATCACCCTGGCTATCGAGCACTTCAGCGTCATCGAGGGCACTACCTGGTCGGGTGCGCATGACCGCGCCGGCAAGCGGCTGGCCGCAAAGTATCCGAACGTGAAGTATGTCTTCCGCGAAGAGGTGGGGCCGGACTTGTCGGTGCCCTACGCCGAGGAAATGATTGCAGGCGATGGCGCCGACATCGTTGTGGGCAACGCCGAGTTCATGGGCCTGCCGCTGAAAGACATCGCCGACAAATACCCCGATGTCAATTTCATCTCGATCATCGCCAGCGACCTCAGCACCAAGTCCAACTTCCTGCGCGTCTTCCCCCGCCAATACCAGGCCCTGTATCTCGAAGGCTTGATCGCCGGCGCTCTGACCAAGACGGGCAACATCGGCATCGTCTCCGCCTTCCCCAATGTCCAAGTCATCCGCCGCACGGCCGGCTTCTATCTGGGCGTGCAGGATGCAGCCAAGCTGCTGAACAAGGACATCAAGGTCTATGTCAAGTATGCTGGCGACTGGTATAAGCCGCAGGAAGAACGCGATATTGCCACCGCCCTCGTCGATCAAAACAAGGTGGATGTGATCACTCAGCAAACCGACTCTGGCTCGCCGCTGGATGTGGCTACCGAGAAGGGCATCTGGTTCGTGGGCAAGGACATGGACATCGTCGGCGAGTACGGCTGGTCGAGCACCGACACCGTGGCCGTCTCATTCGACACCCGCTGGGAAGTCCTCTACGACAAGGTCATCCAGGCGATGATGGCCGGCGAAGCAGCGCCCACCGTCCTCTATCTGGGCCTGGAATCGAGCATGACCCTGGCCGACGGCGCCGAAGAAGCAACCGTGGACATCATGAACGATGGCAAGGTCGGCGTCGATGCCATCAGCCCCAAGGCCCTGCCCTTGATCCCGGCAGAGATCGTCGATCTGGTCAAGCAGCGCCGCGAGCAGATGATGAAGGGCGAATGGGACCCCTTCACCGAGCATGAGTTCGTCAGCAATGGCACCGGCCTGGAACTGGAGGGCCTGCCGATCCCGGCTGCGGGCACAGTGGTCAAGCCCGCGGGCGAGAAAGCGACGGACGAGTTCTTGCTGGCGCAATTCAACTTCGACCTGCAAGGCATGAACATCTTGGAATAGGCCATTCTCTACCACTGCCGCCGCGTAGCATCAAGCCTCCAGAATGATACGACGAAAGGGGGCAGTTCGATAACGATGAGGCTCTCACTCCAGGGCGATGCCCCGATGGGTGAGAGCCTCATGCTCGCAGTGTGTTTGCAGGCCGGTTGGTGATCACGATGCGTTTGCCCGACAAGAGGAACCGATGCCACGACATCTGATGGAGGGGGTCAAGCACGGCGATACGTTGCTCGAGGTGCGCGGGATTACCAAGCGTTTCCCCGGCGTGGTGGCCAATGACGGGGTCGATTTCGACATGCGGGCGGGCGAGATCCACGCCATTCTGGGCGAGAATGGCGCCGGCAAGAGCACGCTGATGAAGATTCTCTATGGCCTCATGCAGCCGGATGAGGGCGAGATCTTCGTTGGCGGCAGAAGGGTGAAGTTGAGCTCGCCGCAAGATGCCATCGAACTTGGCATCGGCATGGTTCACCAAAATCGCAAACTGGTCAACGCCCACACGGTGCTGGAAAACATCGTCCTGGGGCATCCGCGGGCGGGGCGAGTGCTGAATCTGAAGCGGGCGGGAGAGGAGATCACCGAGCTTTGTGCGCGGTACGGGTTCAAGATCGATCTCAGGGCCATGGTCTGGCAACTGTCGGAGGGCGAGAAACAGGTGGTGGAGATCCTGAAGGCGCTCTATCGGGGAGCCAAGATCCTCATCCTCGATGAGCCGACCTCGGCCCTGGCGCCGCCGGAGACCGCGAAACTGCTCACTTCGGTCGAGGCCATGGCCGCCGACGAGTTGGCGATCATCCCCTTCATCACCCACAAACTGCCCATCGTCCTGGCCACCAGCCACAGGGTGACGGTGCTGCGCCGCGGCCGGGTGACGGCCCGGCTGGAGACGGCCAAAACGACCGAGCAGGGGTTGGCCCGCGAGTTGGTCGGGCGCGAGGTGGTTTTCAGGGTGGAGCGACCGCAGGTCGAGCAGGGCCGGCCGGTGCTGCAGGTCGAGAATCTCTCGACGCTGGGCAATCGCGGCGTTTTGGCCCTGAAGGGCGTGTCGTTCACCGTCCACGAGGGCGAGGTCTTTGGCATTGCCGGGGTGTCGGGCAACGGCCAACACGAGCTGGCCGAGGTGCTGGCCGGGCTACGCAAAGCGGAAGAGGGGAGGGTGCTGCTCGATGGCAAAGACATCACCCAGTCTTCCAGCCTGGATCGCTGGCAACTTGGCATAGGCTACATTCCAGCCGAACGCAACGAGGTGGGGTCGATCGGCGATTTTTCGCTGGTCGAGAATGTGACCATGAACTACTATTTCGATGATCGTTTCACGCGGCGGGGAATTGTCGATTATGGCAACATGCGCAAACTGACGGAGGGTTTCATCGTCGAGTATGGCGTGGCTACGCCCAACGCCGATGTCAAGGCCCGCAATTTGTCGGGCGGCAACCTGCAAAAGCTCATTCTGGCGCGGGTGCTGGCGCGCAACCCGCGCCTGGTGATCGCCAATCTGCCTACGCAGGGGCTGGATGTGGGTGCGACCGAATTCGTGCAGAATCGCATCCTCGAGGCCAAGAAGGCCAGGGCCGCCGTTCTTCTCATTTCCGAGGATATGGATGAGGTGCTGGCCCTGAGCGACCGGGTGGCGCCCATCTATGAGGGCGAGTTCATGGGCGTCATGGCCGCAGCCGAAAGCGAACGCGACCGGGTGGGGGCGATGATGGCCGGGCTGCGACCGCGAGGGCCGCAAGCATGAGGATTGGCAGCCGCGATCTAAAGATCGAGACAAGGCCGAAGTTGACGGGCTGGCATGCCGCGCGCATCTCGGTCTTGGCCATTCTTGTCGCCTTGACCATCTTCAGCATCCTGTTCGTGCTGGCAAAGGTCAACCCTCTTGTCGCCTATCGCGAGATCGTCTCCTATGCCTTTCTCAATCCTTTCGGTTTGCCGCTGACGATCAGCCGTTTCATCTTTCTCTTGTTCTGCACCTATGCCTTTCTGATCCCGTATCGGGCAGGGCTATGGAATATCGGTATGACGGGGCAGTTGTATATGGGGGCGTTAGCCGTCTTTTCGGTGTTGCTGCTCTTTGGCGGCCGCAATGCCAACGCCAGGAGTCTTGCGCCGCCTGTGCTGATCCCGCTGCTGATGCTGGCGGCGATGGCGGCCGGCGCCGCCTATGCTTTCATTGCCGGTTTCCTGCGCGGGAAGTACAAGATCAACGAGATCGTGGTGACGATGCTGCTCAATTTCATCGCCTTCTGGTTGGTCTCGTTTATGATCAAGGAGGGCGGGCCGCTGATGGGCGGGGGCGGCGAGGGCGAGAGTTTCAAGTTGCCCGAAGCCCTGGCCGCGCCTCTGTTCCTGGGTATTCCCTACACTCTGTTTGTCGTTCTGGCCCTGGCGGCCTTGTTGCATGTCCTGTTCACCCGGTCGAAGATCGGTTTCCAGATCCGCGCCTTCGGCAAGAATCCGGCGGCGGCGCGTTACGCCGGCATCGACGAATTCAAGATCCCGTTGTTGGTCTTTCTCATGGGCGGGGCGCTGGCGGGGCTGGCAGGCTATCATTATTTCGCCGCCGTGCCGGGCGTCTACAAGATCACGGTGAACTATGGCTATTTTGGCGATCTGGCCTTCTACGGCATCATCTGCGGCCTGATCTCGCTCGGCAACCCCCTGGCGGCGATCCCGGTGGCGCTGCTTTTTGGCGGCATGTCGGTGGGGGGGCGCTTCGTCCAGGGCAAGCTGCACATGAGCTTCGGGCTGGATTATGCCCTGCTGGGCGTGCTGATGGTGACGCTGGTGGCGTTTCAGTTCTTCTATCGCTATCAGATTGCCTGGAAACCAATCGCAAAGGAGCGTAGCAATGCCCGAATTCCTGGCTAGAAGTCTGGAGGCTTCGACGATCTTTTCCTTTGCCGCCCTCGGCGAGTTGATCGGGCAGCGGTCGGGCGTCCTCAATGTGGGCATCGAGGGGGTCATGCTGTTCGGCGCTACCCTGGGTTTCATTGCCGGCCAATCCACCGACAGCTATCTGGTCGGTCTGGCGGTGGGGATCGCCATCGGCGCCCTGCTCGGCCTGCTCCACGGCTTCTTCTCGATCAGCCTGGGCGGCGACCAGGTGGTGAGCGGGATGGGCATTTGGATCATGGGCTTTGGCCTCACCACCTATATCGGCAGCCCCTTCACCGGCCCTCTGGGCATGGCGCGCATCCCCGCCATCTTCGGCGTCTCGCCCTTCTTCTATCTCAGCCTGCTGACGGCGCTTGTTATCTGGTTTTTGCTGAGCAAGTCCTGCCTTGGCCTGAGCATCCGTTCGGTTGGTGTGAATCCGTCGGTGGTCGAGGTTTCGGGTGTGAGCGTCATCCGCACGCGCTATCTTTGTGTGGTGGCGGCCGGGATGCTGATGGGGCTGGCCGGAGCCATCTACGCCCTCGACTACAATCCGGTCTGGAGCTATAACCTGGTGATGGGGTGGGGTTTTGTGGCCCTGGCCCTGGTCTTTTTCTCGCTGTGGAATCCCTGGATTCTGTTGGGCGGGGCGCTGCTGTTCGGCACCCTCTGGCAACTTTCGCTCAACCCGCAGTTGGTGCTGCCCGGCGTTTTATCGCGCTATATCTGGCGGACGGTGCCTTTTGTCGTTACTTTAGGCGTCCTGCTGCTGATGTCGACGAAATGGTTCCGGGCCAAGTGGGGCGCCGCCCGCCCCGAGGCCCTGGGCGAGCCGTATATGAAGGAATAGGTCTAGAGGCGGCAGTTCCTCGTTGATCGTTGACTGTTGATTGTTGACTCTTTCTCCCTGTCTGCCATCCTCTACTCTACTCCCACCCGCTCCACCATCATCCCCGCCTGGTCGGGGGCGAGGGTGAAGGTGTTGGGGCCGGGTTGGAGGGAGAGGGCGAAGGCGGTCGCGCGGCCATCGCTGGCGCCGATTTGCCGGCCGGCGGCGTCTAGCAGGCGGTAGGGGGGCGAGTTGGGGGCAGGGGTGATGGCGAGCGAACGAAGGGCGGGGCCGGGGCTGTGGACGATGAGGGTGGCGGCGGCGTCCACCTGGCGGGCGGGGCCGGGCAGCAGCGGTCCCCAGTCGTAGCCGATCTCGATGAAGGGCAAAGGCTCGGAGGGCGGCCAGGTCTCGTAGACGCTCAGGCGCTCGTCTTCGTAGGCTGGCGGCCGGCCCTGGAAGATGACGTGCACGAGGCCATCGACATGCTCCCGCTCGTCGCCGGCAGGCATTTGGTAGCGGTCGGCCACCACCCAGCCGACGCCGGCAAAGGCGAAGAGGGTGGGCGCGTAGGCGGCGGGATCGACGGCGTTGATGTCGGGGCGACCACGGCGAAGGTCGGAGAGGATGGGGATGCGTTCGACGAGGGTGCGAGGGTCGGAGCGGCTGATGTAGCCGGCGGTGAGGCGTTTGCCGTGGACGGTTTGGAAGAGGAGGTAGTTGGGTCGATCCCAGGTCATCGGCAGGTTGAGCACCGCGCCCGCTCGTTCATCGGCGGCCAGGGTGTGGTACCAGGCTGGTGTGTCGGGCAGGCTGATGGGGTAGGGCAGGGGGGCGTACTCGAACAGGATGAGGCCGATGCTCAGGGCCGGCAGCCAACGCCGGGGGTGGGCAAGCAGCAGGGTGTACAGTCCTCCCCCGGCCAGCAGGCCCAGGCAGAGCGTGACGATCAGGGCATAGCGGGCGACGGTGCGGGCGATGTCGAGGAAGGGGAGGCGGAGGAGCAGGGCGTAGGGTAGGGGTAGGGGGCGGCCATCGGGCAGAGAAATCACCCGGCCGCCGATGTGAAGCACGGGGCCGAGGGCGAAGACGGCAAACAGAAGGGCGGCGATGGCCCAAAATCCCAGCCGCAGCCGGCGTCGCCAGAGGCCGTAGGCGCTCAGGAGGACAGGAACGAGGCCGAGGTAGAGGGTGTTTTCGGAGGGGCTGGCAGGCAGAGCCGTGCGCAGTCGGGCAGTCCACTGGCCCCAGAGCGGGTGCTGGCCCGCAGGGAGGATGAAACCGAGGACATCGGCGCTGAGTTCGGCGATCTGGCCGGCGGGCGGGCGCATGAAGTCGTAGCGCAGACTTTCGGCCACCATCGGCAGGGTGAGGGGGGCGGTAGCGAGCAGGAAGAGGCCGAAGATGAGGGTCAGGGCGGCGATGTGATGGCGGCTGATCCGCTGTCTGGCCAGCAAGTAGAGGACGTAGAGCAGGCTGAAGAGGACGAGGTAGAGGACGAGGTACCAGTCGCACAGCCCGGAAAGGACGAGGAAGAAGGCAGCCAAGAGGGCGTCGCGGCGGCGCAGCGCCGTTGTAGGGGTGGTCGGCAGCGCCCGCAACAGATAGAGGAGGTAGAACGGCGCCAATTCCAGGCTGAAGACCTGCATGTGGCCGAGCAGGTGGGCGAAGTGGAAGGGCGAGAAGGTGAAAATGGCGCCCGCCGCCAGGGCCGCCGCCCACAGTCGCCAACCATCGACGGCGCCGGAACGTTGCAAGACGAATCTTGCCAGGAGCATGGCGCCATAGCCGGCCAGCGTGAAGCTGAACAAGACGATGGCGTTGTAGGCCCAAAAAAGATTGCCCGCCAACTGCACGGGGAGTCCGACCAGCCCGTTGAAGGGGTTCAGGGTCTGGAACCACAGCGTAACGCCGCTGGGATGGTACAGTTCGGGCGTAAAGTAGGGGTGGGTGTGGAGTTCCAGCAGGGCTTTGCGCATCCACCACAGGTTCCACAGGTTTTGCCAGCCGTCGAAGGCGTCGCCGGGGATGGCGGCGCCGGGGGTTCGGGCCAGCGGCCAGGTGAGGAGGAGGGTGGAGGCGAGGAAGAAGACGAGGGAGGCGAGGTGGGGGAGGCGTGAGGCGTGGGGTGTGAGGCGTGTGGCGTGAAACGTGAGGCGTGCAACGTGAGGCGTGAGGGAAGAGGAGGGAGGGGCGAGAGGCGCGGGCTGAGGTTCGCCTTCTTTGGCGCTGTTGCGAGCCTGACCTGCTGACAATCCCTTCCCCACTTTCGACCTGCGTTCCTTCATTTCACCCCTTTCACTCCGGGCAAGTTCTGCCACCGGCTACCTGGTCAGGGTCTCTTCGGCCAGTTGCCAGGCGGCGGCGCGGGCGGCCTCGCCGCGGGCCAGCAGCTCGGACAGGCGAGCCGAGGCTGCGGCCACGAAGCCAGCATCGGCGATGGCGTTGAGATTGGCGCGCACGTTGAGGGCGGCGGCGTGCATTCCCGCATGGGCGGACAACACCCCGGCGGCGCCGTCGCTGACGGCGTTGGGATTGCCTTTCGCCAGGATGATCGGGCCAAGTTCCAGCGCCGCGACGCAGGCATCCAGGGTTTCGAGCGGGGTGAGGGTGGCCGCTTGCAAGGCCGACTGGATGCTCATCGTCCGCGTTGCCAATTGTTCGGGCGTCTCTTTGGGCAGTTTGTAGGCTGCCATCACCGTTTCGTAGGCGGCGGTGTCGCGGTCGATCAGGTCGATGAGCCGGGCGCGGAGGCTGTCGGCTTGCGCCCGCACCGCCAGCAGTTCAGCCTCCACCGCCGCGTATTTCTTTCGTCCCACCGTCAGGTTGCAGACCATGCCGATCAATGCCGCCCCTTGCGCCCCTGCCAGCGCTGCCACCGAGCCGCCGCCGGGGGCCGGCTCCCCACTGGCCAGAGCATCGAGAAAGTGGTGCACGGTCAAGTCGCTAAGCATGGTCATTGTCCTAGGGGGGGCGTTGGCCGTGACAGGCCCGTTGTCGGCGCACAGCAAGGATGATTATAGCAGGTGGGGGGCCGGATGGTATAATCGCCGGCCAGAACGAGTGTTCGTAATCGGCCTTTCCCAGCGCGGAAGGGCTGCCCGCTGCCGGTTTGCCGCCGGCCTTCAGGCGGCGATCTTGGCTCTGTCTCTGATCAGGATGGTGGCGCCATGACCACTGACCCGACCCGAATTGCGATGCCGCAGGATGACCCCGCTGCCGAGGACGAGATGGCGCTGTGGCAGGCGCAGAACGACGCCGACGCCGCCTCATCATCGACTTTCGATGAAGGGATGTACGATCCCCCGTTTGCGCTGGCGAACGACAACGAGATCGAAGCGCCGGCCGCGAGGCGGCGCCCCTGGATCAACGCCAACCTGGTGCGACTGATCGTCGTGGCCGTGTTGTTGGTGATCATTCTTTTCCTCATCTTGCGGGCCTGCACCTCGCGCCAGACGCCTGCCCCCGGCGCTCAGACCACTCCCCTGGCCACGGCCACCCCTGCCGGCGGCGCCGCCCAACCCACCTTTACCCCCACCCTGGCCGCAGTCCCGATCACGGCCACCGTTTCGCTCTCGCCGACGTTGGGCGTCGCCACCCCTCTCCCCCAGCCCACCGGCGGCCGCTTTGCCATCAACCAACGGGTGCAGGTTGCAGGCACCGAAGGCGAGGGTGTGCGTTTCCGCACCGGCCCCGGCCTCAGCTATGTCACCACCAGCATCCTCCAGGACGGCGACACGCTGACGGTGGTGGGCGGCCCGGAGACGGTGGACGGTTTTACCTGGTGGCGCTTGCAGACAACCGGCGGGGCCATCGGTTGGGCGGCGGAGGGCAATTTGCAGCCGCTAAGTCAGTGAGGAGGGTTCCGGGTTCTGGGTTCCGAGTGTCCTCTGGTCGGGCTTACTCTTCGTCGTAAGATTTTCACGCTTCACGTTTTACGCTTCACGTTTCACACCTCACGCCTCACGCTTCATGACCACCGACACCAGTGCAGAACGGGCGCAGAAACTACGCCAACTTCTCAACTATCACGCGTATCGCTACTACGTGCTCGATGCGCCCGAGATCAGCGATGAAGCCTATGACAGCCTCTTCGCCGAACTGAAGCGGATCGAGACCGAGCGACCGGACCTGATCACGCCCGATTCGCCCACCCATCGCACGGGCGGGCCGCCCGTCGAAGGCTTCGTCAAAGTCGAGCACCCGCTGCCCATGCTCTCGCTCGACAACGTGACCTCGGCGGCCGAACTGCGGGCCTGGCGCGACCGGGCCTTGCGGCTGCTGCCAGAGGGCGTGGCACTGAGCTATGTGGTGGAGCCGAAGATCGACGGTCTCACCGTCGTCCTTCATTACGAGGATGGCATCTTCACCCTGGGAGCCACACGCGGGGATGGTTCGGTTGGCGAAGATATCACCGCCAACCTGCGCACGTTGCGCACCCTGCCTTTGCGCATCCCGGCGCGCGCAGACGGCCCGCCCCCCCCGCGCCGGCTGATAGTGCGCGGCGAGGCCTATATGTCCAAGGCCAATTTCGCCCGCTTTCAGGCCGAGCAAGAGGCAACCGCCGGCAAGAGATACGTCAACCCCCGCAACACCGCCGCCGGCGCCCTGCGCAATCTCGACCCGGCCATCACCGCCAGCCGCCCGCTAGACCTGTGGGCCTACCAGGTGGTGCTGAGCGAGGGCGGGCCGGAACTGGACAAGCAGTGGCAGGCCCTTGCCTATCTGGCTCAGCTGGGCTTCCCGGTCGAGCGCCAGCAGAACCGGCTTTTCACCTCGTTCGAGGAATTGGAGGCGTACTGTCTGAGTTGGGTAGAGGATCGCGAGACCTTACCCTATGAGGCCGACGGCCTGGTGATCAAAATCGATGACTTCGCCCTGCAAGATCGCTTGGGGTTCGTGGGCAAGGACCCCCGTTGGGCCGTGGCCTACAAGTATCCCAGCGCCGAAGCAGTGACAAAACTGCTCGACATCGTGGTGGAAGTGGGGCGCACGGGCGTCCTCACCCCGCGCGCCGTCTTGGAGCCGGTCTACATCGGCGGCGTCACCGTCAGCTCGGCCACCTTGCACAACGCCGACTACGTGGCCGAACGCGACATCCGCATCGGCGACGCCATCGTGCTCAAACGGGCGGGCGAGGTCATCCCCCAGGTGTTGCGCCCGCTGCCCGAACTGCGCACGGGCGAGGAACAGGTCTGGCAGATGCCAGAACGCTGCCCGGTCTGCGGCGTGGCCGTCAGCCGCTACCCCGGCGAAGTGGCCTACTACTGCGAAAACGGCGCCTGCCCGGCCCAGTTGGTGCGCCGGGTCGAGTTCTTCGTCTCGCGCGGGGCTATGGACATCGAGGGCTTTGGCTCCAAGCAGGCCGAGCTGTTCGTCAGCCTGGGCTTCTTGCACGAGGTTGCCGACATCTACGATCTGCCGGCGCGGCGGGCGGAGCTGCTGGAACTGGAGGGTTTTGGCGAGAAAAAAGTCGAGAACCTGCTGGCGGCCATTGCCGCCTCGCAGGCGCAACCCGCCACCCGCGTCCTCACCGCTTTGGGCATCCATTTTGTCGGCAGCGCCGTGGCCGAATTGCTGCTGAATCATTTCCGCTCGTTCGACGCCCTGGCTGCGGCCGGCCCCGACGAACTTTCGGCGGTCGAAGGCATCGGACCGCGCATCGCCGGGTCGGTGGCAACCTGGTTTGCCAACGCCAACAACGCCCGGCTGGTCGAGCGCCTGCGGGCGGCCGGCTTGAGGCTGGCGCTGGACGAGATGCGCCCGACCGACGCTGCACAGCCGCTGGCGGGCAAGACCTTTGTCATCACCGGCGCCCTGCCCACCTGGAGCCGCGAGCAGGCCACGGCCATCATCGCCCAGCACGGCGGGACTGTCACCGGCTCGGTCTCCGGCAAGACCGACTACCTGCTCGTGGGCGAGAAAGCCGGGTCGAAGCTGGACAAGGCGCGCAAATTGGGCGTGCCGTTGCTTTCGGAAGACGATCTGAAAGCGCTGCTCGCCGACGCCTGAAGTTTGCGCCGCCCGCCCTCTTATGGCACGATCCCGGCACTCCATGAGCGCGAGCACGACTTTGGGTATGACCAATTCAATTTCTGGGCGACATTCGACCCAACAGGGGCTGCGATGAGCCTGTCGCCAGGCGCCAACCTCGCGCCGCCCGACTCCTTGCCGGTCCGCGCCGAGTCGGAGGCGGACGACTTCCAATATTACAGCCCCGACCGCGGCCTCTTCGACCTCGACCTGGGCGATCTGTGGCGTTTCCGCGAGTTGCTCTACTTCCTGTTCTTGCGCGACATCAAGATCCGCTACAAACAGACGGCCCTGGGCGCGGGCTGGGCGATCTTGCAGCCGCTCCTGACCATGGTGGTGTTCACACTCATCTTCGGCGGGCTGGCCAAAGTCTCGTCCGATGGCGCGCCCTACCCCATCTTCGCCTACGCCGCCCTGCTGCCCTGGAACTTCTTCGCCCACGGGGTCAGCCGCAGCAGTTCCAGCCTGGTCGAAAACGCCCAACTGATCACCAAAGTCTACTTCCCCCGGCTGGTCCTGCCCATCGCCACCGCCATCGCCCCCATTGTCGATTTCGCCATCGCCTTTGTCATCCTCGTGGCCATGATGGCCTGGTATCGCATCACCCCCACCTGGCGGATGAGCACCCTCCCCCTTTTCCTCGGCCTGGCCTTCGCCTCCTCGCTGGCGATCAGCCTCTGGCTCTCGGCCATCAACGTCCGCTATCGCGATGTGCGCCACGCCGTGCCCTTCCTGGTGCAATTCGGCCTATTCGTTTCGCCGGTAGCCTATCCAGCCAGCGCCGTGCGCGAAGGGTGGCAACTGCTCTACAGCCTCAACCCCATGGTCGGCGTCATCGAGGGCTTTCGTTGGGCCTTGCTGGGGAACATCATCCCCAACTGGACGGCGGTAGCGATCAGCGCCGCGGCCGTGGCGGCGCTGCTGGTGAGCGGTCTGCTCTATTTCAAGAAGATGGAATTGACCTTTGCCGATGTGATCTAGCCCCAAAAGGTTTGCCAAACCTTTTGGGGCTGAATGAAAGAAACCATGACCCGAATCGTTATCCGCGTCGAAGACCTGGGCAAGATGTACCGCATTGCTGCCCCCCGCACCCGGTCTGTAGGGGCGGGGTCCCCCCGCCCTGCTCTCCGCCCTGCCGACGAGCCGAAAATCCTTTGGGCGCTCCATGACCTCTCGTTCGAGGTCAAGGAGGGCGAGGTGTTGGGTGTGGTCGGGCGCAACGGCGCCGGCAAGACCACCCTGCTCAAGATCCTCTCGCGCATCACCAAACCCACGCGCGGGCGGGTGGGGGTGCGGGGGCGGGTGGGCAGCCTGCTCGAGGTAGGCACCGGCTTCCATCCTGAACTGAGCGGACGCGAAAACGTGTTTATGAACGGGGCCATTCTGGGCATGCAAAAGGCCGAGATCGAACGCAAATTCGACGAGATCGTGGCCTTTGCCGAGGTCGAACGCTTTATCGATACGCCCGTCAAACGCTACTCCACCGGCATGACCGTGCGCCTGGCCTTTGCCGTCGCCGCCCACCTGGAGCCGGAGATCCTGCTGGTGGATGAGGTGCTGGCCGTGGGCGATGCCCGTTTCCAGCGCAAATGCCTGAACAAGATGGAGGATGTCGGGCACCTCGGACGCACCGTCCTCTTTGTCTCACACAACATGCCCGCCGTCACCCGCCTGTGCCCGCGCTCGATCCTGATCGACGGCGCCCTGCTGATGGACGCCCCCTCGCCGCAAGTCGTCAACGCCTACCTGAACTCGGGCCTGGACACCGCCGCCGCTCGCGAGTGGCCCGACCTGGCCCAGGCCCCTGGCGGCGATATCGTCCGCCTGCGAGCCGTGCGCGTGCGCGGGCAAGATGGCCGCGTGGCCGAGACCGTGGACATCCGCGAGCCGGTGAGCATCGAGATGGAATTCGACGTGCTCCGACCCGGCTACGCCCTCCTCCCCCACTACCATTTCTATCACGAAGAAGGCGTGCTGGCATTCGAATCGATCGATATCGACCCCGAATGGCGCCGCCGGCCCCGCCCGCCCGGTCGCTACCGCAGCATCGTCCACATCCCCGGCAACTTCATGGGCGAGGGCATGATGTATGTCGAAGCCGCTCTCGTCACCCTCGAACCGGTGATCTCGCAATTCTGGGAGCGCAACGTCGTCACCTTCCAGGTGGTGGACCCGGTGGAGGGCGATTCGGCGCGCGGGGATTGGGTCGGGCGCATGGATGCTGCCGTCCGCCCCATGTTGGCCTGGGACACCGACTTCGAGCCGTATGACAACGAAACCGTGGCCGCGCTCGCCGCGGCCATCCCCCACCCGTAGGGGTGTGGTCCCCAGGCCCGTTTGCCACGCCCATCCTTTGCCAGCTATGCCCCAGCAGCGCCTGCACACCCGCCTCTACTACGCCTTCTGGCACCGGATGGAGGGAGCGGTGGTCTCGGTTGCCGCCACCGAGCCTGTGGCGGCCTTGACCTTCGACGATGGCCCCCACCCTGCCTTTACGCCCCGCCTGCTCGACATTCTGGCCAGGCGCAAGGCGCAGGCCACGTTCTTCATGGTCGGGCAGGCTGCCGCCCGCCATCCGCAGGTGGTGCGGCAGGTGGCTGCCGCCGGGTGCGCCATCGGCAACCATAGCTGGGATCACGCCTCGTTTCCCTCGCTCGCGCGCAGGCAGCGGTGGCGGCAGCTACAACAGACTCAGGCGGCGCTGGCGCCCTACGGCAGCCGGCTCTTTCGCCCACCCTACGGCCATCTCGACCGCCCCTCCCATCTCGATCTGCGGCTGCTGGGCTACACCGTGGCCGCCTGGAACATCACCGGCTACGACTGGCTGGACCACGACCCCGCCTGGCTGAGTCAGAATATGCGCGAGCAGCTGCGGCCCGGCAGCATCCTCCTCCTGCACGACGCCGCCTGGACAACGCTCGACCAGGGCTGGGCCGACCGCGGGCCGATGTTGGCCGCGGTCGATGAGCTGTTGGCCTCGTTGGCCGGCCGCTATCGCTTCGTCACCCTGCCCGAATTGCTGCGCTACGGCCGCGCCCAACTGCGCATCTGGCAGAAGCCTGCCGACCCGGCGTTCATGGCCCAACTTCAGCCGGTGGAATAGGCAGTGAAACTGAGCATCATCATCCCCTGTTTCAACGCTGCCGACACCCTGGGCGCACAGCTCGAAGCTCTGGCCAGGCAGGACTGGCCGGGTGAGTGGGAAGTCATCGTCGCCAACAACGGCTCGACCGATGACACGGCGGCGGTGGCCCAAAGCTACCAGGAACGCCTACCCCTGCGCCTGGTGGATGCCTCGGCCCGACGCGGGGCCACTTTCGCCTACCTGACGGCGACTGCCGCCGCCACAGGCGACGCCCTGATCTTTTGCGACGCCGATGATGTGGTGGGCGAGGGCTATCTGCGGGCTATGGCTGCGGCTCTGGCAGAGCATGCCGCTGTGGCCGCCCGCTGCGATATGGAGCGTCTGAACCACGGTTGGGTGCGGGCGGCGCACTCGAACACACAGGTCGAGGGCTTGCAGCCCTACCATTACCCGCCCTTCCTGCCACACGCCGGCGGCAGCACCATGGGCATCCGGCGGCAGGTGTTCACCGAATTGGGCGGCTTCGACCCCGATCTCTACCTGATCGACACCGATCTCTGTTGGCGGTTGCAACTGGCCGGCCACGACTTGCACTTCGTCCCCCAGGCGGTGGTCTATGTCCGCCATCGCACCACCCTGAAGGGCATCTTCAGGCAGGGCCGCACCTGGGGCGAGGGCAATGTCGCGCTCTACCAGAAGTATCGCCCGCTGGGGATGCCGGCGCTCTCCCGGCGGGCGGGGCTGGAGGGCTGGTGGCGGCTGCTCCGGCGCCTGCCTTTCATCCGCAGCAAAGCCGAGCTGGCCAGGTGGCTGTGGCAAACGGGTTGGCGGTGGGGGCGGCTGCGCGCCAGTCTGAGGCAGCGCCTGTGGGCGTTGTGACCGTCAGCCGAGACCGGTTTCGTAGAGCAGCTGCCCCTGGAAAACAAAGCGCCCCTCGCGGCCGTGGCGATAATCGACGACCGCACGCCGCCGGACGCGCAACCCGGCCCCGGCCAACAGCTTTGTCACCTCGGCCGGCGTGAACAGGTGGCCCATGGCGGCAATGGTGGCGCCGTTGATCGACCACTGAAAGCTGACATCGCCGTGGGTGGGGTCCGGCGAGAGCAGGTCGCTGACGTAGTTTTTCGCCACCCGGCGCCAACCATAAGAAGCGGCGTTGTGGCGGTTGTTGACATCGAAAAACAGCACGCCGGCCGGGTTCAGGAGGCCGGCCATCTTCTGTAGGGCCAGTTGGCGCTCGGCAAAGGTGGGGATGTGGCCGAGCACGTTCCACAGGCAGGTAATGACATCGAAGCCGGGGCCGCCGTCGGGCAGGTGCTGCGCCTCCAGCGGCCAGATCTCGCTCGGGTTTTGCAGCTGGCAGAGCTGGCGCATGGGTTGGCTGGGTTCGACCAGCACCACGGTCGGGATGTCGCGCTCGTGGGCGATCTTGGCGGCGCGGACGCCGTCGCCGGCGCCGATGTCGAGCAGCGAGCGGGCGCCGGGCGGGATGCGGGCGATGATCAGGTCATCGATGGCGTCGAGATAGCTGGCTTTGCCGGCCGAGTATTTGCGGTAGTAGGGTGCAAGGGCGTCGTACATGGTAGAAACTGCAAGTATACGACGCCAAGGCGCGGCAGGGCAATACGCACACCCTTCGTAGGCGGCTTTGGTCAGGAGAGGCTGGGCGGGGCCAGATGCAGGCGACCGTCGCTCAGGTCGGTGATCTTGACCAGAGAGTAGACCGGGGCTTCGTAGCGGGCCAGGGCGGCGCGGCCCGGCTCGAAGGTCTTTTCGACCACGACGCCAAAGGCGACGATGTGGGCGTTGGCCCGCAGCACCAATTCCGCCAGCGCTGCCAGCGTATCACCCTGGGCCAGGAAATCATCGACGATGAAGACGCGCGCTCCGGCCGGGATGATGTGGCTGCCCAAATAGAGCTTGATCGGACGGTTCTTGGTGCGGCTGAAGGAATCGATCTCGTAGAAGCCGCCGTCGGGCAGGGTGATGGGCCGGCTCTTCTTGGCAAAGACGACACTGGCGGCTTGCGGCCATTGTTCGTTGTTCACCGTCATGGCCGTGAACACCGCCACACTGATCCCCGACGCCTCGGCCGTGAAGATTACATCGATCTTCTGGCTGTGAACGGCGCCGGCCAGGGCCGTGCCGGCATAGGCGCTAAAGGTGTAGTCGATGCGGTGGTTGAGCAAGGTATCGACGTTGACGATGCTCGTTCCCACCGCCCGACCTTGTTCGCGCACCATGTCGTTGATGCGTTCCAGCAGATACATGGTTGGCCTCTCGCTGAGAGACCTGCGGGGTATTCGCCACCCCTGACAGGTCCGTTATCCGATCACCGCCCACACTTCCAATTTGGTGCGCACGCGACGGATGATTTCGTCGGTGAACTCGGTGGTGTTGGCCTGGCCGCCCAGGTCGAAGGTGCGCACGCCTTCGTAGACGGCTTCCATCGTGCTTTCGACAATGGCCCGCGCCGCCCGCTGGGTGGCGGGGGTGTTGATGTAGTTGAGCAGGGTGGCCCCGGCCAGGATCATGGCCATGGGGTTGGCCAGGTTCTTGCCCTGCAACGAGGGCGCCGTGCCGTGTGGGGCTTCGGCCATCACGACTTTGACGTTGAAATCGTTGTCGAAGGCCAGCAAGAGCGAGTCGGAGCCGGCGATGGAGCCGAACATCTGCAACACCAGGTCGCTCAGGCAGTCGCCGTCGCGGTTGAGGGCGGGGATGACCATCGCTTCGCCGGCGTTGGTGATCAGCAGGGCATAGGTGGCGTCGATCAGTTGGGGTTCATAACGGACGCCGGGATAGCGGCGGGCGGCGGCGTCCATTTCTTCTTTCAACATGCCTTCGTAGACGGGCGAGACGGTGTATTTGGGGCCGCCGAAGACCTTGGCGCCGGTGCGACGGGCATGATAGAAGCTGTATTCGGCCACGGCCCGGCAGGTCTTGCGGCTGATCTTTTCGGTGCGATAGGCCCACTCGTCGCCGTTGGCCTGCTGCCGCCATTCTTCGGCCCCGTAGGCGTCGTCTACGGCCATACGCACGACGGTGATGGGGGCATGGACGCCGGCCGTGGGGCGGATGTTGGGGATACGCCGGCCGGTGCGGACGATGACATTGCCATCGACTTCTTTGCGCAAGATGGCATTGGGGCTGCCGACATCACCCGCGCTCTCGGGCGTGATCGTCGCCGCCTTGAGGCCATAGCCGGCGGCGCGCATGGCGGCGGCGGCCTCGTAGACGACCTGGTTCTGGGTGAGGCGGCGGTTGGCTAGGCTGAGGTCGAAGCGCAGGAGGTCGAGCGGTACGCCGGTGACGGCCGGATCGAGCACGCGCAGGGCTTCGAGCAGCAGCTCTTGGCCGGTCTGGTCGCCTTCCATGACGACGATGGTGGGAGTGGGGACAAGGGACATGGGCAGCGCTCCAATCGGGGATGAGGTGGATGGCGGGATCGTACTGGGGCGCGGGGAGTGTGTCAAAGATGGGGTGGGGATTGAATATTGGTGTGCGTTGCCTGGCCTGGGAAAATGAAAACGGCGGGGGGAGATTCCCGCCCGCCGTTGCTGGCCCGTCCGGTGTTCTGTTTTCAGTCGGCGATGTCGTAGACGACCTGCACCTCGACCGTGACGCTGAAACTGCCGCCCGAAATCGGGGCCGACTCGCCGCCGCCGATGCCCATCGCCAGGGCTGCCGGCTGCACGACGCCGCTGAATTCGTTGACATTGCGCACAGGGCCAAGCGTGACCTTGAAACCGCTCGCCAGTTGCTCGGCTTTGGTCTGCGCAGCGGCCATGGCCTTGTCGCGCGCTTGCTGTTGCAGAGCGCTGGGGTCCGAGATGGCGAATTCGACCCCGGCCACTGTGTTGGCGCCCGCGGCCAGGGCCGATTGCAGCGCCTCGCCGGTCTGGTCGAAGTCGATGATTTTGACCCGGATCTGGTTGCTGACGTGGTATTTCGTCTCGCCGGTGGGGACGCCATCGCCATCCACCACCTGTTCGATCCACATCGTGTAGTTGACGGTCTGGATATCGGTTTCGGCGATGCCCAGGGCTTTGATTGCCTCCATGACCGCGGTCATTTTGGTGTTGTTGTCGGCCACAGCCTGGGCCGGGTCGGCGTTCACAGTCTCGACGCCGAGGCTGACGTAGGCGACGTCCGGCGCGGCGCTGGCGACGCCGCTGCCGTTGACCGAGATCGTGCGGGGCAGGGCCTCGGTCTGTTGGGCGGCGAGGAGGGCGGCGGTGTTGGCGGCGGTGGGGCCGCCGCCGGCCGCCGCCGGGACGGCGCAGCCAACGACGAGGGCGGCGATCAGAGCGAGGGCCGCGAGGACAAAGAGGGGGGTGAAGCGTTTCATGACTGGATCTCCTGATTGAGAAAGCGCTTGTGGGCGCGGGGTTGATGGATTTGGGTGCGTCGAGGGCCGAGACCTGACCGGCGCCAGCCTCGCCTTGCACCCAAGATGACGCCCCGGCCCCGTCCTCGGTTCCATTGGTCTTGATTGCGAATTTTGGATTGTGGATCGCGAAACACCCCTCCCCCCTCTCACCCCTCCATCTTCCGCGCCAACCGCTGGCGCCGGTGTTCGATTTCAGCCAGGGCTTGCGTGCGCTGGTAACCGGGCCGCCATCGTTCGGCCACGGCGCGGGCTTTGTGCGTCCAGGCCAGGGCGGCGTTCAGGTCTTTCGTCTCCCATTCGTGATATTTCGCCAGTTCTATGTAGGGCTCGATCTCCGGCGGCTGCAGATCGGCCAGGGTCTGCCACCAGATGGCCGCCTCGTCCCGCCGCTCTTGTTGCTTGAGGCTGGCGGCCAGCCCGGCCAGGGCGGCCCGGCGCTGTTCAGGTCGCAGCGGATCGGCCAGGGCGCGGCGATAGGCGGCCTCGGCCTCGGTGTGGCGGCCGCGGGCGGCATGGCTGTAGGCCAGGGCCAGCAGGTCGCCGGGGTGAGGGTCGATTGCCCCGCCAAAGGTGCCGCAGATGATGCTGGCCAGCGGCGCCATGCTGAGGATGTCGTGCAGGTTGTGGTAGAGGACATGGGCCATGTCGTCGGTGTTGTTCTCGCCGGCGGCAAAACGGAACCAGAGGTCTGGGATCAGCCAGGAGGGCACATCCTGGCCGCCGCGCTCGTGGCCCAGCACTTCGGCCTCCAAGCGGCCGAAGTTGCAGGCGCCCAGGCGCTGGCGCCACAGTCGCCGGGCAGGGTGCAGCAAATCGAGGTGGGGCAGGGCCAGGTTCGGGGGACGAAGACCAGCCATGAGGTAGCGCGTGCGCAACAGAGGCAGATCGAACGCCTTGCCGTTGAAGCTGACCAGTCCGGTTGCATCGTTTAGCAGCGCGGCCAGGTGGGGCAGGTAGGCCGGTTCTTCGGCGGGATGGCGGGCGAAATATTGCCGCACGACATAGCCATCGTCCTCGAAGCGGCCAACGCCGGTCAGGAAGACGATGGTGCCCGTCCCGCCTGCCAACCCACTGGTTTCGGTGTCGATGAAGACCATGCGGCCGAAGTCCAGCCCCGCCAGATCGGGGTCGTTGGCGGCGATGGCGCCGTACTCGCCCGGCAGAGCGAGCAAATCGCCCACGCGCACCCGTCCCTGGTTGTGCCCCAGCTCGTGTCGCACCGTCCGTAGCAAGAAGCTGCCGGCCGAACCCTGCACCACCTCCATCCCCGGCAGCTCGCTTAGATCCGAGATCGGAGTCAGCGGGGCGGCGGGGCGCGGGGGCCGGGGCGCGGGCAGCGCTTCTTCGGGCTGGGGGCCAACCGTGGTGGGGCGGCGGTTTAGGCGGCCGGCCTGGCGCAGGCGTTCGAGACGCTCGTAGAGATCGGACATCGGGCGCTATCCTCTCCCGGCCTGGCGGATGCTCTCCCAGGCGGCGTGCAAGCGGGCCAGTTCGTCATCATCGGCGGCGACATGGCCGTACTCGAAGGCGTTGTAGGCGGCGGTGATGTGGGCGATGGCCGCGGCCTGGCCGGGGAAAGCGGCCAGAAGCGTGGGCAGGTAGTCGTTGGCGGTCTGAGCCTTGTCGCGAGGGAAGCCGCGGACGGCGGCCAGACGCTGCACGTTGGCGTAGATGTGGCGCACCGAGAGGGCGGCGTAGAAGCGTCGGCCAGGACCATAGCGGGCCAGCAGCCGCGCCAGTTCTTGCAGGCGTTGCCAGCGGGCTTGCATCCAGCCGGCCAGGCCATCGGCCTCGGCGCCGCCGGTGCTTTCCCGGCCTTCGTCTTCGGCGGCGGCCAGGCTGCGAGCGCGGCGGCGCTGCAGCAGGAGGGCGAGCAGGAGCAGGAATCCGGCCAACAGCAGGCAGGGCAGGCCGACCAGAAAGAGCGGTTCCAGCCAGGCGAACGAGCGCGTGGCCGTCTCGCCCTCGGCCACGACGATGGCCTGCCCTTCGGCCAGATCCGTGGGCAGCATTTCGCCGGCGGCAGCGAACAAGGGGCCGAGCAGCCGTTGCAGGAAAGCCACCAGCGCCTCGAACAGCGGTTCGAGCAGGCCGAGGAGGAAGAGAATGACCGGGGTCAGGAGGCGGGCGAGGGCAAGGAGGGCCGGGCCGGCGACATGGCCGGCGCGACTGAATCCGCCGCGCCCCCAGACTTGATGGAGGAGGGCGATGAAAAGGGTCATGGCCAGGCTGGCAGCGGCGACAACGCCCAGCCAACCCGGTCCCCAGGGCCGCCCCCGGCTGCTGACTTGGGCTTTGTCCTCGGCCCGAGCGATGGCGATGGCGATCAGGCCGAAGAAGAAGAAGCTGTAGATGAAAACGACCGCCGAGCGACCTGTGAGGGCGTTGTAGATGAACACGCCCGCGGCCAGGCCCAGCACACCCTTGCGAAAATCGTAACCGACGGTGAAAAAGCCGACTTCCCGCTGCAGGATGGTGACGCTACGCCACCACAGATAGCCAAGCGTGGCCAAGACGAGCAGCGTTTCGAGGCGTCGCCGGCTGTTGGTGATGAAGGCGTCGGCAAGCCAGCGCAGGCTGAGCGCCGGTTCGCCCCAGAAAAGAACCAGGCGCAGGATGAGCAGGCTCAGGAGGATGAGGCTGGCCAGGATGCTCAGCTCGTAGCGGGGTGATTCGAGCTGGCGCGAGGAAAGGAAGGCGGCGATGACGATCATCAGCAGCATCAGGGCCGCCATCCCCAGCAGAGGCCAGCCCGGCGAGGCGCCCCAGCTGCGACGCTGCAAACCGACCACCAGCGGCGCCAGCCACGACGCCTCCATCCCTACCAGCGCCAGCAAGATGCCGAGCCGCTGCCAGGGAAGGGAGCGGCTGAAGGCGAGCAAAGATGAGCGGGTCATGACGAGGGCGAGCCGGCCAGAAGGGCGGCGGCGGCGTGGATGGCCTGCTGCTGGCGCTGGGCCGGGCCAAGCAGTTCGCTCGCCCCCACCGCCGGCAGGCCGAGGTCGATGGTTTCTTGCCGGCCGCGCCCGAGCCGGTAGACGAGGAGATCGTGCATCTCAGGCGGCAGAGGGGCGGGATCGAGGCTGATCAAGACCAGGCGCCGTCCCCCGCGCTTGAGGTCGAGGAGGGCGACGGCCAGCGCCGGCGAGACCAGGGCGCTGATCACAACCAGTGTGCTGCCCCAGGGCAGCCGGGCGCTTTCGGCGGCGATCATGTCCTCGATGGGGGCGGTGACGAAGGGTGTGATCACGGCCAGCAGCTCGAGGATGGCGGCGATCTGGCCGGGGGAGCGGCCGGGTAGGAGACGGAGGGGTTGGTCGGAGCGAGGCAGGGCGCCATTGGCGATCAGGCCGGTGGGCCAGCGTTGCTCCAGGCCGTAGTAGCAGACCGAGGCGGCCAGGCTGATGGTCTGTTCCAAGACTTCGGGCAGGATGCCCTGCCAGTGTTGGGCGAGGGTGGCTACGTTGAGCGCCACCAGCAGGTTGTGCGAGGTGGCCGGTTCCAGCACCCTGGTCTGAAGCTGCTGGCGCCGGGCGGTGGCTTTCCAGTGCAACAGGCGGAAGTCGTCTTCGGGGTGGTAGTCGCGCACGCCGATGGTGCGCAGAGGGTCGGGGAAGGCCAGCCGGGGGGAAGGGAGGGTGCCAAACGGCTCTTTGGCCGGCAGTCCGAAGCGGGTCAGGGGTAGGACTTGGGGGTAGATGATAAGGGTCTGCTCATCATCCAGCTTGTGCACAGAGTGGAAAAGCCCGAAGATGTCGCCGGTCTCTAGCCGGGAGGGGCCAAAACGGTAGAGGCCGCGCTGCACCGCCTGGATGGAGAAGGTGCGTTTGGCCCGCTCCCGCCATTTCAGCGTCCAGAAGCTGCTCATCTCGCCCTGGTTGGTGTCGTGTCGCCGGACGATGGTCGCCCCCGCCAGCGGCAGCTCGACGGGGAAGATGTCGGCCACGCGTAACCAGGTGAGGGGCAACCATTTGCGGTTGGCGACCGACAGTTCGAGCACGACGGTTTCGCCGACGAAGGCCCGGCGCAGTGAAAAGCGCCGCCGGTAGTCCAGGCCAAAGAAGGCCAACCGGTTCCACAGCCAGCTGACGCCGGCAATGGCCAGCAGGGCGGCGGCAATGGCCAGCAGGTCGTCGATGCGCAGCGCCAGCCCGGCCACGGTGAACAGGAGGGCAATGGCAAACCAGGCGGCGCTGAATTGCTCTTCGATCTCGACATCGATTCGCCGCCGACCAAACACCTGGCGCAGACCAGGGTTGGCAGGGGGCGGTTCGATCTGGCCGCTGCTCATGGTCAACTGAACACCGGCGTAGGCACTTCGCCCACCACCTCGGCCACGATTTCGGGCGCAGTGCGGCCGCGCAGCCGCGTCTGCGGGCTGATGTGCAGGCGGTGGGTGAGGACGTGCGGCGCCATCGTTTTCACGTCGTCGGGCAGCACATAGCTGCGGCCAGAGAGGGCGGCGCCGGCCTGGCAGGCGCGAAATAGGGCCAGTGTCCCGCGCGGGCTGGCGCCCAGTTCGACGGCGGGGTGCTGCCGGGTGGCCCGCACCACCCGCACCAGATAATCGCGCACGGCTTCGTCTACCTGCACCGCGCGCACGGCCTGTTGTGCGGCCACAACCTCAGCATCGCTGACGACGGCCTGCAGCCCGGCCAGCGGATCGGTGCGCTCGTATTGGCGCAGCATGGTGTTTTCGTCGGCTTCGCTGGGGTAGCCGAGCGAGGCTTTGATCAGAAAACGGTCGAGCTGGGCCTCGGGCAGGGGGAAGGTGCCTTCCAACTCGATCGGGTTCTGGGTGGCAAGGACGAGGAAAGGCCGAGGCAGGGGGTAGGTTTCGCGGTCGACGGTGATCTGGCGCTCTTGCATGGCTTCCAGCAGGGCCGACTGGGTGCGCGGGGTGGCGCGGTTGATCTCGTCGGCCAATACGATCTGGGCCATGATCGGCCCCGGCCGGAACTCGAAATCCTGGGCTTTTTGGTTGTACCAGGCGATGCCGGTGACATCCGAAGGCAAGAGGTCGGGCGTGAACTGGATGCGGGCGAAGGAGCAGGCCAACGAGCGGGCCAGGGCCTTGGCCAGTGTGGTCTTGCCGATGCCGGGCACGTCCTCGATGAGGATGTGGCCTTCGCAAAGGAGGGCGATGAGGGCCAGGTTGGCCACTTCGTCTTTGCCAATGATGGCGCGGGCGATGTTGGCGCGTAATTTACGGGCAAAGTCATGGAGCATGGGGAATTGCGGATTGTGAATTGGGGAATGAGGTGTGATAAAACCTGCCACCTGCTACTCGTCTCCTGCCCTCACCCCTATCCGCACGATGAGAGCAAACAGATAGTACAGCAGACCGAGGAGAATGAGAGCGAATTTGATCGTCGCCATCCACCAGGCCAGGGCCGGCCAGGGTGGAGCGGCCGGGGCGATCAGCAGCTGCCAGAGGGCGAGGTTCTCGATGGCATCACACAGGGCGGCCAGCCACAGGCCCCAAGCCAACCAGCCGCCCAGCCCAGCCAGCCGCCAGCCGCGGCGGTGCAGCGCCCGCCCACCCCACAGACAAGCCAGGCCGATGGCAGTGCTATAGAGGGGCATGAACAGATAGTCGAAGCCCAGGCTGAAGCCGGCGTGGATGCGGGCGAGCGCGCCCCAACTGTCCACCATCGCCTGGGCGTTGGCCGGGGTGCGGGCGAATTCGAAGGAGACGATGCCCATGGGGGCGGCGGGCGTCTGCAAGAGGCGGCCGATGATCTGCATGATGATCATGACCGCAACGGCGCCAGCAAAGACAAGCCAGAACAGGCGCAGCAGGCGGCGGGGGTGGAGGGAGGCGAAGGGGTGGGGGGGCATGGGCGGGGTCTCGTTGGCGCTGTGACGCAGCGGCGCGAAAGGGT
>CAYWPZ010000004.1:2951-49373 GCA_964460135.1 uncultured Caldilineales bacterium | reverse complement strand
TCGGTGGGCTGGGGTGGGGGCAGGGCCGGGTCGGGGGTGGGGGTGGGCGTGGTGGTGGCGAGGGGGAGGGGGGCGGGGGTGGGTTCGACGCCGCTCTTGAAGACGCGCACCCGGTGGAAGAAATCGTCGGCGTCGTTGCTGGCCAGAAAGAAGTCGGAGCCGGGGCGCCCACCGCCGCCGGGTTGGCGGTTGCCAAACCAGGCATCGGTCAGGGTGAAGGTGTGGGTCAGCCAGCGGCCGCTGTTGGTCTTGCGGATGGCGCCGGCCAGACGGGCGGGGGTGTCGATGGCGTCGTAGTACAGCGACCAGGTGTCGGCGCCTTCATCCAGGTAGATGACCTCGATCGTGACCGTGCGGTCGCTGTTCTGAACCAGCCAGGTGTCGTCGATGTCGAAGTAGAGGCTGGGGTTGCCGCCGGCGCGGTTGGTGCGGCGGGTGTAGCGGCCCTCGGCATAGCCGCCCTTGTTCCAGGCGGCGGTGCTGCGGCCGCCGGGGACGGCGTCGTTCTGGTAGAGGCCAAAGGTGTAGTTGCCGTAGGCCGGGAAGAAGCCGAATTCGGTCTCGCGCAAGGCCACCCACACCGAGTCGCTGTCCTGGAGTTCGAGGCCAGCGTACTTGTTGGCGAATTCGAGATACGGACGCCGGCCGGGGTCGGTCACCAGGTCGCGGTCGAGCACGAAGTAATCGGCGTGACCGTGCAGCCCGGCATAGACGCACCACATGGTGATGCCGGCGCTGATGGCTCCGGTCTTGGGATCGACGCAGCGCTGGCTGGCGTAGCTTTCCCAGCCGGTGGGCACATCTTTCCACCAGCTCTGGAAGGGGTCCCACTGCCCGGCCCTGTAGTAGGGTTTGGCCGGGTCGAAGACGAAGGCATAGTCGGCGTCGGGGCCGAGGCCGTTGTGTTTGAGGCCGATGCCCAGGCTGGCGGCGTAGTCGGTGAGGACCTTGCGCTGGGCGACGGATTCGCCCTGGGGTGTGTAGACGGGCGCAAACTGGTAGAGGAGGGGCGTCTGTTGGAAGGCGTCGGCGAAGTCGCGCATGATCTGTTTCGAGGTCTCGACCCAGAGTTGCGAGCTCAGACCGGCCGCCAACAGGCACGACCAGTCTTGGTGGAAGGCGTTGTCGGCGTCGGCGGGCTTGGCCTCGCCAAAGATGCCGGTCCCTAGCTCGATCCAGGCGATGCGCGGGTCGCCGTCGTAGCGGGCGGCGAAGGCGTGGGCGTATTCGCTGTATTCGGCCAGATAGCGGGGATGCCAGTAGCGGGGGATAGGCCAGAGACGGGTATCGCAGCGGACGACGGTGCTTTCGTCCTCCCACATCAGCCAGCGCGGGGTCTTCATGCCGCCGCAGCAGCGGCCGTCGTAGGGGGTGAAGCCGATGGCGACCGGTTTGCCCAGGCTGGTCTGCTCATCCAGCCACTCATCTACTTCCCGCCAGTCGAAGTAGTCATCGGCGATCTCGATGTCGGACCAGTAGAACTTCATGTGCCCGCCGGTGATGGGGTGCTGGGCGGGGTCGATGTTGCGGGTGTCGAGGAAGACGTAGACGCCGGGATAGGGGCCTTTGGCGCCGGCGGCGGATGCCGGCTGGGGCGGAGCGGCAGCGCTGGCCTGGGACGGGCGGTCTTGCCAGCTCCAGCCAATGAGGAGCAGGAGGGCGAAGCCGGCCGCCACGACAGAGCCGAGGCGGCGCGAGAGGGTGGAAGGGATCACGGGCGGGTGACGAGGGGCAAGGAGAGGCGGTGGAGGGAGGTCATCTGCACGCTGATGCTCACCGACCCGGCGGCGGCGCTGATCCCATCCGAGACGCTGAAGCCCAGGCTGTCGGTCTGGGCGCTGCTGTCAGGCCGGTAGAGGAGGTAGGCCGTCCAGCCGGCGGCGGCGGGGATGACCGGGCCGGGCTGGGTGAGCTCGGCGCCAGGGTGGATGCCATCGGGGCTGGCGAAGAGGCGACCGTGGGCCGGGAGCGAGGTGAGGGTAAAGCTAAGGTAGTCTTGGTTGGGGTCGGCGCCGGCCAGGGGGATGGCGGCGCTCAGCCCCGACCAGGCGACGATGGCCGTATTCTGGGCCGTGGGCGGGGCGTCGGGCAGCATCTGGCCGCGCAGGACGGCTTCGAGGTGAAGGCGGACGCCGCGGTAGGCGGCGGGGCTGCCGTTGAGGGGCGAGAGCAGGTTATGCCATTCGTTGGGGTCGTCGATGCGGAAGTAGAGTTCTTCCTGCGGGCTGGCGGCGGGCTGGAGGAGGTTGTAGCGGATGTAGCTCCAGCCGCGGGTGCGGATGGCGGCGCGGTCGACCTGGCTGGCGTTGTAGCGGCCGAGGGCGGTGGTTCCCGGCCAGGGCCAGTAGACGGCCGGATCGCGCAACAAGGGCACCAGGCTGCGCCCGTCGCGGTGGAAGTCGGTGGGCATGCCCAGTCCGGCCAGCTCGACCAGGGTGGGGAAGAGGTCGGTGGAGTTGACGACGGCAGTGGTGCTCGATCCGGGCGTCGTCAGGCCGGGCGCTTTGATGATCAGGGGCACGCGGGTCGAGATTTCCCACAGGGTGTGTTTTTGCAGGTGCTGTTTCTGGCCCAGATGGAAGCCGTGGTCGCTCCAGATGACGACGATGGTGTTGTCGGACAGGCCGCGCTGGTCGAGCACGGCCAGCAGGCGGCCCAATTGTTCGTCGGCGTAGGTGGCGCCGGCCAGCGAATGGGCGATGGCGCGCTTCCATTCATAGGGGTGATCGAAGAGATAGTGCTGATCCCAAAAGTTGCCGTCCTGCCAGACCAGGGCCACGCCCTCCGGCGGGATGTCGGCCAGGTCGTTGGCGATGACGGGCGGCGTCTGCACGGATGCCGGGGGGTAGCGGTCGAGCAGGCGCTGGGGGACGTACCAGGGCAGGTGGGGGAGGACGAAGCCGACGGCGACGAAGAAGGGGCGGTCGGCAGGGAGGTCGCTGAGAATGGAGACGCCGTTGTTGCCGGTGAAGAAATCAGGCAGAGTGGCTTCAGAATAGTTCGGCTGGCCGGGGATGGGATTCTGGGCAGTTTCGATGGCGCCCCAATCGGCGTCGATGGTGACTTTGCTGTAGTAGTCGCTCAGGCCGCTGAGGGGGATGTTTCGGGGCCAGCCGATGCCCGGCCAGAAGTTCCACAGCGCCAGCCGATCCCACGACTCGATCAGCAGTTGTTCGTTGCTGTGGAACGATTTGCCGGCGTTGGCCACATAGTAGCCCTGGTCGCGAAAGTGTTGGAAGAGGGTCTTGATCTGGCTGACGCCGGGGCCGAAGTGCTGGTAGGCGGGGCTGGCGGGGTTGGCCAGAAAGGTTCGCCAGTCGATGTGTTCGGGGCTGAGGCTGGTGATGCCGGTGGTGGCGGGGCGCAGGCCCAACAACATGCTCAGCCGCGAGGGGTTGCAGGAAACGGCGTTGGCCTGGGTGTTGGTGAAGCGCATGCCTTCGGCGGCCAGCCGGCCGAGGTTGGGGGTGATGGCCTGGCCGCCGTAGGCGCCGAAGGTGGGCAGGAGGTCGTCGAAGTAGACGAAGAGGATGTTGGGCCGGCTGGTTTCGGCGCCCGGCCGTGGATCGGACGGGGACGCGGCCGTGGCCGGGAGGCCGAAAGCCAGGCACACGAGCAGGGCCAGCAGGATCGGGCTGGTTTTCATAAGGGCAATGATACGGGAAAGTAGGGCGGGTGCAGCAATGGACGCGCCAATTGAGACGATGCGGGCAGGGTGTTGCGTATTGCATGAAACTGAATTCATGGTTAGCATCTCCACCATGCACTTCCTCCGCCGCCGCAAATACCGGCGTCGCGCCGCTCTGGTCGTCGCCAATTCGTTCCACAGCCTGCTCGTGCCCGTCTTTGGCATCGTCATCTCATTGCTGGTGGTGCGGCTGAACTCGGTTGAGTTGTGGGGGGCGTTTGTGGATGTGATGATCTGGGTGCAGCTGGCGGCGATGGTGGTGGGCTGGGGCAACAAGGAGTTTCTGTTGCGGGCCTTTAGTCGCCAGCCGGCGCAGATGGCGGCGCGCTGGCAGAGCAACCTCGTCACCCGGTCGGCACTCTTGCTGGCCGCCGGGCTGGGATTGGCCTTGCTCGGCTGGCCGGGCGCACGCTGGCCCCTGGCTCTGGTCTGGCTGCTGGCGCTGGTCATCGCCCAAGCGCACGACGCCGCGATTGTCTATCGCCGTCGTTTCGTCCCGGCGGCAGGGGTCGAGCTGGCGGCGACGGCGCTGACGGTGGGGGGCATTCTGGCCTCAGGGCCCGGCCTCGGCGTCGACGTCCTGGTCGCCATCTTTGCCCTGGCCGCGGCGGTGCGCGCCCTCGCCCTCTCGCTCCTGTTTCGCGGCGATGTCTGGTCGGGCTTTGGCCTGCACCCTGCCACGCTTGCCCGTCTTTGGCAGCCTTCCCAACTACGCCTGGCTTTCTCTTTCTTCGTCCTGGGACTCACCGGCATGCTGCACTCGCGGGTTGATCTCTACAGCGTCAACTACTTCCTCTCGCCGACAGAGGTGGGCGCCTACCAGGTCTTCAGCAGCTTCCTCCTCACCATCCAGGCCCTGAGCGCCTTCCTCCTCACCCCCTTCCTCAAGGGCGTCTTTCGCCTTGGCTACGACGCCATCGCCCGCGTCGCCGCCCGTCTTTTTGGCTTCGGGCTGATCATCATTGGCCCGGCCCTGGGGCTGATTTACATCATCCTCACTTTTCTCTATCATCTGCCCTTGCCGGCATCGTTCTATCTCTTGGGCGCCTTTTACACCCTGCCCATCTTCTACTTTCTACCCACGATCTACGCCCTCTACAAAGCCGAGCGACAGCATTTCGTCCTGGCCGTCAATCTCGGCGGCCTGGCTGCCAAGCTGGCCCTGAACATCGTGCTCCTGCCGCGCCTTGGTCTGATCGGCGCCATCCTGTCGGCGACGCTGGTTCATTGGGGCGTTCTTTTCTGCTATCTCTTCCTGGGGCGCAAGCTCCGCGCCGCCGATGCCCCTCTTGTGTCCTGATTGCCGCCTGCCGCTCGACCCGGCCAGGCTCGCGTGCGCCAACGGCCATGCCTTCGGCCATGACGCCAACGGCGTCCTCGTCCTCCTCGCCGCTGATTTCGCCCCTCGCCTGGCCGCCTTCGAGACCCGCTTGCAGGCGATCCGCGCCGCCGAGGGCCGCCGCCTGCTCGACCCCGCCCTCTACCCGCAGCTTCCCTTTGCCCCCGCCCTCCGGCATGAGCACGAATGGCGGCTGCGCGGCCATGATTGGCGTCTGGTCGCCCGGCATCTGGCCCGCCACCGGAGATTGCGCACCCTCGACATCGGCGCCTGGAACGGCTGGCTCAGCCACCGCCTGGCCGGGCTGGGACACGATGCCATCGCCATCGACTACTTCGCCGACCCCTACGACGGCCTGGGCGCCCGGCGTTGGTACAGCACAGCGTGGGCGGCCATCCAGATGAACCTGAACGACCTCGCCATCCTGCCGGCCGGCTTCGATCTCATCATCCTCAACCGCTGCCTGCAATTCCAGCCCGACCCGCCCGCCTTCCTCGCCGCCGCCGCCCGCCTCCTGGCCCCAGGCGGCCTCCTGCTGGCGACGGGCCTGCAGATCTTCGCCGAACCTGAGCCCAAAGCCCGCCAGGTGGCCGCTTTGCTGGCCTCCCACCGCCGCCGCTACAATTTCGACCTCTTTCTGTGGCCCTGCAAAGGCTATCTCGACCGGGCCGACCGCGCCCGGCTGAGTGCGCTCGGCCTGGCTATCCGGCCCTACCGCGCCCTCTTCGCGGCCAACCTCAGGGCCCGGCTGCGGCCCGCCCTGCCCTGGCATGGCTTCGGCGTCATGCGCGGGCGGCCAAAGAGCAGCGCCTCCGTCCTCAACCTGCCCACAGCATGAGATCACAGCGCCTGCTCACACTCCTGCTGCCCCTGCCGTTGGCCGTGCCGCTCCTCCTCGCCTGGTTGGGGCGCTTCGATGGTCTCTACGGCCAGGACCCCTACGCCTACTTCGACTACGCCACCGGCCCGCTGCTGACCAACCTGCGCGCCTTGCGCTTGCCGCCGCCATTCTTCTGGCCGCCCGGCTACCCGCTGCTCGTGGCGCTGGCCTCTCTCATCCTCGGCCCAACGCCCCTGGCCGGGCAAGTGCTCAGCCTGGGCGCCGGGCTGCTCGTTCCCATCTTCACCGCCCTGCTGGCCCACGAGCTTGGGGCAAGCGAGGACGGCTGGAGGACGCCGCTTCTGGCCGGGCTGTTGGCAGCGTTGGTCGGCCAACTCTGGCAGTCGAGCCTTGTCGTCATGGCCGACACCACCGCCCTGGCTGCCGCCACAATGGGCATGTGGGCGCTGGCTCGCCACAGCCGGCAGCCCTGTCGCCGGCGCTGGCTGGCCCTGGCGGCGGCGGCGCTTGCCTTCGCCATCCTCACGCGCTGGGGCTTTGCCCTGGTCGCCCTGGTCGCCACCCTGACCGCCTTGTGGGAACTGAGGACCCTGCCCCGCTCGCTTGCGCTGCGGCGCTCCCTGGCTGCTGCCCTTGTCGTTGTCCTTGTCCTCCTGCCGGTCTGGCTGCCCGCCCTGATGGGTGCGACGGACCCCGTGAGTGGCCGCCGCGCCTTTGCCGGCGACCTGGCGGTGTATTCCTGGAACCCGCTCAACGCCTTTCGCCGCCAATTCACCACCGCCGATGGCCTGCTTAGCTACAACTGGCCCAACGGCCTCTGGTACGGCCTGGCCCCCGCCCATCGTTTCTACTTCACACCGCTGCTGGCCGTCTTTCTGCCGGTGGGCGCCTGGGTGGTGCTCTGGCCGGCAGCAGGCGGTGGTCGGCGCAGTCGAACCGCGGCCATCCTGCTGATCGGCTGGCCGCTGCTCGTCTTCGCATTCCATGCCGGCGCACCCTGGCAGAACTTCCGTTTCAACCTTGCCCACTTGCCGCCCCTGGCCATCCTCGTCGCCGTTGGCATCAGGGCCTGCGCCGGTTGGCTGCGCCGCCTGCCCGCCGGGCGACCACGCACGGCCGGCCTGGCCCTGCTGGCCGGGTGGGTGCTTGTGGGCATGGCTGCCATGGGCTACGGCGGCCTGACCCTGACGCGTGAGTTCATCGCCCGCAAAAACGCCGACCTGGCCACCGTCCATTGGGCCGAAACCCAGACCGGGCCGGACGCCGCCCTCTTCACCTTCAACCTCACCGCCACCTTCCGCCGCTACGGCCGCCTGCCGGTCTACGACCTCTACGCCCTCGACCCATCCCACCTGCCGGCTTTGCTCGCCGACGCCCGGCCCGACTACCTGCTGATCGACCTGGCCGAGATCGAGGGCCAGTGGCAGGGCCGGGCGCCCTCGCTGAACTATCGCCGGCTGCGCGACGAGGCGGGACTGATCGAACTGGGCCGGCATCGCTCCTACACCCTCTTTCGCCTGCAAGGGCAGGGCTGAATGCGAATCGCCCTCATCACCCCCGGCTTCAGCGCCGACGAAGGCGACTGGTGCATCCCCTGGCTGCTGAACCTGACCCGCGGGCTGGCCACAGAGCACGATCTTCATCTCTTCACCCTGCGCTATCCCCATCGCCGGGGCAGCTATGCGGTCGGCGAGACCCAGGTGCAGGCCTTTGGCGGCGGCGCAACGGGTGGATGGCGGCGGCTGCCCCTGCTCGTGGCTGCCCGCGCCGCCATCCTGGCCGAGCATCGCCGCCGGCCGTTCGACATCCTCCACGGGCTTTGGGCCGATGAACCCGGCTTCCTCGCCGTCGCCGCCGCCCGCCGGCTGCGCCTCCCGGCCGTCGTCTCCCTCCTGGGCGGTGAGCTGGTGGGCTTCCCCGACCTCGGCTATGGCGGCCAACTCAGCCGGGCCAACCGTTGGCTGACGGCGACGGCGCTGGCCACAGCCGAGCGCGTCACCGTTGGCTCGACCTACCTGCGCCATCTGACCCAAGCGCACGTCGCACCCGACCGCCTGCTCCTCTGGCCGCTTGGCGTCGATACGGGGCTGTTCCGGCCCGAAGGCGAGCGCATCGACCTGGCCGGCTCCATCCGATTGCTGCACGTGGCGGGCCTGTCGCCGGTCAAAGACCAGGCCACCCTGTTGCGGGCCTTTACCCAGGCGGCGCCGCAGCTACCTGGGCTTCACCTGCACCTCGTCGGCGCTGGCCCCCTCCTGCCGGCGCTCACCGAACAGGCCCACGCCCTCGGCCTTGCCCGGCAGCTGACCTTCCACGGCCAGATCGCTCACGACCGCCTGCCCGCCTTCTACCGCGCCGCCGATCTCTTCGTCCTTTCCTCGCGCTTCGAGAGCCAGTCCCTGGCCGTGCTCGAAGCGATCGCCTGTGGTTGTCCGGTCGTGGGCGCAGCCGTTGGCATCCTTCCTGATCTTCTCCCGCCCGACCGCCTGGCTGCTCCGGGCGATGCCGACGCCCTGGCCGCGGCCATCGTCCGCGCTTGCGCCGGCCCTGGCCAGGGGCAGGCTCGGCCCGAGCGCGCAACACCCCGGCTCGACGGCCTCACCCTGGCCCACACCCTCGCTGCTCTTGAGCAAATCTACCGCCAGATCACCGCATCCGCACCGCCAATGTGACAAAAGTCATAGCCGCCGGCGCAGTTCCAGGGGATAATCGGACCAACGCCTCCTCCCCTTTCTCCCTTGCCATGAAGATCACCCTCGACACCACCGCCGTCCCCTTCGAATCATCCCGCATGGCCCGCGAAGCCCGCACCATCGAGGCCATGATGCACATCTACTGCCAGCGCAAACATGGCAGCCGCGGCCCTGAGTTGTGCGCCGAATGCCGCGACCTGCTAGAATACGCCTTCCAGCGGCTGGAGAAGTGCCCCTTCCAGGAAGAAAAATCCACTTGCGTCAACTGCAAGGTGCACTGCTACAAGCCCGACCGGCGTGAGCAAATCCGGGAGGTGATGCGCTTCGCCGGCCCCTACATGCTGACCCGACACCCCTACCTGGCCTTCATGCACCTGGTGATCGACAGCCGCCGCCCGGCCCCCGACCTGCCGCAGCGCCGGGTCTAGGCTGCCGAGGCGACCGGCGCAGAGGCCCGTTCTCCCGGCCGGTCGCCGCTTCCCCCTTGAGCCTGCCCCGCCCGCCTACCCCCATCGCATCTCGCCTCTCTTGGCTGGCGCGGGCGGCTTGTGTTTGTTTGCTGCTGGCGGCGTTGGCCACGCGCCCCAACCTGCCGGCGCGCGGGATAGCCGCCTGGCCCTTGCTCCTCATCCCGTTCGGGTGGTTGGCGGCCTGGGCGCTTGCCCGCCTACTCGAACGACCACCGCGCCCCTGGCGCTGGGGCTTCCCTGGCCTGAGCTGGCCGTTAGCTGCTCTGAGTCTGTGGGCCATCGTCGGCTTTCTGCCTGCTGGGTTGCGGGCGGGCCAGTGGCATGGCTTTGGAACCGAAAACCTGAAAGCAGCGGCAGCCCTCGCCCTCGTCTGGCTGCTGTATCTCTATTTTGTCAACGAACGACCGGCGCTGGCCGTCCCTCTGGCGGTGGTCGTGCTCTTGCAGGGGGTGGTGGCCATCCTGCAGGTGGCCACACAAGCCGACCTGGGGCTGTGGTGGCTGGGCGAGCCAGAGCTTGATCCTCAAGATGGCGGCGTCATCGTCCTGCTGGTAGCGGGGCAACGTTGGCTGCGCGGCTACGGTCTGACGGGCGGACCGAACGCCCTGGGCGCCAGCCTGGCTTTCCTCCTCGTCTACCTGCTTCCCTGCCTCCTACAAGCTCGTGGCTGGCGGCTGTGGGCCTGGTCGTTGACCATCAGCGCAGGGGCGATGGGCCTGGTGGCTTCCTTCTCACGCGCGGCTGCGCTGGCCCTGGCCCTGGGCCTGGCAGCCTGGATGGGCCTGGCCTGGCTCCGAGGCCGGCCGCGTCGCCTCGTTCCCGTTTGCGAGCGAGAGCGATGGCTGGCCCTGGCTCTGCCGGCGGCGCTGGCCGCGGCCTATCTGCTGCTCCATGCCCCGGCCATCACCTCCCGTCTTGCCCCCGACGCCAACCCGCTCGAAGCCCGTTCGCTTGGCGAACGCGCGCGCGACGCCAACCTGGCCCTAACCATCATCAGCCGCCAGCCGCTGATGGGCGTGGGCCTGGGCAACTTCCAGCCGGCGGCGCGTGCGCTCGACCCTCAGGCATGGATCGTTCACAACGTCCCCTTGCTGGTCATGGCTGAATTGGGCGCTGTCGGCGCCGTCCTGTGGCTGTGGTTGGCGCTGGCCGGTGTGCACACAGCCTGGCGCAGCCGCGTCCGGCCCGGTTGGCTGCTCGGCCTTTGGCTCGCCTTCCTGGCCCCTGGTCTCTTCGGCCCTTGGTGGCCGACTGTCAGCTGGCGCGTCGGCGTGTTATTAGCGCTCATGCTGGCGGCGGAAGAGGTGACAGGGTGACAAGGCACCAGTCGATCAGGAACACGCACCCCGCCACCCGCCACCCGCACCCCGCACCCCGCCACCCGGAACACCCTCCCATGCCCCCCCTCCACCGCCTCGCCTTTGCCGCCTTCCTGCTGCTGGCGCTCGTCTTCCCGTTCGAGCGCATCGAGCCGGTTCTCATCCTGGCCGGGCTGGAGAAAATCACCACCGTCGAACTGCCGATGCGGATGGGGACGGCGCTGTGGCTGCTCTCGCTCCTGGTCGTCCGCCGCCAACCCCGCCTCCCCGTCGGCCTGGGCCTGCCGGCCGTGCTCTGGCTGGGCCTGATAGCGGCCTCGGCCTGGGCTGCGCCCCAGCACAGCGCCGACGCCCTCCGTTTCAGCCTGCGCATGGGGCTGGCGCTGCTGGCGGGGTGGGCCGTCTACGATCTGATTGTCACTGCAACCCGCCCGGCCTTTCGCTGGCGCCTGCTTGCCCAGGCCATGGCCGTAGCCGGGCTGCTCGTGGCCGTGATCGGCTTGCTGGAAGCCAGCCAGCACCCGGTCGTCCTCGCCTGGCTGCAACCATTCAAAGGCGCACCCACCCGCGTCGGCGACATCCTGCGCCTCAGTTCCACCCTGCCCTATGCCACCATTGCCGCCATGACGCTGGAACTGACCCTGCCCCTCCTGATGGCCTGGGCGCTGACGGCAGGGCGGCGGTGGGCGCAGGCGCTGCTGACCCTGGGCTTGCTGGCCGGGCTGAGCGCCCTGGCCCTCACCCTCACCCGCGCCGGCGTGCTGGCCCTGTTGTCGGCCCTGGGCCTGATGGCCGCCCTCGCTTGGCGCTGGCGTTGGCGCCGGCTGCTGGTGGGCAGCCTACTCACGGCCGGCGGCCTTCTTGCCCTGGTCGGGATGATCCTGGTCTACAACCCCACGGCCGGGCTGCGGCTGCGCACCGAGACCGAGCAAAGCTGGTATCAGGCCGCCTACCAGGCACCTGCCCGGCTGAGCGCCCCGGCGTCGGGACTCGTTTCTGCTTCGGTGCGGGTCGCCAACACCGGCGTGCGCGAGTGGGAAGCCGGCGGCCCCACCCCCTTCCAACTCAGCTACCATCTACTGCGTGAGGATGGGCGCCAACTGCAATACGACGGCCCCCGCTCACCCTTGCCGCGGCTGGTGCAGCCGGGCGAACGGGTCGAGGTCGAGGCCATCGTGCAGGCGCCGACTCGGCCCGGCGAGTACATCCTCGAATGGGACATGGTGCAGGAGGGCGTGGCCTGGTTTAGTTGGAAAGGCGCTGCGCCTGCGCGCACCCGCCTCACCGTCATCGCCGGCGACGCCCCAACCGAGCCGGCCCCCGCCCCCACCCCAGCGCCCGGCCAGATCGTGCGCATCCCGCCGCCCGGCCGGCTCGATCTTTGGCGGGCGGCCCTGCGCATGGCCGCCGCCCGGCCCTTGTTGGGCGTCGGGCCGGACAACTTCCGTCTGGTCTATGGCCTCTACGCCGGGCTGAAGACCTGGGACCCGAATATCCACGCCAACAACCTCTATCTGGAGTGGCTGGCAGGGACGGGGGGGCTGGGCTTGTTGGCCTTCGTCTGGCTGAACGGCCTGATCTTGTGGCGCGCCTGGCAGGGCCTGCGACCGCAGCCGGGCCGCAGCCGCCAGGCCGTGATCTGGCGGTTGGCCGTCTTTGCCGGGCTGATGGCCTGGTTCGTCCACGGTCTGCTCGATTCCTTCTACGAATTCACCCCCACCTACACCGCTTTCTGGCTCCTCGCCGCCCTCGGCCTCGCCGCTTCCTCTAGCGATTGAAACCAGATCCCTGCCCCTTGCCAACAGTCAACAATCAACAGTCAACGGATAACGCCCCCCTTCGCGTCCTTCGCCGATCACCTCCCTCCCCCCTCGGATTGACGCGCCCGCCCGCCCCGCGGACAATCTGGGCTATGCGACTCGGATTCGACATCACCGCCCTGGCCACGCCCCTGAGCGGCGTTGGCGTCTACACCGCCAATTTGTGGGCGCAACTTGGCCGCAACCCAGCCGACGCCATCATCCCGCTTACGCACCAACAGCCGGGATCGGGCAAGCGCTCGTGGCTGAACAAAACCGTATGGATGCAGACCATCCTGCCCTGGCAACTGCGCCGCCTGCCGTTGGACGCCTGCCACTTCACCAACAACGTCGCCCCGATCTGGGGGCCATGTCCCACCATCCTCACCATCCACGACATGACCCTCTGGCTGTTCCCGCACTACCACTACCGCAAGCGGCTGCTGGCCATGCGCCCCATCCTGCCGTTGGCTGCCCGCCGCGCCGCCGCTGTCATCACCGTCTCACAGAGCGCCCGCGCCGACATCATCCGGCTGCTGGGCCTGCCCGCCGACAACGTTCACGCCATCTACGAAGCCCCCGCCCCCATCTTCCGCCCGCTCTCGCCCGGCCCCGCCCTGACGGCCGTGCGCCATCGCCATCAGCTCCCCGACCGCTTCCTGCTCTATGTGGGCACCATCGAACCGCGCAAAAACCTGGTGCGCCTGCTCGAAGCCTTCGCCCGGCTGACGCCATCCTTCCCCCACCATCTGCTGTTGGTCGGGCAGCGCGGCTGGAAGGATGACGAGGTCTTCGCCGCGGTCGAGCGGCTGCAAATGGCCGCTCGCGTCCGCTTCCTCGGCTTCCTCCCCGCCGACGACCTGGCGGCCCTCTACAACCTGGCCGAGGCCCTGGTCTTCCCCTCGCTCTACGAAGGCTTCGGCCTGCCTGTGGTCGAGGCCATGGCCTGCGGCACACCCGTCATCGCCAGCAACCGCGGCGCCCTGGCCGAAGTGGCCGGCGGCGCGGCCGAGATGGTAAACCCGACCGACATCGACAGCATCGCCGCCGGATTAGAGCGGGCGCTGGCCGACCCCCGCCGTCGGGCCGAGCTTCGATCCTTGGGCTTGGCCCGCGCCGCCAACTTCCGCTGGGAAACCACCGCCGCCCAAACGCGCGCCGTGTATGAGCGGGTAGTGGGGAGGCAGTAATCAGTAATCAGCAATTACGAATAACCAATTACTAATAACCAATTACCACCCCCTACCCATGCCCCCCACCCCCTTCCTCCACCTCCACCTCCCCGGCCCGCTCGTCCTGGCCTCTGGCATCTGGGGGACCTCGGCTGCCTTGCTGGCGCGGGCGGCGCGGGCCGGCTGCGGGGCCGTGACAACCAAGAGCGCCGGGCCAGAACCGCGGCGCGGCCACGCCAACCCCACCTGCATCGATTGGGGCGGCGGCCTGCTCAACGCCATCGGCCTGCCCAACCCCGGCCCCGACCACGAACTTGACATCCTGCGCCAGGCCAAAGCCCAACTGGCCCCCCTGGGTAGCGCCCTCATCGCCAGCTTCTTCGCCGACACGGTCGAAAACTTCGCTCGCGTGGCCGCCGCCCTGGCCCAGGCCGCGCCCGACCTGCTGGAAGCCAACATTTCCTGTCCCAATGTCCATTCCGACCTCGGCGAACCCTTCGCCGCCAGCGCTGCCAGCGCCGCCGCCGTCACGGCCAGCGTCAAGGCCGCCGTCCCCGGCATCCCCCTCATCGTCAAACTGGCGCCCGACGTGCCCGACATCGGCCGCATCGCCGCCGCCGTGGTTGCGGCCGGGGCCGACGCCATCTGCGCCATCAACACCATGCCGGGGATGATCATCGACATCGAAAGCGGCCAGCCGCTGCTGAAAAACCGGCGGGGGGGCGTCTCCGGCCCCGCCCTGCTGCCCATCGCCCTGCGCTGCGTCTACGAAATCCACCAGGCCGTCCCTCACACCCCCCTCATCGGCGTCGGCGGCGTCAACAGTGGCCGCGACGCCATCGCCATGATCATGGCCGGGGCCAGCCTCGTCGGCGTCGGCAGCGCCATCCACTACCGCGGGCCAGAAGCCATCACCCTCATCCGCCAGGAAATGGAAGACTGGCTGGCTGCCCACGGCCACGATTCCACCGCCTCCATCCAGGCCCTGGCCCACCGCGAGCCGGTTTACGATCTCGAACCCACCCCTGCGCCCCTCCCATCGTGATCAACTTGCCCCCTCGCCACCTGCCTCAGCCCGCCCATCTGCTTGCGGTTGAGGGCGAAAACAACCGCACAAAAACCTTCATCTTCGACGCCCACTGGCAGGCCCAACCGGGGCAATTCCTGATGGCCTGGTTGCCGCGCTTCGATGAGAAACCTTTCAGCCTGGTGAACGACGACCCGGTGACGATCACCGTGGCGGCGGTGGGGCCGTTCACCACCCTGCTGCACCGCCTGCGGCCCGGCGACCGCGTATGGCTGCGGGGGCCGTTGGGGCGCGGCTTCCAAACCGAAACCAGCGACAGACCGCTGCTCGTGGGCGGCGGCTACGGCGTCGCCCCGCTCAGCTTCCTTGCCCGTCGCAGCATCTGGGCCGGGGCACAGGTGTTAGCAGTGATCGGCGCTCGCACCGCCGGCGATCTCATCTTCGCCGAACGCCTGCGCCGCCTGGGGGCCGAAGTGCGCCTGAGCACCGAAGACGGCAGTCTGGGCGCGCGCGGCCTGGCAACGGACGTAGTCGAGCCGCTGCTGGCTGCGGGCGCGTGCGATAGCCTCTTTGCTTGCGGGCCGCACGGCATGTTGGCGGCCCTGGCCGGCCTGGCGGCGCGTTTCCGCATCCCGGCCCAGCTTTCGTGGGAGGCCTACATGCGTTGCGGCCTGGGCTTGTGCGGCTCGTGCGAGAAAGATGGTAAAATCCTTTGTCTCGAAGGCCCTGTACTGCCCCTCCTCCCAGCCGGGGATTGCTTCGGCCCTTCGGCCTCGCAATGACACAAACCTTCCCCTTCGCGCTCAAAACCTGAGAACCTCATGTCCACCGCCCTTCCCCCTCGCAGCGCCATTGCCCACGAACACACCTGGAATTCGACCAGCCTCTTTGCCGACGATGCCGCCTGGGAGAGCGAACTAAACGCCCTCCTGACCGACCTTGCCTCACTTGGCCACTACACCGGCCGGCTCGCCTCCTCACCCGGCCTCCTGGCCGAGGCCCTGGCGCTACGCGATGAACTCCGCCGCCGCGCCTGGGTCTTGCAGGTCTACGCCGGCATGAGCCACGCCGTCGATACCACCAGCCAGAAGGCGGCCGCGATGAGCGGGCGCGCCGATGGAGCCTACGGCCAGGTCCTGGCGGCCTGCGCCTTCATCGAACCGGAACTCCTGGCGCTTGGGCAGGCGCGGGTGCAGGAATGGCGGCACGAAGAGCCGCGCCTGGCCGCCTACCGCCACTATTGCGACGACCTCTTCCGCAAACAGGCCCACGTGCGCTCGGCCGAAGTCGAAGAAGTGCTGGGGATGCTGGCCGATCCTTTCAACGGCGCCTGGACGACCTCCAGCATGCTGACCAACGCCGACCTGCGCTTCCAGGCAGCCGCCGGCAGCGATGGCGCCACTCACGACGTCAGTCAAAGCACCCTCACCCACCTGATGGACCATCCCGACCGCGAGGTGCGACGCACGGCCTGGGAAAACTACCACGACCAGTATCTCGCCTTCAAAAACACCCTGGCCGCTGCCTATGGCGCCTCGCTCAAACAGAGCGTCTTTGGGATGCGCGCCCGGCGCTACGACTCCACCCTGGCCGCCTCCCTCTTTCCCCACGACATCCCCACCGCCGTCTTCCATAACCTGATCGACGTCTTTCGCCAGAACCTGCCCACGTGGCGTCGCTACTGGGCCTTCCGCCGCCGCGCCCTGGGCCTGGACATCCTCCATCCCTACGACGTCTGGGCGCCTTTGGCCGCCAACTCGCCGCAGATCCCGTTCGAGCAGGCCGTCGAGTGGATCTGCCAGGGCCTGGCCCCCCTGGGCGACGACTACGTGGCCATCATGCGCCGCGGCTGCCTGCAAGAAAGGTGGATCGACCTCTACCCCAACGTTGGCAAGAGCCAGGGCGCCTTCTCGACCGGCGCGCCCGGCACCCACCCCTTCATCATGATGAGCTACACCGACTCGATGCGCAGCTTCAGCACCCTCGCCCACGAGCTGGGCCACTCGATGCACTCCTACCTGACCTGGAAACACCAGCCGGTCGTCTATGGCGACTACTCGCTCTTCGCCGCTGAGGTGGCCTCCAACTTCCACCAAGCCATGGTGCGCGGCCATCTGCTGCGGGCCAACCCCGACCCTGCCTTCCAGATCAGCCTGATCGAAGAAGCGATGTCGAACTTCCATCGCTACTTCCTCGTCATGCCCACCCTGGCCCGCTTCGAGCTGGAAATGCACCAACGGGCCGAAGCCGGGCTGGGCCTCACCGCCGACTTCATGATCGACCGCATGACCGAACTGTTTGCCGAAGCCTACGGGCCTGACATGCACATCGACCATGACCGCCTCGGCATCACCTGGGCCACCTTTGGCCATCTCTACGCCGACTACTACGTCTTCCAATACGCCACCGGCATCTCCGGCGCCCATGCCTGCGCCCAACGCATCCTCGACGGCGTCGACGGCGCCGCCGCCGACTACCGTCGCTTCCTCAGCGCTGGCGGCTCGCTGCACCCCCTTGCTGCCCTCGCCCTGGCCGGCGTGGATCTGAGCCGGCCCGAGGCCGTCGAAGCCACCTTTGCCGTTCTTTCCGACTATGTCGATCGGCTGGAGAAGCTGGTGGGGCCAGGGCAGGCGGCGTGAACAAAACCGGCCTTCATCCGGCTACTCCTCATCCCAAAACGTGAACAGATCGCCGATCGACTGGCGCAGATGATTGCGGCGGATGGCCTCGCCGAAGATCGGCGCCACCGAGAGGATAGTCATCTGCGGCAGCCTCCGCCTCTGCGGCAGCGGCGTGGTATCGGTGGTGATGATCCTGCTCACCTGCGCCACCGCCGCCAGTTTCTTCCGCGCCTCGCCCCAGAAGAGGCCGTGCGTGCAGACGATGACGATATCCTCGACCCTGCCGGCGACAAGCTCCCGGCACAACTCGACCACCGTGCCGCCGGTGCCGATCTCGTCATCGTAGATGATGGCGCGACGATAACCCTGCACCTGCTTTCGCGTTTCCTCGCTGAACTGAACCTCGGTGTCAGAAAGGCGCGTCTTGCTGGCCACCGCCACCGGCAGATGAAGCTGTCCGGCAAAACGGGCCGCCGATTTGGCCCCGCCGGCATCCGGCGCCACCACCACCGTATCGTTGCAGTCCAGAAAATCCGGCCGCAAGTGCTCTACGAACAACCCGCGGGCCGTGAGTGGGTCGGTGGGGACACTAAAAAAGCCATGCACCTGGGGCGAATGCAGTTGCATGGTCATCACATGCGTGGCCCCGGCCGTCACCAACAGATCGGCGATCAACCGGGCGGCGATGGAAATCCGCGGCGCGTCCTTCTTGTCCGAGCGGGCGTAGGAGAAATAAGGAATGATGGCGTGGACTTCGTGCGCGGCGGCGCTGCGGGCGATATCCAGCATCATCAACATCTCCAGCAGATGGTCGCTCACCGGCGGCGTCAGCGACTGGACAATGAAAACCGATCGCCCCCTGACACTGGCCCCCAACTGGATGCGCATATTGTCGTTGGCGAAGCGTTCGATATGGCACGGGTCCATCGGCACGCCAAGATAACCGGCAATGCCCTTCGCCAGGGCCGGATGTGAACGTCCGGCAAAAAACCGCACCTCGGCCGGATCGATGCAACCGGCCGCCTGGTGCTCGCTCGTCTGTGCGAGCGCAAAAGACGGGAAACGGCGTTTCATTCTTGCTCCTTATGACGTTTCATGGCGCCGGCGATTCTCATCGCCTCCTTCGCGGCCCTGGCGGGTCGCCTCCCCCACCGCCGCCAGCACGGCGCGGGCCGTCAGAGCTGCCGCATGGATGCCGAGCAAACCGGGGTCGCCCCTCCCGGCTCCCCCCAGGCTGAGCACGAACAGCGCGTCGCCATCCCAGAGCGTGTGACTGGGGCGTATGGTTCGGGCCAGGCCGTCATGCGCCATCTGCGCCACCCGCAAGCACTCGGCCTTGTTCAGGGCCAGGTCGGTGGCAATGACGCCGATGCTCGTGTTCTGGCCGAAGCCGGGCTGCAACCGCTCAGCGCCGCCCACCCCTGCCGCCGCCACGGCCCGCCCATCCGCGGGATCGATGATCTCACCATAGGCATTGACGGCCACGAGCGCGGCCAACTTCCCACCTTCTGGCAAAACCATGGCTGCGCTGCCGATCCCACCCGGCCGTGCGCCCTGCGGCCCGTGCAACTTCGCCACCGTCGCCCCGGTTCCCGCCCCCACGCGCCCCTGCGCTACCGGCCCCGAACCGGCGGCCTGGCAGGCCCGGTAGCCGGCGGCTGCATCCGGCCACACATCCGCCCGCCCCACCCCCAGGTCGAACAGCACCGCCGCCGGGACGATGGGCACGCGGGCGACCGGCGTAGCAAAACCGATACCTCTTTCGTAGAGCCAGCGAACCACCCCCTCGGCGGCAGCCAGGCCAAAAGCCGAGCCGCCTGCCAGCAAAACCGCGTGCACCTCGCCCACCAGATTTTCGGGCCGTAGCAGGTCGGTCTCGCGGGTGCCGGGCGCAGCCCCGCGCACATCCACCGCCGCCGTGGCGCCGGCCGGGGTCAGAACCACCGTGCAGCCGGTGCGAGCCTCATCGTTGCTGTCATGGCCGACCAACAGACCGGGGATACAGGTGAGGGTCGTGTTCATAACCCCAGTGTAAGCCGCAGCTCTTTGGCTGGCAAGATCACACCTTCGTCCGCGGGGCGGGCGCGGCCCCACCTGTGTTAGAATGGTCGGCGGCGCCCCCCACCGCCATCCCCACCATGGACACGATCTACGCAGCCCTCACACGCCACCTCAGCGCCGGCGAAACCGTCGCCCTGGCCACCATCGTCGCCGCCAAAGGCTCGGTCCCGCGCCAGGTAGGGACGAAAATGCTCATCCATCCCCTGGGCCAGCATGTGGGCACCATCGGCGGCGGCTGCGGCGAAGCCGACGTCATCCGCGCCGGCCTGGACGTGCTCCAGAGCGGCGAAGCCGCCGTGGTCGAGGTCGATCTCACCGAGCCGATCTCGATGCAATCGCTGGGCGTATGCGGCGGCGTCATGCAAGTCTTCATCGAACGGTGGACGCCATGAGCACCCCCCGACTCATCCTGCCGCAGCCGCTGGCCGCGGCCATCATCGCCCATGCCCGCGCCGGCAAACCAGAGGAGGTCTGCGGCCTGGTGCGGGGCCGGGACGGGCGGGCGACGGCCATCCACCCCGCCCGCAACATCGCCCCCAACCCCATCACCGATTACGAGGTCGAAGCCAAATCCCTCCTGGCCCAGGTGGAGTGGGAAGACGCCGGCGACGAACTCATCGCCCTCTACCACAGCCATCCGCAAGACCCCGCCTACCCCTCGGCCTCCGACGCCATCCAGGCCCACTATCCCGACAGCGTCTACCTCATCTGCTCCTTGCTCGACGACGCCCGCCCCGACCTCCAAGGCTTCTTCCTGCGCGAGATCGATGGCGACCTCGACCCCACCGCCTGCCGTCGCGCCCTCCCCTTCTACCGCACCCGGCCTGGCCGCTGGGGCTACTACCTGCCGGCCGGGGCGGCCCTCCCTTCCGCCCTTGCCGGCCTGCGCCCGCCGCCCGGCCTGGCCCTCTACATCGTCATCCAAGAAGACGCCGCCGAGCCTGCCCAGGCCCGCGCCGTCGCCGTCGCCCCGGTCGAACTGCTCATCGACTGATGCCCGACCCCCTTTCCCTCCCTGCCGCCATCCTCTTCGACGAAGGCCACGGCCAGAAGCTCTGGTTCAGCGCCCCGCCCACCGTCGATCAAGGCTTCAGCCTGGCTGCGGCCCTGGCCGGCGAGCGTCGCCCTGTGGCCTTTGCCCCTGCCGGCAGCCGCTTCAGCCCAGAGACGCTGGCCGGTTGCGCCGCCCTGGTGCTGCCGATGGCGCCGCAGGGCCAGACGAACCTGGCCCAGGACGAAATCGAGGCCGTGCACGATTTCGTGCGCGGGGGCGGCGGCTTGCTCGTCCTCGGCGCCTACACCGGCGATTGGCATCACGAAGCCAATCTCAGCCGCCTGATCGAGCGCTACGGCATCAGCTTCAACCGCGACGTCATCCTGCCGGCGGGCGCCGACCCCGACGACGCCTTCGTCGCCGCCGGCAACCTGGCGCGGGCCAGGCGCTGCCTCGTCGAAGCCGCGCCCAACCCGGCCGCCGGCCGCCTCCAGGCCCTCGTCGAGCAGGTGAACGTCGTCGCCGCCCTCTCCTGCTGCTCGCTCTACGTCGATGAAGGCATGGCTGCGCCCATCCTCCGGGCCAGGCCCGACAGCCTCATCGCCGAGCCAGAGCCGGCCGGGGCCGGCATCCACATCCTCGGCTATCTCGACCGCGGCCGAGGCCCAGCCATCCTGGCCGCCGCCTCGACTACCGCCAAGGTGGTGGTGGTGGGTAGTTGGCGGCTCTTTCTCGACCCCTTCCTCGCCGACCCGCGCTACGACAACCGGCAGTTCTTCGCCAACATCCTCGACCGCCTGTTGGCCGGCGCTCCCGGCGCTCCCGTCCGGCCTGCCGCCGCCCTCCCCACCCTTGCCCCCGGCCCCGACCCCCGCCTGCGCGCCGTCGAGTCCCGCCTGCGCGACCGTCGCGTCCTTCTGGCTCAGCTAGAGAAAGAGGTGGTGCTGGCCATCGGCCTGGAGCGGGCCACCCTCAACGTCCACATCGACCAGATGAAACAGGCCATCGCCGGCGACGAAGCCGAACTGGATGATCTTCAGCGCCGAGGCTGAAGGCAAGAAAGTAGCCGGGCTTTCTTGACAAACCCCGAACACACGCTACACTTTCCCCCATGATTCGCTTTGCAACATTCGCCCTCACCCCCACCTGCTCCTGTATCGGGCGGGCGTAGCCGGTCATCGTTGACCGCTGCCCCGCAAGCCCCCACCCAGCAGCGGTGAGCGCCTCCTGCTCCACAGCAGCATTGTGCGCCTGGCGAAGCAAGCAATCATACCGAAGCCTTCTTGCCTGATTCAGGCAGTTGCTTTGGCCCACAGCCCCCAAAGCGTCACGGCGTCATCTTCGACCAACAACTCACCGTTTGCGGTGAGTTGTTTTGTTTTCCGCCCCCATCGCCCTTTCTCACCCCCTCCGCCCTCCCAGCCATCCATGCCAACCGTCTTCATTCCCACCACCCTGCGCCGGCTGACCGGCAACCAGGCCAGGGTCGAGGTCGCCGGCGCCGCCGTCGCCGAGGTCCTCGACGCGCTCGAGGCCGCCCATCCCGGTTTCAGAGAGCGGCTGTTCGACGCCGGCGGCCAGGTCAAGCGCTTCATCAACATCTTCGTCGATGACAACGAGATTCGCACCCTGCAAGGCCTGGCCACGCCCATCCGCCCCACCGACAAACTCTCCATCGTCCCGGCCATGGCGGGGGGGAGCGGCGCCCGCCTCTCGCGCGACCAGCTCCTGGCCCGCATCCGCGCCGAAGTGAACGAAGCGACCCCGCGCCAGGTGGACGAGTGGCTGCGCCAGCGCCAGGGTGTGGCGGTGATCGACATCCGCGAGCACGATGAATGGGTGCAGGGGCATCTGCCGGGCGCGTTTCACCTCAGCCGCAGCTTTCTCGAACTACAGATCGAGACCCTGGAGCCTGACCGTGAGGCAATGATCGTGCTCTACTGCGCCGGCGGCGTGCGCAGCCTGCTGGCGGCCCACAACTTGCACGAGCTGGGCTACAGCCGCGTCTACTCGATGGCGGGCGGCTTCAACGGCTGGAAAAACGCCGGCCTCGCTTTCGACGTCCCCCGTTTTTTGCGGCCCGACCAGCGCGAACGCTACGCCCGCCATCTCATCCTGCCTGATCTGGGCGAGACCGGCCAGATCAAGCTGCTGGATGCCCGCGTGCTCTTGATCGGCGCCGGTGGGTTGGGGTCGCCGGCCGCGCTCTATCTGGCTGCGGCCGGGGTGGGGACGATCGGCATCATCGATTACGACAACGTCGACCGCTCCAACCTCCAGCGCCAGATCCTGCACGGCGAGAGCACCATCGGCCAACCCAAAGTTGATTCCGCCATCCAGCGGTTGCAAGACCTCAACCCCGATGTGCATGTCATTGGTCACCGCCAGCCGCTGACCGCCGCCAACGCCCTCGACATCCTGCGCGGCTACGATGTCGTCCTCAACGGCTCCGACAACTTCCCCACCCGCTATTTGGTCAACGATGCCTGCCACCTGCTCGGCCTGCCCCTCGTCGATGCCTCCATCTTCATGTTCGAGGGCCAAGTCACCGTTTATCAGCCCGATAACCCCGCTCACGGCATCGATGGCGGGCCCTGCTATCGCTGCTTGTATCCCGACCCGCCGCCGCCCGGCGAAGTGCCCAGCTGCGCCGAGGCCGGCGTGTTGGGCGTGCTGCCCGGCATCATCGGCTCCGTTCAGGCCGTCGAAGCGATCAAGCTCATCGCCGGCATCGGCCAACCGCTGGTTGGGCGACTGCTGATGTACGACGCCCTCGACCAGAGCTTCCGCAGCCTCAACATCCAGCGCGACCCCGCCTGCCCGCTCTGCGGCGCCAACCCCACCGTCACCGAACTGATCGATTACGAACAGTTCTGCGGTCTGCCCAGCCTCCCCACTCCTTCGGCTGCACCCATCGTCGTCTCCATCGCCGCGGCAGCCTGACCCGTCTTGTTCATACAGCCTGAGATAGCCTTTCTGTAATCCACTCATTCAGACTTTTGCCCTCAGCGGCGGCGCGCGCTGCAATCTCGCTGTGTAGATTGGAGGGAACCCTGAGATTGAATCTGCCCGAATACTGCCGGTAGGGAGGGATTCCCTTCTCCTCACACACCTCCAAAAACACAGTTAGCGACTTTCTGAATTCCTCCCGCAGTTCATCCGGCGTTCGACCATAAAAGTCAGCCCCGCCATTCAGTCCCAAGATCTCACCTCTGAACATATCTAGCTCAGGATCGTATTCGATTCTAGCTTTCTGGCCTTCAACTGTCATCAGATGATTCATGGCGTTACTCCATGTTCCTCCAACCATTTGCGGATGTTTGCTACTGCTCCTTTGTCCACATTGGGTGAAGGATGCGGTCTGTGAAAGACTCTGACCTCATCGAAAAGAACAACGGCCACCCTGGACCGGCGCGTTGTGAAACATCAGCGCCCAGAGCAAAAAAAAGCTCCTCGACATCACTCCACCTGATGTTGCCGCTCGCAGGTCTGGCAAAGATAAGTTCGATCGTGTTGCGGTGTTTCCGTTTCACATCGATATAGTACCATATTCCAGTACCGTGTCAATTTGCACGCACGGGCTGACCTTCTACCACTCACTTCACACACAAGGAGTTGACCTATGACCACTTACGCCCGCCCCGAAGCCCTGGTCTCGACCGCCTGGGTCGCCGACCGGCTCGATGACCCCAACATCCGGCTCGTCGAAAGCAACGAAGACGTGCTGCTCTACCACACCGGACACATCCGCAACGCCGTGACGATCGACTGGATCGCCGACCTCAACGACCCCCTCATCCGCGACTACATCGGCCCGCGCCAATTCGAGGCCCTCTGCGCCAGGCACGGCATCAGCAACGACACCTTCGTTGTCTTCTACGGCGACAAGAACAACTGGTGGGCCACCTACGCCTTCTGGGTGTTCCAGCTCTTCGGCCACACCGCCGCCGCGGTGATGAACGGCGGCCGCAAGAAGTGGGTCGAAGAAGGCCGGCCCCTGAGCAAAGACATCCCCCACTTCGACCCCGCCGCCTACCACGCCCCCCAGCGCCAGGACTACAAGATTCGCGCCCTCCTGCCCCAGGTGCTGGCCCACCAGTCCGCCGGGATGCCGCTGATCGACGTGCGTTCGCCCAAGGAATACAGCGGCGAACTGCTGCACATGGCCGACTATCCCCAAGAGGGCGCCCTGCGCGGCGGCCACATTCGCGGCGCCCGCAACGTGCCCTGGGCCCGCGCCGCCAACGACGACGGCTCCTTCAAGACGGTCGAGGAGTTGAAGGCCATCTACGAAGGCGAGGCCGGGCTGAGCAGCGACCAGAACATCATCGCCTACTGCCGCATCGGCGAGCGCAGCAGCCACACCTGGTTCGTCCTCACCTACCTGCTCGGCTACGCCAATGTCCGCAACTACGACGGCTCTTGGACCGAATACGGCAACATCGTCGGCGCGCCGATCGAGAAGTAGATGAAGTAGACAAGGAAACGGCAGACCGGTAGACCGGGAAATCGGTAGACCGGGAGACCGGGTCGCCGTTCATCAGTTGATTGTTGACTGTTGACTGTTCCCCCGCTCTCCAATCTCTAATCTCCAACCTCTAATCCTCCATGCCCACCCCCGCCCGCCTCCTCACCCCCGACCCCCTGCGCTGGCGCCAACCCCGCCGCGCCGCCATCCTCCAGCAGATCGGCAACACCCCACTGCTGAAGTTGGCGCGCGTGGCCGCTGATCTGCGCCCAGGGGTGGAGGTGTACGCCAAGGCCGAGTGGTTCAACCCCGGCGGCTCGGTCAAAGACCGGCCGGCCCTGCGCATGGTCGAGCAGGCTGAGATGGGCGGCGAACTGACGCCCGACCGCACGATCATCGACGCCACCAGCGGCAACACCGGCATCGGCTACGCCCTCGTCGGCGCGGCCAAAGGCTATCGCGTGACCCTGGTGATGCCAGAGAACGTGAGCGAAGAGCGCAAGCAGGTGGCGCGGGCCTACGGCGCCGAACTCATTCTCAGCGACCCGCTGGAGGGGACAGACGGCGCCATCCGCCTGGCCCGCCAGCTCGTGGCTGCCCATCCCGAACGCTACTACTATCCCAACCAGTACGACAACGACGAGAACTGGAAGGCGCACTATTACGGCACTGCCAACGAAATCTGGCGGCAGACGCAGGGCCGGGTCACGCACTTTTTGGCCGGGCTGGGCACCAGCGGCACCTTCATGGGCGTCAGCCGCCGCCTGAAGGAGCTCAACCCGGCCGTGCGCGTGCTCGCGGTCGAGCCGGCCGACGAACTGCAGGTCATCGAGGGCCTGAAGCACATGGACACGGCCATCGTCCCCGGCATCTACGACCCGCGGCTGAAGGACGGCGAAATGCGGGTCGAGGCCGAAGACGCCTGGCTCATGGCCCGCCGCCTGGCCCGCGAGGAAGGGCTGTTCGTCGGCTTCAGCGCCGGCGCCGCCGTCCACGCCGCCTTTGCCTTCGCCCGCAGCCTCGACCACGGCCTCGTCGTCACCGTCCTCCCCGACGGCGGCGCCAAATACGTCAGCCTCGGCTTGTTCGACTAATCTGTGTTTCCCCCCTCTGTGTCATTTCTCCGGAGTCCATCATGTCCCGCACCCGCAACCAACCCTTTGTCGACCACACCGCCCTCCAATTCAACCAGGCCAGCATCATCACCCTCAACCTGCTGGCCTTCCTCCTCGACCAGCCCTGGCTGGTGGCCTTCGTCGCCGCCGTCCTGATCCTCGGCACGCTCTACCCGCCCGCCAGCCTGTTCAAACTCATCTACTCGCGCCTGCTCAAACCCGCCGGCCTGCTCAAACCCCACCCGGTGCAGGACGAACAGGCCCCGCACCTCTTTGCCCAGGGCCTGGGCGGCATCTTCCTGGCCCTGGCAACCATCGGCTTCCTCGCCGGCGCCCCCATCCTCGCGTGGGCGCTCACCTTCCTCGTCGTCGCCCTGGCCGCCATCAACCTCTTCTTCGGCTTCTGCCTCGGCTGCTTCATCTTCTACCAGCTTGCCCGCCGCGGCATCCGCCTGCAACTGCCGCAGTGGTCGTGAGTCCCTGCCATGCTTGAACGCCTCCTTTTCCTCGCCCTCCTCACCCTCCTGAGCCTGGCCGCCGTCGCCCTCTGGCGCTGGCGCACACAGCGCCGCCTGACCGCGCTCGGCCGCCTGCCCGCGCCCGACTGCCTGGCCGACCTCGACCTGCGCCCGGTCGCCGCCGTCCTCTACTTCAGCACGCCCACATGCAGCCAGTGCCGCCTGCAACAGACGCCCATCCTCCAGCGCCTCAGCGCCGAATGGGGCGATGACGTGCATTTGTGCCAGGTGGATGCGGTCAAGTACGAGGAACTGGCCCGCTACTTCGGCATCCTCACCATCCCCTCCACCGTCGTCCTTGCTGCCAGCCGCCGCACCATCGCCATCAACCACGGCCTGGCTACGGCCGAACGGCTGCGCGGCCAGGTCATGGCACAGATGGGGGGAACACAGATGCTGGTGGGCGCCGGCTCGGTCGCCTGATTTACCAAAATCCTGATCAAGTGCTAAGCTTGGCATAGTTGGCAGAGGTCACACATCATGCCAACGACACTTACCCTGCAACCAAAGTGGGTCGAAATGGCCCACGAATTGGGCGACATCGATGCCGTTATCGAGGATGCCCTGCGCGCTTATTTCCTGACTCAGTCGCAAGCACGCATGAACGAGACCGAACGCCGGATTGCCACTTATCGTCAAAAGTATCAGTGCGAGTACGACGCCTTCAGCCGCCTGGTGCAGACAGACGATCGCTTTCTGGCGCGAGTGGAAGCCAGCAATCCGCTTTGGGAGGCGGATGCGATGGAATGGCAATACTGGCTTGAGGAGCAAGCGGAATGGCGTCGCCGTCTCGCGGCTATTTCCTAGATCTGGCGCAGGCAGCCCGTCAGTTCCTGGACGAAGTGACGTTCGAGCGCCTGGATGTTGGCGAGTAGCGTGCATTTTGGGAACTGCACGGCGTTCACAGAGGAGCAGAAATTTACCTCAAAGAGGTGTTCAATCAATCGGGACGGATGTACGCTTACTACGTCGTCCGCAAGGGGCAAGTGGTGACAGGGTTCGATAATTATCCCGACCGTAGAGCGCTGCAGATGAACTACGGCGCCGACTTCGGAAAGCAGTTGGGTACTTTGCTGCCCCATCGGCATGGAGAGGACAAGACCATGTTGACCCTGACAGTGGAAATGGATGGGCAAGCCTTTCTATTGGCCTTGCCTGGCATTATGACGGGTGAATGAGGGGCATCTCCTTCCCTTTCTCCAATCCGTGTTTCCCTCATTGTGTGTCATTCATCCTTGCGGCGCGCCCTTCTCCACCCCACCCCCACCGGATACCCCACCATCTTCGCCACATCGCCTACCACGCGAATGACGGGCGGGAGCAAGATCGTGTAGAGCTTTTCGATCGGGGTCAGCAGGCGGCCATCGGCCAAGGGGCGTCGCCAGAGCCGAAACAGACGGCGATAGGGCCGGGCGCAATAGGCGGCGAAGGCCAGTAGCCCGATCAACCACAAGACCGGGCTGACCAACCACCCCAAAACCGCCAGCAGCGGCGCCGCCAACAAGTAGGTGACATAACGAACAGCGTGCCGCTGGCGCCACAGGTCGGCCTTGCCATCGCCGCGGCTATAGCGATAGTACTGCCGGAAGAAGACCCGCAGCGACCCGCGCGGCCGGAAATGGGCCACAGCAGCCGGCGCCCAGGCAAATGAGCCGTATTGCGCCCGCAATGCCAAATCGAAAACCAGGTCTTCGCAATAGTCTAGCCACTCCGGATAGCCCCCAACCGCCTCCCAGGCCGCCTTGCGGAGGGCCAGCGAGCGGCTGGAGGGCAGGAAGGCAGCCGGGTCGATCTCGTCGGCCATCGGCAACACCGTCGCCCCCATCGCCAGCTCGAAGGCCGTGGCCGCGTCGGCCTCGAACCAGCCAGAGACCACCATCACCGCCGGGTCGGCCAACAACGGCCGGGTGATGGCCTGCAGCCAGCCCGGCTCCAGCCGCACCCCGGCGTCGCACAGCGCCAGCAGGTCGCCCTGCGCCGCCCGGATGGCCAGGTTGCGCCCGCGCGAAATGTTGGCCCCCGGCTCGACCATCACCCGCAGAGGAAGACGGTCGGCATAGGCCAGCAATTGCGCCGTCGTGTCATCGCTCGAACCGCCATCGACGACAACGATCTCATCGGGGGGCCGAGTCTGCGCCGCCAGGCTATCCAGCAGCCGCCGGATGGCCGCCCCCTCGTTGAACACAGTGAGGATGACGGAGATCATGGTCGGTCAGGGCCAAGAGCCGAGTATCTGTCAGCGCCGGCCGGGGTGCGCGCACATGGCGTCGCCGCGCGCCAAGACGCCCGAAAGCCTGTTCCTGGCTCTCGAGCGTCTTCTCGAAGCTCGTCTACCGGTTTAGTACCAGTCTTTGCCGCCGCGACGGTCGCGTCCGCCGCCGCTGCTGCTGCCGCTGCCGCCGCTGCCGCGCCGATTGTAACCGCCGCCGCTGCCGCCGCCGCGCTTGTCATAACCGCCGGAACGATTGCCGCCGTAGGTGCGGGGGCGCTCTTCGCGCGGACGGGCGACATTCACGGTCAGATTGCGCCCGCTCAACAGATAGCCATTGTACTGATTGATCGCCTGCTCGGCCTCTTTCTGGCTTCCCATTGCTACGAAGGCAAAACCTTTCGATCGATTCGTATCGCGGTCGCGGATCAACTCGACCGACACCACGCTGCCGGCCTGCTCGAACAACTCCCGTATTTCTTCTTCGGTGGTGGCGTACGAGAGGTTGCCAACGTACAACTTTACTTCCATGCTAATGCGTCTCCTTGTGGCCGATGGGGCCAGTGCTGAAAAATGCCGCCAACCCAGCGCTGGCTGACGGCGAGTCTCACGCGAAATCAGTTGTGAGGATGTGATCAGTATAACACATGGCCGTCTAACTCTAACAAAACGCCAACGTTGCGCCAATGCTGGACTAACAGTGGTGGTGTTGAATCAAAGGTGTGAGCGGCCACCACCCTCACCCCTCACTGACAACTCGATTCTACCTTCTATCTCTACACCCTCGTTGGAGGCAATACCATGCGACTCATGCTCCGTCGTGACCCCCTCTATCGTGACCTTTCCCGCGAAATGGCCGCCTGGCGCGGCGCCATGGACAGGCTGTTCGATGATGCCTTCGAACGCCCCAGCCTCTGGAACCAGCCGGCCGCCTGGACGCTGCCGCTGGATGTGGCCGAGACCGCCGAGAATTTCGTCGTCAAGGCTTCCCTGCCTGGCGCCAACCCCGACAACTTCGAGATCACGCTCGCCGATAATGTTCTCAACATCAAGGCCAAGATCGACGAGACCAAAGACTTCGAGGAAGGCCAGTATCACCTGCGCGAGCGCCGCTTCGGCAGCTTCGAGCGCAGCCTGTCGCTGGCGGCGCCCGTCAACGCCGATGGCATCGTGGCCGACTATGTGGATGGCGTCCTGACCCTGAATGTGCCCAAGGCCGAGGAAGTCAAGCCCAAGCGCATCGCCATCAGCGCCCGCTCCAACTGATCCCCACTTCCCACCCACTCTCTCTTTCTCGCCCTGGCCCGGTCGCCCGACCGGGCCAGTTTGTTTTTCGCTTCCACACCGCCCCGCCTCACCCCTCATTCTCCACCCGAATCGGCCGCAAATACTCCTGATAATTGCCGTCGCCGCCCACCACCCGCAGCCGCAACACATGCTCGCCGTTGGCGATACGCCTGCTATTGAAACGCGCCAGCAGCGCCGAGACCGGAACCGCTCGCCGGCCCGTGGCCACGAACACAGCCTGCTCGGCGTCGCCGTTCACCAGCACATCGATCTGCCACTTGCTGAAATCGTCGGCGTTGGCGACGCCGTGGATCTCTACCACCCCCTCCACCTGGGCGTTCTTTTTCGGCGCGCTGAAGCCATTCTTGGCCACGGGCCGGGGCAGGGGTGCGCCGGCGTTGGCGCTGACGATCGGGAGCACATACTCGTCGAAATTGCTATCTTTACGCACCACGCGCAGCCGCAACACATGCTGCCCGTTGGCAAAATACTGCGTGTCCACCGCCCCCAGGTTGCGTTCGTCCTCGGCCGGCGTCCGTGAGACCGTGATCAGAAACGCCTGCATTGGGTCGCCGCCGGGCAACAGATCGAGCTGCCACTTCAGGAAATCGGCATCGGCCGCCACGCCGCGGATGCGCACTGTGCCCTTCACCTTTTCGCCGGCCTTGGGCGCGACGATGCCGTTGGCCTCGGCCGGCCTGGTTGGCGCCTCCGCCGCCGGCGGCAGTGGGTTGGCAAAGACAACGGCGCGGAAGAACTCAGCATAGTTGCCATCCTGCCGCACCACGCGCAGCCGCAGCCGATGCTGCCCGTTGGGGTAGGGCGCCGAATCGAACTTCGTCAGGATGGCCGCCGCCAGCGTCTGTCCATCCCCCACCGCCAGGGCCGTGGCCTGGTGCGGCTTGCCGTCCAGCAGCAGGTCGAGCTGCCACTTCTGGAAGGCGGGATCGGCCGCAACCCCGGCCACCTCGACCACCCCCGCCAGGGTCGCACCCTCGGCCGGGCTGGTGATGCCGTTGGCGGGCGCTTGGGCCAGAACCCTGGACGCAACGCCGGCCGCCAGCAGGCAGATGGCGAGGAGGACGGGCAAGAAAAGGGGCCGGGTCGCAGGTTTGTCTGTCATCAGGGAATCTCTCCGTTGGGGGGAAAAAGCAACGATGCCCGGCATGATGCAAGCGGGCATCGTTGCTTGAGACGTTGCTTGGGCGCTCACCAGGACGGGTGCAGCCGGGTCTGACGCCGGCCGGCGTTCACCCAGCCAGCCCCCGCCTTCAGCCGGCCAGCAGCAGATACGGCTCCTCGATCATGGCCTTGATCGCCTGCAAAAAGCGGGCCGCCGGCGCGCCATCCACCAGACGGTGGTCGAAGACCAGGCTCAGCGTCCACATCTGCCGGGCGACGATCTGCCCCTCGCGCACGACTGCTTTGGGGGCGATGCGGCCCACGCCCAGGATGGCGGCCTCGGGCAGGTTGATGACCGGGGTGAAGGCATCGATATCGAAGCTCCCCAGGCTGGTGATGGTGAAGGTGCCGCCGGAAAGATCATCTGGCAGCACCTTGCCCTGTCTGGCCCGCTCGGCCAGCGCCCGGAACTCCTGCCCGAACTGGCGCAAGCTCTTTTGGTCGGCATTGCGGATGACGGGAACCAACAAGCCGCGCTCGGTGTCTACGGCCATGCCCAGGTTCACGGCCGCCATCTGCTCGATGGCGTCGGCGTTCAGGCGGGCGTTCATGGAGGGGAACTGGCGCAGGGCCGCGGCCACGATCTTGCCCAGGAAGTCGTTGTAGCCGGGCGCAAAGCCCCAGCTTTCGCTCAGGCGCGCCTTCAGCCGCTCGCGCATGGCCACGAATTCGCTCGCATCCACCTCCATCACCAGCGTCACGCGGGCGGTGGTGTGGACGCTGGCGGCCATGCGCTCGGCGATGAGGCCGCGAATGCCTTTGAGCGGGATGCGGGCCAGGACGTCCGCCGGTAGGGCCGGCGCCACCGGTAGGGCTGGCGCCGCCGGCGGAGCGATTGTCGGCGCGACCGGCGCCGGGGTGGCTAGAGCGATGGGCGGCGGGGCGACGGGCGACGGCGGCCGGGCGGGCGGGCGGGCGGCCGGGTGGGCGGCCGGGCGGGCGGCCGGGCGGGCGGCCATCTCGACATCGCGGCGGGTGACGCGCCCGCCCGGCCCACTCCCCACCATCGCATCCGTGTCCAGCCCGGCTTCTGCGGCCAGCCGGCGGGCGACGGGGGTGAGGCGCGGGCGACGGTCGAGATAGTCGAGCACGTCGCGTTCGAGGATGCGGGCGCCGGCTTCGGTGCCGGGAACCAGCGGCCCACTGGCCGCCACCCTGCCCAGATCGACGCCCTTGCGCTCGGCCAGGCTGCGCGCCCGCGGCGAGGCGAAGACCGCCCCGGCGGCAGGGGGAGCAGCACTGGCTCTTGCCGGCTCGGACTGAATGGCGACAGCCGGTGCGGTTGCGGCCGGTGTCTCGCCCTTGCCAGCGACCGGCGCCCCAGCAAAGGCCTCATCCGCCGCCCCGATGCTGGCGACCACACTGAGCACCGGCAACACATCGCCTTCTTTGACCGGGCCGAAATGGACGAAGCCCTCGCTGGGCGCTTCGACAGCGAAGACGGCCTTATCGGTTTCGATGTTGAGGATCTCCTGACCCTTGCGCACCGGCGAACCATCGGCCACCAACCACTGGCCGACGGTGACTTCTTCGACGGTTTGTCCTAGTTTGGGGATGAAGACTTGATCTGACATGGGGTTGAGCATGGGGAGTGAGGCGTGAGGAGTGAAACGTGAGGCGTGAGGAGTGAAACGTGAGGCGTGAGGAGTGAAACGAGAGGCGTGAGACGCCCGGAACCCGGAACCCGCATCCCGGAACCCGGAACCGAAAATCAGACTGAAACGACGGTGATGCCCATCGCGCGCACTCGTTCGACCCAGTCCGCCGGGGCGTCGGCGGCGGTAATGATGTGGTGGACGGCGGCGAGGGGGGCGAAAGAGGCAAAGCCGACGCGTCCCCATTTGGTCGCGTCGATGACGGCGATCACCTGCCGGCAGCGGGCCACCATCGCCGCCTTCACATCGGCCTCCTCCGCGCTGACATCGGTCAAGCCCTCCGCCAGACTGAGGCCGTGGGCGCCGAAGAAGCCCTTCTGGATGTTATAACCGGCCAACACTTCCAGGCCATCGACGCCGATCAACGAGGCTGTTTCCCGGCGCAAGCGACCGCCCGGCGCCACCACCGTCAGGTCGGGAAAGGCCATCAACTCCTGGACGATGGCAATGCTGTTGGTGATGACCGTCACCTCGCGGTGCTGTCGCAGGCGCATGGCAATGGCCAGGGCCGTGCTGCTGGTGTCCAGAAAAACGGCGTCGCCATCATTGATCATGGCGGCGCCGGCGGCGCCAATGCGGTCCTTGGCCAGCGCCTGCTGTTGCCGTCGCAGCGCCAACGATAGCTCGGACGCCAGCCGATTGGCCGGGATCGCCCCGCCGTGTGTGCGCACGAGCAGATTCTGCTCGGCCAGCGCCTGCAAATCCTGCCGGATCGTGACTTCCGAGACGCCGAACAAGCGACTCAACTCCGCCACCGTCGCCCGTCCCTCGCGGTTGGTGCGGCTCAAGATCTCGTGTCGCCGTTCTGGCACGGTCATGTCGTTCAGCATGGGGCCTGCACTGTGTTTTCGTCCTGGATTCGTGGTTTCGATTGCTTTTGGTTGCTTTCATTCTAGGGCATTTCGAAAGCGATGTCAAGCAAGTCAACCATCGAGCAGCGTGATCTCACCCGTGGCGCCATCGACGCGCACCCGCTGTCCGGTGCTCAGGCGGGTGGTGGCCTGGCGGATGCCGACGACGGCCGGGATGCCATACTCGCGCGCCACCACCGAGCCATGCGTCATCATCCCCCCCACCTCCATCACCAGCCCGGCCGCAGCCAGGAACAGCGGCGTCCACGAGGGGTCGGTGCCGGGGCAGACCATGATCTCGCCCGGTTGCAGACCGGCCTGGTGCGGGTCGAGCACCACGCGCACCAGGCCCTCGACCACGCCCGGCGAAACCGGGCTGCCGATGATCCTCCCCTCGGCTTCGCCGTCGGCCGCGTCCACCCCTTCGTAGAAAGCCCGGCCATCGCTGAGCAGCAGACGGGGGATCTGCTTGCGGCGCAGCTCGCGCGCGAAGGCAGCGCGATGGCCGGCGACAATCTCTCGCCAGGGCCGCTGCGCCCCGGCGGCCAGGGCTGCCAGCTCATCCCAGGCCAGAAAGAACAGATCGTCGGCCTGCGCCACCACCCCCTGGGCCACCAATTTCTCGCCCTCGTGCAGCAGCCTGGCCCGGAAGATGCCGGAGATGTTGATGATCGTCCATTTGGGCAGCTCGCGCAGACCGGCAATGGCCCGCGTCCGGCCGCCGGCTGTGCGCACCAGCATTGCCTTCAGCCGGCCGAAGCGGCGACGGCGCAGGTCGCTCGCCAGCCGGTCGATGGCGGCCTGCGCTGCCGCCGCCCCGCGCCCAAAGACGGCATCGGGCGCCTGGGCCGGGTCGGTGATGCTCAGGTAGCTCTGCAAAGCCTGCAGCACCGGCGTCGGATCCTCGCGCCAGCGCCGGCGGCCCATATCGATCTCCGCCAGCCCGCGCACCCCATAGCGGGCAAGGAAGCGCCCGATCGCCATCTGAGCCGCTTCCGGCAGTTGTCCGGCCTGATAGCGCGCCGCCAACTCCGCCGCCGCCCCTGTCTGTACGGCCGCCAGACTCGCCGCATCGGCGCGGATGGCCTGCGCCGTCTGCCAGAGCGCCAGGTCCATCTCGGTGGTGACATTGTGCGGCATGCCACGCGTCACCTCCAGGGCCGTTTGGCGGCCTGCAGGCGTTTCCCGGCTCAGGCGCAGCAGCAGATAGAGCGGGGCCATGCCGGCGGCAATGCGGGGGAGGATGGCCGGGAAAATGGCGGTGAAGGTCTTGTCCAAGAAGCCTTCGGCCGTCGCCAGGACATCGGCCAGGCTTTCGGCCTGATCCATATCGGCCTGGGCGCGGGCGATGGCGGCATCGACGATCCTCCACACGGCCCGGCGGCTGGCTGCAGGCGCAAGCAGAGAGTAGAACAGCCGCGCCCAGGTGGCGGCGGCGACGTGCGCCAGCTTGAGCACGGTGCGGAGCCGGGGTCGCGAGGGTTGCACCGCCAGCCGCGGGTCATCCAGCACGGTCGCCAGGGCCAGGCCGGCGCTCGGCTCGATGACGCCGAGGATGTTGCGGATGAGCGAGCGGCCGCGCGGGTGGCGGACGAAGCCGGTGATGTCGGCGAACAGCCGCTCGCCGGCTGTCAACACCACCTGCTGGCTGGCTGGCGTCTCATGGCGACCAAAGATGCTCATCATGCTCACGATCAGCCGCGGGACGATGTCGCGGCCCAACGGCGTCAGCGGGTCGAGCAGGCCCTGCATGGCCCCAAACGACCCCATTACCCGCAGCGGATCGGGACCGAGGCCGGCCGGCAGGGGATAGAGCGAGGTGATGGGTCGGGCCTGGAGCAGATAGAGCCGGCCATCGGCCCAGGCCCATTCGATGTCTTGCGCCTCGCCCTGGTAATGGCTCGCCACCTGCTGGCCCAGCGCCGCCAGTTGGAGGATGGCGGCATCACTCAGGGCCGGGCGATCGCCGAGGGCCTCGGCCAGGGTGCTGGTTCCGCCCCCTGCCTGACTGCGGATGGAGAGCGACTTGGCCCCCAAGACTCTGTTGCTGATCCGCCCGGCGCCGACATCGACCACGTAGTGATCTGGCTCGACCAGCCCCGCCACCAGCGCCTCGCCCAAGCCCACCGTCGCGTCGATGACCGTTTCTCCGCGCAGGCCGGTGAGCGGGTTGGCCGTGAACAACACGCCTGCGGCCTCGCTCTGCACCATGGCCTGGACGACCACGGCCAGGGCGACCTCGTCGGGGGCGATGCCATTGCGGGCGCGGTAGCCAATGGCTCGCGCTGTCCACAGGCTACCCCAACAGCGCCTGACCGCTGCCAGCAGGGCCTCGGCGCCGATGATGTTGAGGTAGGTGTCCTGTTGCCCGGCAAAGGAGAGGTCGGGCAGGTCTTCGGCGGTGGCCGAGGAGCGAACGGCGACGGCCGGCCGGCCTAACTCGACATAAGCATCAACGATGGCGGCGGCGATTTGATCGGCGAGGGCGCCGGCGTCGAAGCCGGCGCGGATGGAAGCGGAGGCGGACTGGAGGGCGTCGGGGTCGTCGGGCCGGGCCGCGGCCAGGGCGGCGAGGATGTCCGCTTGCAGGCTGTTGGCGGCCACGAAGGCGCGATAGGCAGCGGTGAGGATGAGGAAGCCGCCGGGGACGGGAAAGCCGGCGCGGGCCAGCCGCGCGAGGTTGGCGCCTTTGCCGCCGGCGCTTTCCAGGGTGGCGGCGGGGCTATCGAGGGGCAGCACCCAGGTGGTTGGTGTCATGGCATTCATCTCCGAACTGAAGCCAGAATAGCGGCGGCAGGGGTGTGTGTCAAATGGGGTGAGAGGGGGGAAGTAGACCGGTAGACCGGTAGGAACAGTCAACAGTCAACAGTCAACAATCAACGAGGAACCTGCGACCTGCCACCTGCGACTTGCCCCCCCCCCAAACTTGCCAGGGGGTCGGCGAGCGGGTATACTTGTTTTTGCCGTCGGGGCGTAGCGCAGCTCGGTAGCGCGCTTGAATGGGGTTCAAGAGGTCGGGCGTTCAATTCGCCCCGCCCCGACCACCGGGGCCGATGGACAAGAACCATCGGCCCCTTTTTCTGCCCCAACTCCCGCCTCTGTGCATCGGCGTAGATTCACAGTGAACCCGACCTTTCTGCACCGCGACGAACAACTCTGGCTCCAGCTTCTGGCAACTGCGCCGGATGAAGATCGGGGCTTGCTGGAGCGAACCACGGCGGCGCTGCCCGTGGCGGCCGACTTGACGCGCTCGGACGTTTTTCTGCTGGCCGCGCTCGACGAGGAGGAATTCGGCGTCGTCATCCACGCCCGCCCGCATTCCATGGCCACGCTCTATCCCGATAGCCCGGTCGGCCACCGCTATGGCCGCGACGAACGGCCGTGGCTGTGGTCGGCGATGCGGTCCGAGCAGCATTGGGCGCGGGTCGAGCCGGAGGTGCCCGATCAGCGGCCAGAGGTGGGCCAGGAGGTGTGGCCGGTGCTGGGCGCAGGTCGGCGCTCGTTGGCGGCGATGGTGGTCTACACCAATGTCATCGAACGCGAGCGACACCGGCGGCGAGATCCCTCCTTCCAGCGGGCGCTGCACCGCCTGCTGACCACCGTCGCCGCCGGCCAGTTGGCAGGGGTCGAGGTAGTGCCGCCGTTCGAGGAGCAGGACGGCATCCTTTTTGTCGATCACCAGGCCCACTACCGCTATCTGAGCGGGCAGGCCAACAACGTCTATCGGCGCTTGGGCTATCTGGACGATCTGCGCGGGCGTTCGTTGGACGAAGTGGCGGCCGGCGACCTGGAACTGGTGCAGAAAGCCTGGCAGAGCCAGGGGTGCGAGTTTGCCGAAGGCGTGGTGCGCGGGCATATCGTCCAGCGCAGCGCCATCCCCCTCTTTGGCTCGCCCGACCTGACGCCCTGGGAATGGCTGAAGGGCCGGCGCCCGAGCAATCGTTACGGCGCCCTGGTGATCGTGAAAGACGTGACCGAGGAAATCGCGCAGGAGCGGGAACTGAAGGTCAAGGCCGTCATGATCAAGGAGGTGCATCATCGGGTCAAGAACAATTTGCAGATGTTAGTCTCGATCATGCGCATGCAGGCCCGCCGCGCCTTTACCGACGAGGCGCGCTCGCTGTTGTACGAGTCGATCAACCGCATCCTCAGCATGTCGGCCATCCACGAATCGCTTTCCGAGGGCGAGGACCAGGTGCTGAACCTGCGCGATGTGGTGCAGCGGATGATGCGGCATCTGCAACAGAGCGCCGTTGGCCCGACCGGTGACATCCGTCTGCTGGTGGAGGATGCGGACGATGTCTTCTTGCCCACCAACAAGGCCACTGCCTGCGCCCTGGTGATCAACGAGTTGGTTCTCAACGCCCTCAAGCATGGTTTTCACGACGAGCTAGGCGGCCGTGTGGCCGTGGCCATCCACGATCTGGGACACAGCGTCGAGATCAGGGTGGTGGACAACGGCCACGGTCTGCCCAAGGAATTCTCGCTCGAATCCGAGACCAGCCTGGGGCTTGACATCATTCGCACCTTAGTGCAGGATGATCTCAAAGGTTCTTTCGAATTGATTTCTCGACCTCAGTCTGGCGCTCAGGCGGTGGTCTGTTTTCCCAAAACGAGCAGCGGAGGCCCAATATGAGCCAGCCCCTTTCCCCCAAACGACGACGAATCATCATCTGCGACGACGAATCGATTATCCGCCGCGACCTGCGCGAGATGCTGACCAACCAGGACTATCTGGTGGTGGGCGAGGCCGCCGAGGGCCAGGCGGCGGTGGAGGCGGCCCGCAAGCTCCGGCCCGACCTGGTGATCATGGATATTCGCTTCGAGGGCGAGAGCTTCGACGGCATCGAAGCGGCGCGGGCGCTGACCGAAGAAGGCATCGCCCCGGTGCTGCTTCTCAGCGCCTATAGCCAGCGCGACCTGGTGGAACGGGCGCGCAATGCCGGTGTGGTCGGCTATCTGGTCAAGCCTTTTACCGAGGCCGACCTGCCGCCCGCCATCGAGACGGCGCTGGCGCGTTTCGAGGAGTTCGATTCGGTGCGCAAGCAGGCCGCCGACCTGAAAGACGCCCTGGAAACGCGCAAACTGGTGGACCGGGCCAAGGGGCTGCTGATGGACATGCGCGGCATGTCCGAGGCCGAAGCCTTCCGACGTATCCAGAAGCTGTCGATGAACTATCGCAAGCCCATGCGCGAAGTGGCCGAAGCCATCATCCTCGCCCAACAGATCAACGCCGGCGAATGAAGCTCGACGAATTGCAGGCAAACTGGGATAAATTCGGCGCCACCGACCCCTTGTGGGGCATCCTGGCTTGGCCCGACAAGAGCGAAAACCGTTGGCAGATCGACGAGTTCTTCGCCACGGGCGCAACGGAGATCGACGGTGTGCTGGCCTATGTCGAGGGCCTGGGCCTGCGCTTGCGCCGGGGCGCCGCCCTGGATTTTGGCTGCGGCGTGGGTCGCTTGAGTCAGGCGTTGGCCGGCCATTTTCAGACGGTGGTCGGGGTGGACATCAGCCCGGCCATGATCGAGCTGGCCGACCGCTACAATCGCTTCCCCGACCGCTGCCAGTACCGGCTCAACGCGCGCGCCGATCTGAGCCTGTGCGAGGGGGACAGTTTCGATTTCATCTACTCGTTCATCACCCTTCAACACATGCAGCCCCGCTACAGCCGCGCCTATTTGGCCGAGTTCTTGCGGCTGCTGGCGCCCGGCGGCGTGTTGGTGTTTCAGATCCCCGGCCGGGGCAAGCGCTGGCAGCAGAATGTTTTGCAGCCGCTCAAGCCCACGCGCCTCTTCCGTTTCTATCAGCGCCTGCGCTATGGCGGGCGGCCGATCATGTCGATGTACGGCATCGAGCGAGTGCAGGTGGTGGCCTGGTTGGGGCAGTGCGGCGGTCGGGTGGTGGATGTGCAGCCGGACGAGAGCGCCGACAGTCAGTGGTACAGTTTCCGTTATTGCGTCGTCAAAGACCCAAAAGGTTCTGCAAACCAGTAGGGTCTACGTCCCAGCACACCCATGGACACCGTTCGCTACTCCATCCTCATGCCCATCTTCAACGAGGCCCGCACCCTGCGGGCGATCGTGGCGCATGTGCGGGCGATGGCAGAGCTGGAGATGACGATCATGCCTCTGGCTTCGGAATCGACCTCCGAGCAGGTGCGGTTGATCCAGGAGATTATCGCCGTCGATGACGGCTCGGGGGATGAAAGCGCCGCCATCCTGCACGACCTCGAGGCCGCGGGCCATTTGCGGGCTTTTTTTCATCGCCAGAACCTGGGCAAGGGCGCGGCGGTGCGCACGGCCCTCAAACATGCCACCGGCGACATTGTCCTCATCCAGGACGCCGATTTGGAGTATGACCCGCGCGACTACCCGCACCTCCTGCAACCCATCCTCGAAGGCCGCGCTCAGGTCGTCTATGGCTCGCGCTTTCTCGGCGGCCCGCGCAAGGCCATGTATTTCCGCAATATGTTGGGAAACAAGCTCCTGACGCTCATCACCAACCTTCTGTATGATTCTATTCTTACAGACATGGAGACGTGCTACAAGTGTTTCCGCCGCGAAATCTTGGCCGGCGTCCCGCTGCACGCCCGACGCTTCGAGCTGGAACCTGAGATCACGGCCAAGATCCTGAAGCGCGGCCATCGCATTTACGAGGTGCCCATCAGCTATGCCGGCCGCGAATATCAAGAAGGCAAGAATATCAGCTGGCGAGACGGTTTCCCGGCGGTGTGGGCGCTGATCAAGTACCGTTTCGTGGACTGAGCCATGCAGGCGGAGCGAGTGGCCGGGGCGGGCGTGTCCTGGCAGCCGGGGAAAGCGGGAGCCGTGCTTGGGCGCAAGCTGCGGCTCCACGGGGCGCTTGCCTGGCTCGTTGGCTGGCTGGCGCTTGGGGCCGGTCTGCGTTTTTGGTCGGCGGGTCGCTTCCCGCTGCGCGAGGACGAGGCGCTGTATGCCTATTGGGCGCGGCTGATCTCGTCCGGCCTCGACCCCATGTTGGAGCGGGTGGCGGTGGACAAGCCGCCCTTTTTTCTCTACGCCCTGGCGCAGTTCTTCACCTGGTTTGGGCCGAGCGAGGCGTCGGGGCGGTTGCTCAGTCAGGCTGCCTCGCTGCTGTCTGTGCTCTTGGTTTGGGCGCTGGCCTGGCAGATCTATGGGCGACGCACGGCCACCCTGTCCCTGCCTCTGGCGGCGCTCTCGCCCTTTGCCATCAGCTTCGCCCCCACCCTCTACACCGACCCTACCCTCACCGCCTGGCTACTGCTGGCCCTCGTGGCGGCGTCGCTCTGTTTTGGCCGTGGGCAAGGCTTGCGCATTGCTTCGGCGCTGCTGGCCGGTTTGGGGACGGGTCTGGCCCTGGGCATGGCCTTCGACACCAAGCAGAATGCGCTGCTTTTCATCCCGCTGGTGGTTGGGGCGCTGCTGATCGCACAGGGGGGCGGCAGCCCTCCCGGCCGGCGCTTCCTCGCCGTGGCGCTGTCGCTTCTAGCTGCCGCCGCTGCTTTCTACTTCGTCTGGTTCAAGGTCTGGCAGTGGGATGGCTGGCGGGTGCTGCCGGCCGAGATCCCCAGCTTCTGGGAGCAGGCATGGCGCACTTACGGCGGGCTGCGGTTGGCATCGCCCGGCGAATGGCCGCAGCGAGCGGCGGCCTGGGCCGAGGTGTGGCGCTGGTTGGGTGGCGGCTGGCCGGGGTCGCTGGCGCTGGTCGGGCTGGCAGGCGCGGCGGCAGGGGCGAGTTTGGGGGCAGTGCGAAGACGAGAGGCTGGCCAAGCGCAGTGCTTTGATCTCCTCATTTTCTTCTTTGCCCTGGCCTATGTGCTGGCCCATGTCGTTTTCACTTTCCAGCCCTGGGATCGCTATCTGCTGCCGATGGCGCCGCTGCTGGCATTGCTGGCGGCGCGAGGCGTGGAGGTGGTCTGGAAACTCCTGACCCGACGGCCCAGCCTGCGGGCGGCGGCTATGGTCGATCTGGCGGCGGTTTTCGTCTGGGGCGCGGGCCTGGCGGCGGCGGCCCGCATCCCTGTGGGCGGCGACCACGGCGGCTGGAGCGGGATCGAGGTCGTCGCCCGCTATTTGCAGCAGGTCGTGCCCGAGCGGCAGGGCGTGTTGTACCAGCGTTGGGAGGGCTGGCACTGGAACTGGTACCTTTGGGATGGGCCGCATGGCCGCGTCTATTGGGCCAACGCCGCCATGTTGGTGGATGACCTGCGCCCGGCCCCCACCGGCTACCGGCGCTTCGTCGTCTTTCCGGCCTGGCATGATGCCGAGCGCCCGGCACTGGAGAATGCCCTGGCCCCGCTCGACCTGCGTCTTGCCCCCCGGCTGGTTGTGCGCGATGGCAGCCAGGGGCCGCCGCGCTTCACCGTCTACCAGATCGTGGCGAGGGAGGGGGGATGAACGGCAGTCGGGTCGGGCGCAATGGGCGCGACTTGGCGGCCGTGGTTGCGCTGGCGGCGCCCATTCTTTTCGTCTACAGCCGGGTGCTGTTCACCAACCTGGCGCCCGCCGCCGGCGACTTCTTGGCCTATTACGCGCCCTACTGGGACTATGTGAACGACGCCCTGCGGCAGGGGCGGTTGCCGCTATGGAACCCGCTGTTGTTTGCCGGCGCGCCGTTGCTGGCCAATCCGCAGACCTCGCTTTTCTATCCCCTGCGCTGGCCGTTCGCCCTTTTTTCGGCCGAGCAGGGCATCGTGCTTTGGGCCGCCCTCCATGCCTGGCTGTCAGGGGTTTTCACCTACGCCCTGGCGCGGCGGGCCGGTCGGGTGGGGCGGGGGGCGGCATGGACGGCGGGGCTTGTCTTCGCCCTCAACGGCTGGGCCTCCGGGCTGCTCGGTCATCCCAATCGTTGGGCCACCCTGCCCTGGCTGCCGGCGGCCTTGTGGTTGTGGGAACTGCGACCGGTCGTCCCGCCCGGCCAGCCGCGCTGGGGAGGGCGCACACGTTGGTGGCTGGCGGCCAATGCCATCGTCTGGGCGCTGGCCTTCTTGGCCGGCCACTCGCAGACCTTCTACAACCAGGCCCTGATCGTGGCCGGCTGGGCGCTGGCCCCGGCCGCCTGGAAGCTGCTGGTGGGTTTGCGCCAACGGCGTTTGCGTTCTTCCTGGCGCCTCCACGCCGCCCGCCTGCTGGAAGTCCTCCTGCCCCTGGCCGCCATCGCCCTGCTGGCGCTTGGCCTATCGGCCATCCAGCTCTTGCCCACACTGGAGCTGGCCGGGCTTTCGTATCGCAGCGGCGGCCTGCCCTACCGCGACCATGCTGCCATGAGCCTGCCGCCCTGGCGATTGGGCTTCAGCCTGCTGCCGCACTACGCCCGCGATTTGGGGCAGGCGCTGGGCACCGATGCCTACGGCGAGTGGGTGGGCTATGTGGGTTGGGCGGGATTGGCCCTGGCGCTGGCAGGACTTGGCGCTGCCGCGGCGCAGCGTTGGCGGTGGCAGGCGGGGCTGCTGGCGGTCGTTGGCCTCCTCCTCAGTTTCGGCGCCTACAACCCGCTGGATTCTCTGCTCTATTGGCTGCTGCCGGGCTGGAACCTGTTCCGGGCGCCCTCGCGCTGGCTGGAAGCGACGATGCTGGGGCTGGCCTTGCTGGCCGGGCTGGGCGTCCAGCGGCTGCAGCGAGAGTGGCATCCTGCCTGGCTCCGCCCGCCCCGCCGCAGGCCCCTGGCGGCTGGCCTTATCCTGGCGCTGGGGCTGGCGATACTGGCCGCCCTCACCCGGCCCAACCTGCCCACGCTGGCGGCCTGGGCCGGAACACTGCTGCTTCTGGCCCTCAGCTTCTATCTGCTGGCCCGCGGCCGGCGCTGGGCCGTTGGCCCGCTGCTTGCTGTGCTGCTGCTGGAACTGTACGGCGGCAGTTGGGTCTTGCCCGTGCAGCATCCCACGGCGCCGCAGGCGCTGCGCTCGTGGCGCACTGCGCCCGCCCGCATTGCCGCCGAAGCGTCCGCCGCGCCCGATTGCCGTCTGCTCAGCCTCAGCCGCACCACCTACGACCCCGGCGACCTGGACGATCTGCGCCGCATCTACGGCCCTGCCCTCGACGAGACCGGCTTCCGCGACCTGGTGGTGGCGACCAAGAACAAAGAAGTGCTGGCCCCCAACTTGGGCCTGGTTTTCGGCCTGGCCTCGCTCGATGGCTTCGACGGCGGTCTGTTGCCCACGGAAGATTTCGTCCAGGCGATGGGCCTCTTCTTGCCGCCCGACCAGGTGGTGGCGGATGGCCGCCTGCGCGAGCAGTTGCACGAGGTTCCCGACGCCCGCCTGCTCTCGCTTTTTCACGTCTGCTATCTGATCGTCGACAAAGATTTCGACGCCTGGCATGACGATGTCTATTACGATCTGGCTTTTGGCGAAGCGCTGGACGCCGCCCATCCCGATCTGAGTCTGGCCGACCTGCCCGGCTTCCCGATCACAGCCATCGGCCTGATCAGCCATCTGGTGGGCGGGGGCAGGCTGCCGGATGGCGCCGTGGTGGCCGAGCTGGCGGCGACGATGAAGGACGGCAGCGCGGTCGTCTTGCCCATCCGGGCGGGGATGGAGACCTTCGAGGGGGCCGACGGGGCTTCGGGCCTGGCCCACGGTCGTGATCTGCCGGCGGTGCGCTGGCGCTACGACGCCCCCGGCCAGGATGCTATCGCCCGGCTGGCGCTGCTATCGCCCGGCCTGCCGCTGGCAGCGCCCGGCTTGCCGGTTTCGCTCCACCTTCGCCTCGTGCGTCCGGATGTGACCCTGTTCGTGCGCGGTCTGGCGGTGATCGATGAGCAGAGCCAGGCCCACGCCACGCCGCCCGTCTCCCGCCATCCCTGGCGGCGCATCCATTCCGGCGATGTCAAGGTCTACCGCAATGATGGCGTCTTCCCGCGCGCGTTCCTCGTCCCCGCTGCCGAAATCAGCGCCGATGACGAGGCCACGCTCGTCCGGCTGGCGGATCCGGCCTTCGACCCGGCCCAGACCGTCCTCCTGGCCGAGGGCCAGCCGCTCGTCGCTTCGCCCAGCCACACCAGCCCCGGCTCGGTGCAGGTCGTCGCCAGCAGCCCCGAAAGCCTGCATCTCGATGTCCGGGCGGAGGTTGCGTCTGTGTTGGTGGTGGCGGATGCCTGGTATCCGGGCTGGGAGGCAACCGTCGATGGCGAGCGCGTCGCCGTTGCCTGCGCCGACCTGTTGTTACGCGCCCTGGCCCTGCCGGCCGGTCAGCACGATGTGCGGCTGAGCTTCCGCCCAGCCTCGCTGCGTTGGGGGGCGGCGGTATCGCTGGCGACGGCGCTGGTGCTTGGGTTTTTGCTCTGGCGGCGCGCTTGGCGGGGGGGTGCCCAGGCCGTATAATCCAGGCGACCGGTTTTCACTTCCTCCACCTTCGGAGTCGCTCATGCGTCTGTTCAATCGCCTTGTCACGATCTTGGTTGTGCTCTTGCTGCTCGTCTGCCTTGTTGCCCTGGCGCTTTCTCCCCAGGCGGTGTTGGCGTTCGTGCAGCGGGCGCTGCTGAATTTCTCGAACTTCCTGGTGGGTTTTCAGGCCACCGACCCGCTCAACTTCAACATCGCCCGCGTGGCCGTGATCCTCGGCGCCCTGGTGGTGTTGCTGCCCCTGCTGCTGGCTGAGTTCCCCCGGCGCAAATCCGACCCGACGGTGCGACTGCACACGGCCAGCGGCGAGGCCCAGGTGACGGCCGATAGTATCGCCCGCCGTCTGTCCTGGCATCTCGACCAACTGGCGGATGTGATCTCGGTGCAGCCGGTGGTGCGTCCGCGCGGGGATCAGGTGGATGTGCTGCTGAATGTCGAGACTTCGCCGGCGATCGAGGTGCCGATGAAGACAGAAGAGGTGATGCTGGTGGCCCGCGAGGTGGTGCAGGATCGCATGGGGTTGAAGTTGGGCCGCCTGGAAGTGCGTATCCAGCACGCCGAGTTCCCGCCCCTCTCTGCCTGATTTCGTTCTGCCGACCGGGCGCCAGCTTTGAGCCTCGATCTTTCTGCCAAACCCCAGGCCCCCCTGCCTGAAGTCCAAACCGACCTGGACGAGGCCCGGTTGCTGATGCTGACCGAGGCGCTGTTGTTCGTGGCTGCCGAGCCGACGCCAGTGGGACGGCTGGCGCTGGCGCTGGCCGTGGCGCCGGAGCGGGTGGAGCAGGCGCTGAACCAGTTGGGGTCAAGTTGCCAGGGGCGAGGGATGCGTCTGCAACGTCAGAAAGATGCCGTGCAGTTGGTTTCGGCCCCCGAAGCCGCCGATGCCATCGAGACCTTCCTGGGGCTTGACCTGACGACCAAGCTCTCGCGGGCGGCGCTGGAGACGTTGGCGATCATTGCCTATCGTCAGCCCGTCACGCGGCCGCAGATCGACGCCATCCGTGGGGTGAACAGCGATGGGGTGATGCGCACGCTGCTCAACCGGGGGCTGATCGAGGAGGTCGGGCGCTTGGAGCAGGCCGGGCGGCCGATCTTGTATGGCACGACGTTCGAGTTTTTGCAGTATTTCGGGCTGGGCGATCTGGCCGAGTTGCCGCCGCTCGAGGAGGAGGCTATCGTCCAGATGGAGGAGCGGGCCGAGGCAGCGGGGCAGGGTGCGGCGATAGCGGAGGGGCCTGCCCCCGCGCTGCCATTACTCCCCGCCGTCCAGCAGATGTAGCAGGGCCGGGGGCAGGCGCACGGGTTTGCCGTGGTGGGTGATGCAGATGTGACGGGTGAAGCCGGTGACGAGGGTTTGGCCGTCGGCATCGATGACCTCGTATTCCATCCTGATTTCCCGGCTTTTGACTTCGCCCACCCAGGTGCGCACGGTGACGAGTTGGTCGTAGCGGGCGGGGCGCAGGTAGCGGGCGCCGACTTCGACGACGGTGAGGTAGTAGCCCATGGCCGAGAAGTCGGCGTAGCTGAGGCCGGCCTCTCGCATCCAGTCCGAGCGGCCGATCTCGAACCAGGGGATGTAGCGCGAGTGGTGGACGATGCCCATGGCGTCGGTTTCGGCGTAGCGGACGCGGATGGGGCTAAGGCTGGTGCGGGTCATGGGGAGGAGAGGAGGGACGCAGGGAGAAAGTCAACAATCAACGGTCAACAATCAACAGTCAACAATCAACAGTCAACAATCAACAGTCAACAATCAACAGTCAACAATCAAC
>CAYWPZ010000004.1:0-2851 GCA_964460135.1 uncultured Caldilineales bacterium | reverse complement strand
AGTCAACAGTCAACAGTCAACAATCAGCAGCCACAATCAAGGGGCGATTTGCGATCTTTTGTTTCGCCCAGGGTTTGCCTGAATGGTGGGAAGGGACTGGCTCTGCGATTTTGCGCCGGTCTACCGGTCTACCGGTCTACTTGTTTCCTTGTTTCCTTGTCTACTTCTCTCTATCTACAACCAACGGCTATGAACTGTCAAAATGGGGGCAAGTTGTTTGACAGGTTTTTCGGCTGGGGGCTATAATGGGGTGGTTGTGGCGGTTGGCGGTTGGGGATCATGGCCCACTAGCTCAATTGGCAGAGCAGCTGACTCTTAATCAGCGGGTTTCAGGTTCAAGTCCTGAGTGGGTCACCTACTATATATAGTGGTTGCAGCGGAGACAAACCACTACATCTAGTGGCTCCAATCAAATGAGGTTGGAGCTATGTTTTCTGAATCGCTTACTATCCTTAAGGACTCTGAGCGCCCAGCGCCGTCGGGGCTGCACCTGGCGTTCGATGCCTTTCTGCTCGACGCAGAGGCGCGGCGGTTGACCCTCCAGACCTTGCGGTTCTACCGCCAGCAATTGGAGCCGTTTCTGGCGTTCCTGTTGGAACAAGGCGTGTCAAAACCGGAGGGGATCACAGCACCCCATATACGCAGCTATCTGGTGGGACTTCAGCGTCGGGGGCTGGCCGACGCCAGCCAACATGCGGCGGCGAGGTCGATTCGCGCCTTCTGCAACTTCATGGTTAAGGAGGACCTGCTGGCCGCCAGCCCCATGCGCAAGGTGCAGATGCCCAGGCAGGAGAAAGTGATCCTGCCGGCGTTTGAGCCTGACGATGTGAAGCGGCTGCTGGCTGCCTGCAAGATCAACCGCGATGTCGCCATCGTGCTTTGTCTGCTGGACACTGGCTGCCGGGCGGCGGAGTTCATCGGCCTAGATGTCGGCGATGTCGATATGAAGACAGGCACGGTCAAGGTACGGCTGGGCAAGGGGCGCAAACAGCGGCTGACCTTCCTGGGCGCTCGCACCCGCAAAGCGCTCTTGAAGTACCTGATTGAACGCGGGTCGCCCAGGCCAGAGGAGCCGCTCTGGCTGAGCCATAAAACGGGCGATCGGATCACCGATGCCGGCCTGCGATTGCTCTGCAGACGCCTGGGGCAGGCTGCTGGGGTAGCGCACTGCCACCCCCACACCTTCCGTCGCACGTTTGCTCTCTGGTCGTTGCGCAGCGGTATGAACATCTATGCTCTGCAGCAACTCATGGGGCATTCCGATTTGCAGATTCTGCGTCGCTATCTGGCCCTGGTCGATGAAGATCTGAGGGAGGCGCACCGGAAGTATGGGGCTGTGGATAGCATGCTGTAATGGTATTGACGGTTTCACTCTGAGGTGATAGTATGTGCTATGTTAATAGATCATAGGTATATTTACATGACACAAACTATGACGGGCCTCTCAGCACGCGAGGCTGATCTTCTTGCCAAGCTGGCGGCTAGCGGACGAACCATCTTCCGACCTTCGGAAATAGGCGACCTCTGGCCGGATGCTGCATCGTTGCACAACGTTCTAAGCCAACTCTGCCGAGGCGGCTGGCTGAAGCGAATCGAACGGGGACTCTATATGCTCGTGCCGCTGAGCGCGGGACCGGAGCGCCTCTGGACAGAAGACGCGTGGGTCGTGGCCAGCCGCATTCATCAGCCAGCCGCAATCGCCTACTGGTCAGCCCTGCGGTTCTGGAACTTCACGGAGCAGCTGCCACACACGGTATTTGTGCAGTCCCCGGTGCGCAAGTTCAATTCGCGCCTGATAGTGGGGGGCGTGCACTTTCATGTTGTCACCGTCGCCAGTTCTCGCTTTTTTGGCCTGGCTGAGCGGGAAATCGGCGGCCACAGGATTTGCGTGACCGATCGCGAGAAGACCATCATTGACGCATGCGACCGGCCTGATCTCAGCGGGGGGATTTGGCAGGTCGCACAGGCGCTGCAGGCGCACTGGGGCGAATTGGATTGGGGAAGGCTTGATGTCTATCTCGCTCGGTTTGGCTCCGGTGCGGTTTACAAACGGCTTGGATTCCTGGTCGAGACCCAGTCATTGCCGATCCCTCAACGTGAGACGCGGCTGACAACATGGCAGGAGCACCTCAGCGCGGGGATCGCAGATCTTGATCCTTACGAAGGTCAGGGCGGATCGGTTCGCCGGCGCTGGCGTATTCGGGATAACGTTGGATTCGCTGTGGGAAAGGAAGAAGGAAACGTCGAATGATTTCCGAAAACGAGTTGCGGCGATTGGCTGCCGTGGCAGGTGTTGACGCGATGGTCCATGACCTGGATTATGGCCTGGGTTGGTTTCTGGCTGGACTGTTCAGCCAGACATCAGCATCGGACTACGTGATCTTTAAGGGTGGCACATGCCTGCGCAAATGCTACTACGCCGACTATCGATTCTCTGAGGATCTCGATTTTACGCTAGCACGCAACTGGACCCAGGAGGACATTCGCTCCGCCATCGAGACAGTACTCGCCTGGAGTATCGAGGCTGATGGACCTGATTTCGGAGCTGCCCCACTGCGAATCGACATACTCAACGACGAGTACGGCAAGGAATCCCTGCAGGCCCGGATATACTATCGCGGCCCGTTGCGCTGGGGTGGCCCGCCGCGCGTTCTTCAACTCGACATGAGTCGAGAGGAGACGATGGTCTTTCCCGTCTGCATGCAGCCTCTTCACCATGCCTATTCGGATGCCGAGAGACTGCCAAAAGTCGTGATCCCGTGTTACAGCACAACGGAGATGTTGGCAGAGAAACTAAGAGGGTTGGACCACAGAAAATGGCGGTTACGTTTCTGAGCGGCAAAACGTAACC
>CAYWPZ010000003.1:31368-49691 GCA_964460135.1 uncultured Caldilineales bacterium | reverse complement strand
TAGTCGATGACCGCGTCGCGCACGTAGTACTGCGTGTCGGCCACGATCTGAGCCAACGGCCAGATGGTCTCACCGGCGTTGTTGAAGTTGCACGAGCCGGCGGCCAAATAGTTTACGCTCGACACCCGGTAATAGGTGTCGGCGTCGGCGAAATCGACCGTCTGGCCGTCGAAGACCAATGAGAGGACGTTGTTGCCGTCGGGCGGGGCGGCGGGGTCATCGCGATAGGTGATGACGCCGCCCTGGTTGATGTCCAGCATACAGGTCGTGTAGTACGAGTAACCGCCGTGGTCGGCCGTATACTTGTAGTACCAGTAGTTGCGGTAGCCGCGCTCCAGCACCTCTTTGATCTGCGGGCCGTTCATCGACATGACGAGCAAGGAGTTCTCGTAGGGCATGAGTGTGTACATGTCGTTGACGGTCAGCGTCACCGGATTCTCGGCCGTAGCGCCATCCGCCACCTTGCGGTTGCTCATAGCGCCAGAGAGATGGAAGTCGACGTCGATGTTGTTTGTCTCCAGCGTATGCACGGCCGCATCCGCCTGCAGATTGGCGCCGCTGGTTTCCTCGGTGTAGGCATTGACGGCGTCGATGGGGGTGGTGGTCTGGCCGATTTGGCGGCCGGTGTAGGCGGCCAGGTCGGCTACGAAGGGCTGCAGGTAGGCAGTCATGGTCGGGTCGGGCGCGGCGCTGGCAGCCGGGATCAGATGCCCCTCGCGGTAGACGACCTCGAAACCGCCGCCGGGCTGCGCCTGCAGACCCACCGTCACCTTGCCCAACCAGGTGGCGTAGCGTTCGGCCTGGGCCACCAACGTCCCCTTCGGGTTGACGGCCGACGAGATGATGACGGCCGGGGCGAGTTTGGTGTGGCTGTGGCCGCCGATGATCACGTCGATGCCGGCCACTTGCTCAGCCATGAGCTTGTCGCTGTCGATCTCATCGGAATAGGGGGCGTAACCGATGTGGTTGACGGCGATGAAGAGGTCGGGGTTCTCGGCGGCGATGATTTCGGGGACGCGGGTCGCCGCTACATCCAGGGCCGAGAGGAAGGTAAGGCCGGGGATATTGGTGGGGAGTTCGTAGCGATAGACGCGCGGGTTGGTGGTGCCCCAGATCGTGACCTTGACGCCATCGACATCCAGATTGATGTATTCCTGGACGTTGTCGTTGATGAAGCCGTAGGAGCCGTCATCGATCAGGTTGGCCTTGCCCAGGATGGGGAAGTCGACCTGGCCGAGCATGGCGGCGAAGGTCTGGGGGCCGAAGTTGAACTCGTGGTTGCCAAGCACCATGGCGTCGTAGTCGAGCAGGTTCATGCCGCCGGCAATGGGGTTGGGCGTGGCGTTGCGGAAGTATTGGGCGAAGGCGTTGCCCTGGAAGGTGTCGCCGGCGTCGAGGAGGAGGGTGTTGGGGTTGGCGGCCCGCTCCTGGGCAATGAGGGTGGAGAGATACTCGAAGCCCTGTAGGGTGCCGCGGTTGTTCGTGGCCGGCCAGACGCCGTGCGTATCGTTGGTGTGCAGGAGGGTGATCACCTTATCGACGCGGGTGATGCGGCCGCCGGGGATATCGGCTTCGTCGACCGGCGAGAGCATGGCCATGTACCCGGCCAGGGCGTCATCCAGAGCCGGGCCGTAGTCGTAGGGGTCGATGGCGAAGTCGCGGAACACCGCATAGCCGTCGCCGCCAACACGCATGAAGTTGTTGGTCACGACTTTGTAGATGGCGTTGGGGTCGAGCGGGCTGTAGGAGCCGTCGGCGTTGCGCACCTCGACCACCATCAGGCGTTGCCCGGCGGGAAGCGAAGAATTCCAGGTGAAGCGCAGCCCGGCCACCTGTGGGAAGCGACCGGTGCCAGAGGTGCCGCCATAGGCGCTGAGGCCGTTTTCGAGCGCGGCCAGGACGTGTTCACCCTTCAGATCCATGGTGGCGATGGTGTTGCCGAACGGCAACGTCTCCAGCACCTGGCCGCGGCTGACATTGCCGACGACGATGGGAGCGCGCAGCCCGCCGCCGTTTTGGAAGGCGATCTGGTATTGGTTGGCCGGGTCGGGGATGATCGAGTTGACCTTCCACAGCATGGCGTCGGCCACCAGGCTGCCCAGCAGACATTCGCCCTGGCGGCAGATCAATTGGCCGTCGCGGCTGATGGGCAGGTCGACGTTGGTGGCGGCGATGACGGTGTTCTTGAGGTCATTGATCGGGCCGCGATAGGGGTCGAGCAGGGCCTCGACGGCGGCGTTTTTGGCAATGGTGTTGGCCAGATAGATGGGATCGCCGCCAAACTCGGCGATGTCGCCGCGAGGGTCGAAGCGCACATCCAGGTTGCCCAGGAAGTAGCCCCACTGGTAGGCCGTGACCACCAGCACCGGTTTGCCGTCGGCGGCGGTGGCTACGGTGGGGTAGGGGCCGGCGGGCGTGGCGGTGAAGGTGGGCGGGCTGAAGGTCTGTGATTGGGCCGGGGTGTAGATGAAGGTGTGGCTGTGCCCGCCGACGATCACATCGATGCCGGTGACATTCTGGGCCAGGGCCACGTCTTCTTGGTAGCCCAGGTGGGTGAGGGCCACGATCTTGTTGACGCCCTGCGCCGTCAGCGCATCGACCGCCGCCTGGGCGCTCTCTTCGACATCGTGTACGACCACATTGGGGCCAGGGCTGGAGATGTAGGTGAGCTCTGGCGTGGTGAGGCCGATGACGCCGATCTTCTGGCCGCCGACTTCGACGATGGCAGTGGGGGCCAGCTTCCCGGCCAGCGTCGGCTCAGCGGCGACATCGAGGTTGGAACTGACGATGGGGAAGTTGACGGCATCGGCCAGGCGCCCCAGTTCGGCCGGCCCGTCGTCGAATTCGTGGTTGCCGACGGCCATGGCGTTGTAGCCGAGGGTGTTCATCATCTTGGCCGTGACATCCGACTTGAACAAGCCGTAGTACAAGGTGCCCTGGAACTGATCGCCAGCATCGACCAAGAGAACGTTGGCCGTGGCAGCGCGAATCTCGTCGACTTTGGTTTTGATCCGCGCGGAGCCACCCAAGCAGGTGGCCGTGGCCGTGCACGAGGCGCCGCTGGACTGGAATTCTTCCACACGGGCATGGAAGTCGTTGGTGTGCAGGATGGTGAGGTCGTAGGCCTTGACGAGATAGAACTTGTTCAGGTGCACATAGTCGAACGGCCCGCCGGGGTTGTGCCATTCGACGTGGGTGTTATCGACGATGGCGCCATCCTCGCTCCACACGCCCGCCGCCAGATAACCGCGCGGCAGCGCCAGTTCCAGCAGGTAGTAGTCCCACTGGTATTCGGGCACAGGCGGCAGGTAGACGTTGAAGAAACCGGAGCCATCGCTAACGCGGGTCTGGATCAACCGTCCGGGCCGTTCCTGGCCTTCCATCCGGCCGTAGGTCCTGAGGACGACGCCGGCGATGCCTTTGCCGGGGGCGTCGGGGTAGCCCTCGAGCACATAGCCGCGGAAGCGGGTGGCGTCGCCGGGCGGTATCACGTTGGGGGCTTCGTCAGGCGCAGTGCCGAGCGCCGGTTGCGCGTCGGGCGGGGGATCGCCCTGCGCGCCGACGGCGCCGCCAAGTGCAATCAAGAGCAGAAGGGCAACGCTGAGCAGTAAAGCGATGCGTAGGGGACGATTTTTTGGCCTCATGATTTTCGTTCCTCCATTGGCGAAATGAGAGAGCCTTGTGGTGAAACCCAGAAATGGTGGCTGCCCAGACTAACTGCTTTGTTAGAGGGCTTACGCTCTATGATACTGCCGCCGGGCGCTGGCAGCAAATCGGGCCGGCGGCCATGAGGGGCAGAACAAGGTGTCAGGGCGCCAAAAACACCGCCGGCGCGCCGCCGACACCGCCAGCCAGACCGATGTAGCCGGTGCGCCGCGACTCGAAGGCATCGAAGTACGTCACCCCGCGCGTGCCGGCGTCGATGCCAGCCAGCGGCCCCAGCCGCACCTCATCCACCCGTTGGGTGTCGTTGTCGATGGCTGATCTCGTCTGCTTGAGGGCGCCATCGATCCACAGGCTGATGTAGCCATTGTTCGCCCCCGCCGCCGTCGCCGCCTTCCATTCGATCTCGATGGCGTGCGGCCCATCTGTGATCGTGTACCAACTCCCGCTGGTGTTCGTCGCTGCGTCGGTGCGTATCTGCACCCGCACCTGATAGCCGGCGCTGCTGCGCTGGAACAGCACCCTGAAGACATCGACGCTGCCCAACCGCCCACTGAAGATGTGGTGCATGTCGCCCGATGCCATCGCGATCGTGTTCGGGTCGAAGTAGAAACGGGCGCGGTAACGGGCTTCGTTGGCGGGGCGAGTGTCTTTCAGGTAGAGCGAGGTGTTGTCGTCGATGACGGCCTGCATGCCCTTGCCGCCTTTTAGCTTTGCCGCCGCCGTGACGCTGAGGTCGCCGCCGCCGGTTGCGACGCCCGACCAGGCCGAGAAGTTGCCGGATTCAAAGCTGTCGGCAAAAATGAGGTCGCCGCCAGAGCCGGGCGTAGGCGTGCGAGTGGGGGTGCGAGGGGGGGGGGCCGCGGGGGGGGAGGTGCGCGATGACGTCGGTGTGGCTGTGGGTGTGGGCGTGTCGCCGGCTGTGGGTGTTGGCGTGTCGCCGGCTGTGGGTGTTGGCGTGTCGCTGGCTGTGGGTGTTGGCGTGTCGGTAGGCGTGAGTGTGGACGTTGGCGTGTCGGTGGGTGATGGCGTCTCTGTTGGCGTAGCGGTAAGGATTGCGGGGGGTGTGGGTGTCGGGGTGGGGGTGCGTGTGGGGGTGGGGGTGGGGGTGGCTGTCACGGCATTGGCCGCGAGGATGAACGACCACCACGCCGATGCCGTGCACCCGGCGGGGTTGCAGGCCCGCGCCTGCCAGAAGTAGGTCTGGCCGGCGGTGAGCGCCGGTGTCGTGAACTGGGACTCGGTCGTGGCCGTCAAGGGTGTCACTTGCGTCCCCGTACTGCTGCCCAGGCGTACCTGCACCTTGTAGCCGGTGGCGCAGGTCACGTCGCTCCAGTCGAGCAGGACATTGCGAACCGAAACGATGGCGCCATTGCCGGGTAACAGCCGCTGCGGCGCCAGCGGGCTGGCCGTGCATGGGCCGGGCGTGGGGGTGCTGGTGGCCGTTGGTGTGGTGGTGGGGGTTCGGGTGACGGTGGCCGTTGGTGTGGCGGTGGGGGTGACGGTGACTGTCGGCGTCACGGTGGGAGTGGGGGTGGCGGAAGCGGTGGGCGAAGGTGTGAAGGTGGGAGGCAGGGGGGCGAGAGGGGTATCCTCGAGCAGGCGGCAGTCAGCGGCGCTGCATGTGCTGAGCGCCGCCACCCTGGTGGCGAGGGTGTGCAGATAGGCGGGGTCGGTGCGACTGGCCTGGTTGTCCAACTGGTAGGGATCGGCAGCCAGGTCATATAGCTCGCGTTCGCCGGCGGCATAGCCGGCATACATGAAAGCCAGCGTTCGCAGCCCCCGAAATTCGGTGACGAAGAAATCGGACGAGGGGGCAGGGGTGGCGGGGGTGGGGCCGGGGACGAGGCTGTGCGCCAGCAACAGGTTCTGGCGCCAGGCGGCTTGCGAGGGTGGGCTGCCGCCCAGGAGTGGGGTCAGCGAGCGGCCATCGACGAAGGAGGGGGCCGCCACACCGGCCAAAGCGGCGAAGGTGGGGGCAAGGTCGATGTTGGCGCTCAAGTGGGAGCGCGTAGCTCCAGACGGGACGCCGGGGCCGGCCACGAAAAGGGGGACGTGGATGTTTTCCTCGTAGGGGGCGCGCTTGCCGACGACGAGACGGTGCTGGCCCAGGCTGAAGCCGTTGTCGGAGGTGAAGAAGATGTAGGTGTTGCCGGTCTGACCGGTCTCGGCCAAGACATTGACCAGGCCGGTGATCATGTCATCGACGGCTTGCAGGGATTGCAGGCGGCGGCGTTGCCACAGGTCGGCGGCGGCGATTTTGTCGGGCGCAAGGCGGGGGGTGTTGCGGACGTAGGCCGGTTTGTCGCTGACATCGGCCTCGTCGAAGTTGGGCAGGCGGGGGGCCTGGGCGCCGGGGAAGAGGGTGGCGTGGCGGGGGGCGGGAACCGGGGGGTCGGGGTCGACCGAGCCATGCGGGGCGACCGGCGCGATGTACATGAAGAACGGCTCGCCCGCCGCCGCAGCCCGGCGGATGAAATCCACCGCTTTGGCCGCGAGGACGTCGGTGGCGTAATCGGCCTCGGTGTTGCTATAGTCGCGGCGGACGCCGTTTTCGTTGAGGGTGTAGTTGAACTGGGCGTTGAAGGCATTGGCGGTGTAGGTCCCGATCGTGGGGACGTACCACTCGCTCCAACCAGGGGGGATGTAGGTGGCGCCGGCCGAGCCGGGGTAGCCATTGAGGTATTTGCCCAGGAGGACGGTGCGGTAGCCGGCCCCTTGCAGCCAGGTGGCAACGGTGGAGCTTTCTTCGCCCCGGCTGTAGAAGGTCTGGAAGCCGCCTGTGGCCGGGTGGTTGTCGTATACTTTGGTGTGGTCCGAGGTCTGGCCGCGCAGGATGGAGGCGCGCGAGGGGCAACAGAGGGCGTCGTTGACGAAGTAGTTGCTGAAGGTGAGGCCCTGCTGGACGATCAACGCTTGCAGCTGGGGCATGGCGGCCGCCGAGTCGAGGTCCTGGTCGTCGGTGAGGATGAGGATGAGGTTGGGGTGGGGGTTGCCGCTTGCGGGCGCAGGGCCGGCGGCCGCCAGGAGGAGGCAACAAAACAGGAGGAAGATCAGGGGAAGGGGGAATCGCCGAGTCATGGGACATGCTTTTGATGTGTTTCACCGGCGGCGCAACCGTGCACTACCAGATTTCCCCATGTTATGCATCTACGACCGAACTACCGTAAGTTGACTCACCTTCATCCGCCAAACGGGTGGGCGTCACCGGCCAGGCGTCCCCGAACTCTGGCTCAGGTGGGCGGCCGGCGGGCGAGTGACCGGCGGGCGAGTGGCCGGCAGGGTTGCGGTTCGCCGCCTTGGCCGCAACTGCCGGCGTCCCACCCGCCCGGTGGGGAGGCGGGCGGATGGGACAAGGGTTGGTCAGGTCATCGCTGGTGCATGAGCGGCAGGTAGAGATTGAGGTCCGTTTCGCCGTTCTCTTCACCCGCTTCCGCAGCCTCGTCTTCAGCCGGCAAGGGGTCATCGACTTCTTCACCATCCGCTTTCACCGGCGCAAAATCCGGGCCTACGATCTGGCCGATGTAACTCGTCCGCCTCGACTCGAAGGCGTCGAAGTACAGCACCCCGCGCGTGCCAATATCGATCCCCGCCACCGGCCCCAGCCGCGCTTCATCCACCCGTAAGGTGTCGTTGTCGATGGCTGATTTCGTCTGCTTGAGGGCGCCGTCGATCCACAGGCTGATGGCGCCATTGTTGGCCCCGACCACCGCCGCCTTCCATTCGATTTCGATCGCATGCGGCCCATCCGTGATCGTGCTCCAACTCCCGCTCGTGTAGGTCGCTGCGTCCGTCCGGATCTGCACCCGCACCTGATAGTTGGTGGTATAGCGCCGGAAGTTCACACGGAACACATCCAGGCTCCCCACCCGCCCGGTGAAGAGGTTCAGCATTTCGCCGGAGGTCATGACAATCGAGTTCGGGTCGAACCAGAAACGAGCGCGGTAGCGCGGCTCGTTGGCGGGGCGAAGGTCTTTGACATAGAGCGAGGTGTTGTCGTTGATGTTCGCCTGCATGCCCTTGCTGCTGCCCCGCATGGCCGCCGCCGCCGTCACGCTGAGGTCGCCGCCGCCCGTGACTGCGCCCGACCAGGCCGAGAAGTTGCCCGATTCGAAGCTGTCGGCGAAGATCAGGTCGCCCGCAGAAACGGTGGGAGTGCGCGTCGGTGTGCGGGTGCGAGTCGGGGTACGAGTCGGCGTCGGGGTGCGAGTCGGCGTCGGGGTGCGAGTCGGCGTCGGGGTGAACGTTGAGGTCGGCGTCGGCGTGTCAGTTGCAGCGTCATGGCCCTGATACTCGATGGCGCCTATGTCGCAAATGGCTTCTCCAATATCATCGCCATTGACACAACGAGGATTGCCGATCTGATCAGTGTCACCCAGACAGGAATTGTTGCTGGCGGCCTCAATCGCACGACTGTTTCGTTCGAGCGGGTAGTGCCCATTCTGATAGCCGCCTAACCCAGGGTCGCCGGTCAGGTCGCCACCAGCAGGCGTGTAGGGACAGCGTGCAGGATCGGCGATCAGGTTGTGTCCCAACGACCGCAGCGATGTGCTGCAACTGACATCGGCAATGATGGTATTCTCCACCGTCGTCGCTCCGCTAAGGTTGTTCCCATGAACAGTCGCGTTGATCAGCGTCAGCAGAGGCAAGCCTTGAGCCGGCGTCTGCCACGAAATCCCCCCAAGGGTGTTGAGAGCAATCGTGGAATTCCGGATGACGGCGCTGGGATACTGGCCGGAACCGGTGATGCCCCAGTTGCGGTTGTCGACGACGGCGCTGTTCTCGACCAGCAGGGGCGCGGTATGGTTGAAGGTTTGCATGTGTACGCCTTCACCGGCGTTGCCCGCCACCTTGCTGCCGCGCACGACGCACTCATCGCTGTATCCACCACAAGCGAAGCCGGCGCCGCCGTTGTTCGTGACTTGGCTGTCGATGATATAGCCACTGTAGTGGGCATTGGCGCCGCCGGTGGCGTTGTTCTGAAGGATGCTGTTCTCGACGCGGATGGTGCCGCCGTGCACACCCAGGCCGCTGTTATCGCTCACCACACAATTCTTGACGAGTAGGAAGCCGTACCAACTGGTGATGGCGTAGTTAGCGTTGCGCACCGTCAAACCGTTGAATTCTGCGTCGCGACCATTGCTGAGCACCAACCCATGGCCGGCGCCATTGCGGTCGATGATGGTGCTGCTCGCGCCTGCACCCAGGAGCGTGGCATTATCCGTGATGTTCAGCGTGCCCGGATCGGTCAGCAGATAGGTTCCCGGAGGGATGACAATCGTCTGGCGGCCTGGCGTGCTGTTGGCCAGCGCAATGGCCTCGCGTAACGAACAGTCGCCGGTCGGCGGCTGTTGACAAGCGCCGTTGCTATCGGCAGTTGTATTCACCTCGATGATGTCCGTTACGGGTGTGGGCGTTGCCGTCGGCGTGCCGGGTGTCGGCGTCGGCGTTCGCGTCCCGCCGACCAAAGCCGCGGCCACATCGAGCACACCGCCGGTCACGGTCTTGCCCACCAACGATGACACCGGGCGGGCCGCGTCAAGGATGCGGTCGCGAATCTGGGCATAGGTTTCGGACGAGTGATAGCCATAGAGCAGGGCTGCCGCTCCGGCCACATGCGGTGATGCCATCGACGTGCCGCTGTTCCAGCCATAGCCGCCAGGAAGTGTGCTGAGAACATCCACACCCGGCGCACCGAGATCAACCGTGGTGACGCCATAGTTGGACCAACTGGCCAGAGCATCGCTGCTATCGATGGCGGCTACGGCGATGATGTTGTCCAGGTTGTAGGTGGCGGGGTAGGCAGGTGTGATGTCGTTGTTGTTGCCGGCATTGCCTGCCGCGGCGACGAAGAGATGGCCGACTGACTTCGAGGCATTGATGGCGTCGTACATAGACTGCGAGTAGCCGCCGCCGCCGTAGCTGTTGTTCGAGACCTTCACGCCCATCAGGGCAGCGTATTGGATGCACTTGACAGCATCCGAAATCCAACCAGAGCCGCCGCTGTCGAGGAACTTGAGCGCCATCAGTCTGGCCTGCCAGTTGACACCTGCGACGCCGATGCCGTTATTCCCCACTGCGCCAACGGTGCCGGCTGTGTGCGTGCCGTGGCCATTGTCATCCATGGGATCATTGTCGTTGTTGGCGAAATCCCAGCCGTGGATGTCATCGACATAGCCATTGCCATCGTCATCGATGCTGTTGCCGGCGATTTCGTTTGGATTGGTCCAGATGTTGGCAGCCAAGTCGGCGTGGTTGTAGTCGATGCCAGTGTCGATGATGGCGACGACGAAGCTCTGATTGCCCGTAGTGGTGTTCCAGGCCTCCGGCGCCCGGATGGTCCGCATTCCCCACAGATGCCCCCAGTATTCGTCATCTGGCTCACGCACTACCCTTAGCTGGTAGTCAGGCTCGGCATACTCGACATACGGCAGCGTCCTGAGCTGGGCGACGGCCTCCATCACGCCAGGCCCGCCCGGTGCCAAACGCAGTTCCATCAGGCCAGGAACGAGAGGAAAGACGGACGCCACTTCGGCGTTCAAAGCCAGCCGTGTCGCCTCCGTTTGGGCGTTAGTGGCATCGGCCTTATAGCGCACCAGCACGGTGTCAGACGCATACGCAGCCGGAGCCACTGGATACGACAGCGGGCCAAGCCGAATGGCGTCGTCGGGGATCGGCGGGTCGAGGCTGCCAGTCTGGACCGCCGATCGGCTGCTCAGAGCGGCGGCGCCCCCCACCAAGGCCAGCAGCGCCAGGCACAAGAGAACAAAGATGTATGCAGTTTTCATTTGATTTACCTCTGGCGACCGTTCGTCGTCGCTTTTCTACCTGCGAATCGGCGCAGGCAGCCTTGATTTGGTTTGTGGCCGTCCCACCCGCCCGGGGGGGAGGCGGGCGGGTGGGACAACGAACAACCTGGTTCAATGGCTAACTACCGGCAGCCACAGCCGGAAGGGTAAGTCATCAGGCGCTAGATCTGCCGGGATGCCCTCGCCTGCCTCCACCGCAGGCTCAAGCTCGATGAGGTCTTCATCGGCTTCGACCTCTTGCTCCTCCGGCGCCTCCAGCCCGACCAGTTCGCTGTTCTCGATCATGACCGGCTCCATGCCCAGCACCGTCTGCGTTTTCGTGAACGAGTCAAGCACCACGCGGTTCCTGTCCAGGGCTTTGAATGTGAGCGAGCTTGGACTGGCGCAAACAAACTTCAACGCCGTATATTGATAGGCGCTGGCGCAAGTGATACGCCCGGGCATCGGGTTGGTCGCGCAGCCGTTTAGCGGCGCGCCGCCCCCGCCGGTGATGACATAAGGGACGCCATCTTGCACGCCCCGCTCGTAGCGGTGGACGTGGCCTTCGAGCACCAGGTCCACGCCTTTGTTCTTGAACAAGGTTTGCATGGTGCTACGTAACAGGCGCGGGGCGTCGTTCGGCCATTGGTGCAGCGGCGTATGCAGGTAGACGACCTGCCATTTGGCATTCAGGTAGGCGGGCGAGTTCATTTCCGCATTCAGCCAGTCTTGCTGCGCCTGGCTGAAGCTGAAGTCCGTTGTCTCGCCGTCATAGGTGTTGAGGCTGATGAAGCGGGCGCAGCCGTAGCTGAAGGCGTACCACTTCTCGGCCTGGCCGGCCACACCGTTGGCCGGAAGAACGAAGAAGTCGTAGTACCAAATGCGCTCGACAGGCGCAATGTCGGTTTTGTATTCGTGGTTGCCAATGGCAGGCAGCACGGCCACATTCGGGAGCAGCGATTGCGCCGGCTTGAAGTATTCATCCCACCAACCCTTCTGATTGGCGTAATACTGGCCAAACTGGACGATGTCGCCCACGTGCAAAACAATGCGCGGCTTATCCTTGACCAGGGCCTTGACCACCGCTTCGTGTTCGTAGCCCGCCAGCCGTGCATCCCAGCGCGAGTCGCCGTAGGCGGCAATCGTAAAGGTGGCGGTGCTGGTCGTTGCCAACGCCTTGCGGAAGGTGGCAGGTGGGTCGGGAAGCCAGGTGGCGCCGCCATTGCAGCTCACCTGGTAGTCCTCGTAGCTCTTGACGCCGGTAAGCGGCTTTTCGTACAGATATTTGCCCAGCACCTGCCTGGGTGCGATGCCGGTCAGCGTCGTCCAGGCGGGCGGCGGGGTCGTGTGTTGGCGGTGGCGAAGCTGGCAGGCGGCATTGCCGTCCGCTTCCCACAGGATGGCGACGCCAGTGGTGGTGGGATTCTGCACATACGGCCCTTTGATGATGTTGGCGCTGGCCCCGCCGGTGCAGTATCGGACCCAGAATGCCGGTCTGTCTCCGGGGTATACCGAAATGTCCTGCGACTCGAAATCAAAGCCATCGTCATTCAGTGAATCCATGATGACGAAACCGTGATTCAGCGCTGGAGTGTTCACCCATTTCTGCACAACTGCAAGCCCAGCACCGTTAAGATCGACCCTCATTTCACTCATCGGCGTCGACGGAGCGGCGACGGCGAGCACTGTGCCACCATGCCCTGGCTGAGGAGACCAATCCAGTGTCGCTTCATCCCAGGCGCCGAGAACCTCGTAAATCTCGTACTGCTGTCCACCTGAGTGATTGGTTACAGTCACTTCGAAATAGGCTTCCTGTACGGCAGCGCCGGCCGGGATCGAGGGCGACATTTCCCATTTCAAATAGGCATAGTTGTCGTGTCCGCTGTTTTTGGGATCATCGCCGTCCACATTGAGCGAGATGGCGGCGCCGTACTTGACCGCTGGGTAATGTTGAGAGACATAGGTGTCGTCGGCGCCTGAGTAAGAAGTGGTAGGTAGGTTTCCACCGCTGAAGGCGATCCACTGGCAGGCATCAGGAGTGAACTGGTAAGCATCTACTCCGGACGCCCCCGGCAGCAGAACCAGCAGCGCCAGGCACAAGAGAACAAAGATGTATGCAGTTTTCATTTGATTTACCTCTGACGACCGTTCGTCGTCGCTTTTCTACCTGCGAATCGGCGCTGGCGGCCTTGATTTGCTTTGTGGCCGTCCCACCCCCGCCCGGCGGGGAGGCGGGCGGGGGGGACAACGTCTCAGAACCGGCTTACGCCGTCAAATTCAGGGGACAACCTTCATCTTCGTGACAAATCCATCGGTTGCACCCTTGTTCGTGGCTTGCGCGGGCTTAAGGGTGGGGAAATTGGTGGAGGTTGTCGTACCCGCGAGATAGAGTGTTCCTAAGTCGTCACGTTCCAAACCGCCGATACCAAAGTACTTGTCGGGCGCTTCATAGAAAACGTTGTCATCGCCCGCCCCGCCCCAGTAGGTCGAGAACACCAGCCCACCAGCGCCGGCAAGCGAGGTGTCGAGCCAAGCCACGAAGGCGTCGAATCCACCTGCATTCGCAGCCTGCATGGGGCTGACCACCGGCAGATTGGTGGAATTGGTGCCCCCGGTGAGATAGATATGGTTGGCGTTGTGATCGAGGTCAAGTGCAAAGTCATCACTGCTGCCGCCAAAGAAGCTGCTGTAGGCCAGGGTAGCAAAGTTGCTATTCAGCACCACCACGACCGCATCGCGCGTTCCACCGAGTGTAGTATCATAGGCATTGCCGGTCGTCGGGAACGTCGAATCCGATGTGAATCCAACGGCAAAGACCTTACCAGTGCTATCCGCCTCTACATCGACCAAAACTTCGACCTTCGCCTGGTCGTTGCCAATTAGAGTGCTCAGCAGGCGCGCCCCGGTGGAGGCGTTGTACTTCACGACGTAGGCGTCGCCGGCCGAATCGCCGACACAGTTCACACAGTTGCGGTCGAACACGCCAGCTGTCGTAGGGAAGGACATGCCGGGAGAGCCGGTGCCGCCGACCACGTAGATATTACCGGCCTGCTCCTCGATGCCATCACAGGCATCATTCCCACTTCCGCCCAGGTAGGTGCTCCACCTCAGACCATCGTCGCCAGCCGGTCGCAGAGGGCTGGTATCCAACTTGGTCACAAACGCCTCGCCCCCACCACCAGATGCAGGCTGCGCCGGGTTTTTGGTGGGAAAGCCGCCGTGTGTATAGCCGCAGACATAGGCGCCGGCTGCATCGTCGGCTTCGATGGCGAAGCCATACTCCCAGTTGGTGCCGCCCAGGTAGGTACTATAAAGCAGCTGGTAGACGGGCACCAGATCGGTCGTGGGCATCATCACCGCCACGAACACATCCCTGCCACCATCGAGCGTGCGATCGTAGGCGTTGAAAGTGGTGGGGAAGTCGGCAGACCAGGCTCCACCGGTCAGATACACAGGCCCGTTGCCTTTGACATAGATCGCCCGGCAGAAGTCAGCGCCGCCCCCGCCCAGGAACGAGCTATAGAGCACCTTTCCGGTCGTGCTGTGGTACTTCACCAGGAAAGCGTCCTCCGCGCCGCCCAGGGTCACGTCGAAGGAACCGCTCTTCTTTGGGAAGTTGGCGGATGTGGTGGAGCCGCAGACATAGGAATTGCCGTAGTTGTCATCGTCGACGTCCCAGGCGCGGTCGGCGCTCGTGCCGCCCAGGTAGGTGCTCCAGACCAGCGTCCCGTTGTGAGAAGGCGCGTAGCCCAGGTCAGGGACCTCCATCTCATCCGGCGTGATCACCCTTGGCTCCATCGCACTCCCCACGCCTTCGAGAGTCAATCCCGGCGTAGTGAATGCGCCTAACGGCGTTGTGAGCAGCAGCTTCCCTGCGGCTTCGGCCACAGCATCCGCGCCTTCCACCATCAATTCGACTTCGCCCAAGTGCGTCGCCTCTCGCACCACCAGCTTCTGCGCCAGTTGGCCGCCTTTCCCAGCCAATTCCAGATCGATGCCCGGGTAGAGGTCGACAAAGCGCACACCGCTCCATACCGGCACATTGGGATACCACTGATCCGGGTCATTGCCCAGGAAATAGCCGAAACGCGTCTCCAGCAACCCGAACGGTTCCACCGCCCGCGGCGCTGCACCCACGAAGCTCAGCTTCAGCGCCACGCCCTGCTGCTCATCCTGCATCGTCACCCACAGCGCCTCATCCTTCACCCACAGCGCGCAGTTGGCGCCCTGGGCCTGGAAGCGTACCTGCGGGTCGAACTGGCCGACGTTCTCCACGAACATCAGGCCGCCATCCTGCGGCTCGGCGGCGGTCTGGCTGGCGGCCGCGCTCACAGCGCCTGCCATCGCCAGCAAAGCCAACAGGGTCAATGCCACCAGAAAATATTTGGTTTTCATTTCCTCACCTCAACGTATTCGCTAATGGTGAATCCGGCGACACGATTGCCGCCGGTCGGCGCCAGGCCCGCGCCTGAACCCTCATTTCTGATCGGGTCAGGGTCGCATGCCGCCGCCAGGGGGCCGTAGACGGCCAACGACCTGGGCCTCAACCCGAGCGAGACAGGGAATGAACGGTTCTATTCAGACTGTTGATCGCGCAGCGCCAACACGCGCGAGCGTGGCTGCGCTCTCCCCCAATTCAAGGATGCCCCCAACTTACCCCGCATTTCCTCCGGGTCAAAGCCCTCCAACCGTATCATCGATGAAAGTTCGGCGTTGAGGCTTGACAAAGAACAATAGATTTCAGTAAGCAGTCTACCACTTTCTTACGCCTGTGTCAATGGGTTTGCGCTGGAATTCACACATTTGTAAGCTCGGAAAGCAGCCACCGCCGGCCAGAAGACAATGGAAGGCCCGCCGGTTGAGAGCCGGCGGGCCTTGAATCTGCTGATGCGACCGCTTGCTTACGCTTTCCGAGCGCCTCACGGCAAATACTTGATCCTCCCCTCCCCGCCTTCGGGGTACTCGGCGGCGGTGATCTGACCATTCAGCCCGGTCTTGATGAAGTCGCGCAGGGCCTGCTGGTAGGTGGCGCCCAGGCGATACCAGGTGGCGGGCCAGAAGATGTACTGATCGCCCCTCTGCGCCACCAGGAAATCGATGGTGGCCAAGTTGACATTGCGAGCGGTGGCGGCGATCTGGCCGTCTTCGATGATCACCGTGCCGTCGTCCAGGACGACCTTGCGCACACGCTCACCGGGCGTGGTCACGTTGCCGTTGACGTCGATCACCAGCCCCTGGCGGGTGAGATCGACCTCGACCTTCATACCGGCGATGTGGGCGAAGCGACCATCGGCGATCTCGACGCGGGCATAGCCATTCTCCAGCGTGTCCTTTAGCTGCTGCGGCGTCATCGCCTCGACGATGGAGACGAAGTTGAGGAAGGCGGCGATCTGGAAGGTGTTCAGCTCGGTGATGTTCCCGGCCGGGATCAGGCTGTTATTGCGAATGCCGCCGCCGTTCTGCAGCGCCACCTCTGGCATGGGGGCGCCGAACTGCGCCGCCTGCTGCTGCGCCTGCCAGAGGATGGCGTCGGCGAAGAGATTGCCCAGGTTCGTTTCCTGGTTGCGGATCTGCGGCCGCCGGCCTTCCAACCCCACCTCGCTCACACCCACCACCGTCTGCGCCAGCCCGGCCGTGTAGGCAGCCACCGGGTCGGTCACATTCTGCTGCACGAACGGGTCCGGCGGCACGGCGTCGGGCAGCGCTCCGCCCGCCACCCGCACCATGCGCGAGGCGGCGTCATCCACCACCAGCACGCGACCGTTGGCGTCGAACTGCGCCACCAGCTGGCCGACATAGCGATAGTCGCCGCTGGTGCTGACGATGGGAACCAGCGAACCGTCTTCCTGCGGCGCCCACCACGGGTACGGACCACGGATATTCGTCTCATCGCCCGGCACATAGAGATCGGTAGGGCTGCCCAGGGTGTCATCGCCGCCGCCAGAAACCACCACATCCAGCCCGTGCAGCTGCCTCGCCAGGGTGATGTCGTTGAGGATGGTCTGCAGCTGGGTGGCCAGAACGATGATCTTGGCCCCGGCTGCATGGAGGGCATCGATTTCGGTCTGCACCACAGCGGCCGTATCGGGGAGGATGGTGATGTCGCGCAGGCTGGTGATGAAGGCTGATTCCGGCGGCATCAGACCGATGACGCCGATCTTGCGCCCGGCCTTCTCGACGATAACGCTCTTCGCCAGCCGACCATCGTTCACAAACGCCTGCATCACTGCCTCTTGGCTGAAATCGGCGTTGGCGGCCAGGAAGACCTCCGGGCCTGGCTGGAAGCTGTTGATGAAGTTGGCGGTGATGTCAGGCCCGAAATCGAAATCGTGATTGCCCAAACTGATGACATCGTAGTTCAGGTAGTCCTGGCCGACGGCGTCGTAGTAGGGCAGGCCGTGATCCAGGCTGGCGTTCCACTCGGCGCCGGCCAGGAAGTTGTCACCGGCCTCCACCTTCAGCACCGTCGTCGAGACGGCCGCCGAAGACGCCACCGCCGCCTGCTCCAGATTCTTCATCAGCGTGGCGAAGCGGGCGATGCCGCCATAGTCGGCCAGCGCGCCCGCGCCTGCATTCAGCAAGCGCGACTCGGCGTCGTTGTTGTGCAGCACCGTCAGTTGCAGGTCAGCGGCCGGGTCGATGACGATGCGCCCGGCCCCGCCCTCAGGATACTGCGCCGCCGTGATCGCCCCGCCCAACCCGCTGACAATGTAATCCCGCAGCGCCTGCTGATACGTCGCCCCCAGCCGGATGAAGGTGTACGGCTTCGGGAACGGGTACTGATCCCCGCCCCGGGCCAGAAAGTCGATCGTGGCCACGTTCACGTTCTTCGCCGTCGCCGCAATCTGCCCCTCCGCCACCATCACCGTCCCATCCGCCAGGATCACCGACCGCACCCGCTCGCCCGGCGTGGTGATGTTCCCATTCACATCGATCACCATCCCCGGCTTGCTCGTGTCCACCACCACACGCAGCCCCGCCACATGGGCAAAGCGCCCGTCGGCGTTGGCGATGCGCGCGTAGGCATTCTCCAGCAGGTTCTTCAGGTCCTGCGGCGTCACACCCGGCACGATGGCCGTGAAGTTCAGGAACGGCGCCACATCGAAGGTCGTCAACTCGGTCACGTTCCCAGCCGGCAGCAGGCTGTTGTTGCGGATGCCGCCGCCGTTCTGCAGCGCCACATCCGGCGCCGGGGCGCCAAAGCTGGCCGCCTGCTGCCTGGCCGACCACAGCAACGAATCGACCATCAGGTTGCCCAGGTTGGTCTCCTGGTTGCGGATCTGCGGCCGCCGGCCTTCCAGCGCCACCTCGCTCTGCCCGATCACCGTCTGCGCCAGCCCGGCCACATACGCCGCCACCGGGTCGACAACCATCTGTTGAATGGTCGGGTCCGGCTGCACCGCATCGGGCTGCGCGCCGCCCGCCACCCGCACCATCTTCGAGGCCGCCTCATCCACACCGGTCAAGCGGCCATTGGCATCGAACCCGGCCTGCAACAGACCGACGTATTTGTAGTCGCCGGAGGTGGTGACGATGGGCACCAACACGCCGTCGGCGCCGGTCGCCCACTGTGGATAGGCGCCGAAGATGTTGCGCTCGTCGCCGGGGACATAGAGATCGGTCGCGTCGCCCAACACCTCGTCGCCGCCGCCAGAAACAACGACATCGACGCCGCGCAGCTGCGGCACGAGGGCCAGGTCATTGCGGATGCTCTGCAACTGGGTGGCCAGAATGATGATATTGACACCCTGGCCGCTCAATCGGTCGATCTCGGCCTGGGTCACGCCCACGGTGTCGGGGTTGACGGTGACATCCCGCAGGCTGGTGATGAAGGCCGATTCGGGCGGGGCCAGACCGATGACGCCGATCTTG
>CAYWPZ010000003.1:0-31268 GCA_964460135.1 uncultured Caldilineales bacterium | reverse complement strand
CAGGCTGGTGATGAAGGCCGATTCGGGCGGGGCCAGACCGATGACGCCGATCTTGGTGCCGCCTTTCTCCACTACCACGCTGGGAGCCAGCCGCCCGGCATCCACCAGCGCCTGCATGCGCGGCTCGGCGCCGAAGTTCAGGTTGGCGGCGGTGAAGGTCTCGCCGCCCGGCTGGAAGCTCTCGATGAAGTTGGCGGTGATGTCGGGGCCAAAGTCGAAATCGTGGTTGCCCAGGCTGATGACATCGTAACCGATCGCGTCCTGGCCGATGGCATCGTAGTAGGGCGTACCCTTGCTCAGGCTGGCGTTCCATTCCGGCCCGGCCAGGAAGTTGTCGCCGGCCTCGATCTTGAGGACTTCGCCGGCAGCAGCGGCCTCCAGGCTCTTGATCAGGGTGGTGAAGCGGGCGATGCCGCCGTACTCCTCCAGCCCGCGCCCGGCGTGCAGCAATTGCGACTCGGCGTCGTTGTTGTGGAGGATGGTGAGGTTGAGGACGGTGTCATCGCCGAGTTGCGCCCCCTGCAGGATCACCGGCATATAAATGCGATAGACAATCGGCGTGGCTGTCGGCGTCGAAGTCTCGGTCGGCGTTGGCGTCCAGGTTGGCGTCTCGGTGGGGGTGAGGGTGTCGGTGGGGGTCTCGGTCGGCGTGGCCGTAGGGGTGTCGGTCGGCGTGGCCGTGGGGGTGTCGGTGGGGGTTGGGGTAGGGGTGTCGGTTGGCGTCGGCGTCGAGGTGGGGGTCTCTGTCGGCGTCGGCGTGGGTGTGGGGGCGTTGAAGTAGAAGGCATTGAGGTGCACTTCCGGCTTCGGCTGGAACCACTCGATGGTGGTGTCGTTGAGGATGACGCCATCCTCCGATTCCACACCTGTCACCACCTGCCCGGCCGGGGTTTCGACCACCAGGCGGGCGTAGTCGTCGATGCGATCAGACGTGACATGGAAGTTGAAGAAGCCGGCGCCATCGCTGACCACGGTTTGCAGCAGGCGGCCGGGCGCGGCCTCGTTGAAGTTGCGCACGTACAGTCGTAGCGTCACGCCAGGGAAGCCGACCTTGCCGCCATCCGGGCTGCCGCGATAGGTGGTGCCGCGGAAGCGCCAGATGTCGCCGCCGCCGGGCGTGAAGGACGGAACTTTGATCTGGAAGGCGGCCAGCACCGGATCATGGTCGCTGGCGCGGGCCGAGGGCGGAAATTCGGCGTTGACATGGACGATGTCCACCGACTTCAGATTGCCCACCAGGCTCTCACTGGCCAGGATGTGATCCAAGACTTGCGAGTTGCCCTCGAACAGATAGGTGTAGCGCTCGGCGAGCGGGAGCATCTCGCCCAGGTTGGTCAACTCGGCGCCCTCCAGGGCCGTGACCGGCGGCGAGAATTCGAAATCATTCAAGTCGCCCAGTACGATCACATTCGCCGTGGCGTTCAGGGCCAGGATTTGCCGGACGAAGCCGTTGACCACCTGGCCTTGGGTCACGCGCTGGGCCTCTGTGCGGAGCACGGGCGGCTGGGCGCGACCGAAAAGGGGATTGTCGCCGGTCTTGGACTTGAGATGGTTGACGATGACGAAGACTTTCTGGCCGTTGAAGAGAAATTCAGCCGCCAGGGGCCGGCGGGTGCCCTCGAAGCCGGTGGCCGCGTTCTCGATCCAGGCCGGGTTGTTGGGATCGACGCGGCCTGGGCTGAGGGTCAGGGCCGGGCCGGCGCCGGTGAGCACGGGCTGGGTGGCGGTCACGGCATCGCCGCCCGGGCGATCGACCAAGGTCACGCGATCGGGCCGGAAGAGGAAACCAACGCGAATGTTGGCGCCAGGAGCGCCGCCATCCTGGTTGTTGAGCGGAGCAATGTCGCGGTAGGAGTAAGCCGGGCCGCCAGCGGCGCTAATGGCTGCAACCAGCATCGCATAGGTCTGGCTGGCATCGACGACGCCGTCGTTGGTGGGGCCGCTGTTGTCTTGGATTTCCTGCAGGCCCAGAATGTCGGGGCTGAGCAGGTTCTCGACGATATTCGCGGCCAGACCGGCGAATTGGCCGGATGAAGAGCGGGGCGAGAGATTCTCGACGTTGAATGTTGCCACGCGCAGAAGGTCGCTGCCCGCGGGCGTTGTGCTTTCCGGCGCCAGCCCGGACGCGATCACCGCTGGCAGCGGGGCTGTGTTCAGCAGCTTGAAGTTGCCGAAGCTGTAGTCCAGCACGCCCACCACCGGGGCGCTAAAGCGGTCGCCGACATTGACCTGCGGTTCGGCGCTGACGATGGCATCGTCGAGATGGATGCGTTCGGGGTTGAAGTCGCCCGGCTGGATGACCAGGCCGCCGCGGGTGGTGCGGACGCCGGCGTTGGCGCCGTTGTCGCCAACGATGGGAATCTCGCCGAAACTGCTGGTGGGGCCGACGGCAACGGCATCGTTCACCTGCAGCAGCATCCCCTCCAGGCTTTCGTAGAAGTCGATGCCATCGCTGGCAGGGTCGAAGGTGGCAGTGTTGACATCGCCGGCGGCATCATCCTCGATGATGGCGCCCGGTGGAACCCGCCCGCCTGTCCCCACCACCGTCGCCGCCGGCAGGGCGTTGTCGGCATCGACGATGGTTATGGTTGGGTTGACGAGTTCGGTCGTCGAAAGATTGCCCGACGACGACCCGCCCGCATAGAACTCCGTTACCGTCCCCGCCACCATGACTTCATCGCCGATCTTGACCCCCGGCGTGCTGCTGGTGAAGACGAGGATGCCCTCCGAAGTTGCAGGGTCGGCGTCGGCCTCGCTATCAGGGGCCTGCATCCAGAAGCTGCGCGAGGTGACGGCGGTGACGATGCCATGGACATCGGTCACGGCGGCGCCGTTCAGGGGTGAGAGATGCCCGGCGCCCTGGATATCGTGGATGGCGGCGCCGTCGATGGGGACGCTTGCGCGCGCCGCCACCACGCCGGCCGCACTCAAGGCCAGGGCCAGGATGAGAACGAGAACAAACAAGAATCGCCGTTGGGGGGACTGCTTCCTCATCTGTACATTCCTCCGTGGAATGAAAGAGCCGTTTTTGACCCATGCTTCCCGCCCGGCGGCCCGGCTCGAGTGACCGCAAGGCTTTGTGTGCAATTGGTGTGTGAAGGATACCCGCAAGCGCCCGCGCGTGCAAACTGAGGTGCGATGGCCGTCTCGCCTGTTGTCAGTGGGCCGCCGGTGTGGGCGATTGAGTCGTCAACCACAGGGGCAAATAGAGGAAGCCAATCGGGGTGGGGGTGGGGGTGGGGGTTGGCGTGATGGTGGGGGTGAAAGTGGCGGTGGGGGTGGCGGTGGCGGTTGGGGTCTCGGTGGGCGTAGGCGTTGGCGTAGCGGTGGCAGCCGCGGCAGAAAGGGCGGCCAGGGCGCCGGCGGTTTGCACCAAGCCGTAGCCGGTGTCGTTGTCTTTGCCGGGCGCACCCAGGTCGAGGGCGGTTTCTTGCAGGGCCTGGCGGATTTGCTGGCGGTCGGCGGCCGGGACGTGCGACCACAGCAGCGCCACGATGCCCGAAACCTGCGCCGCCGCCATCGAAGTGCCGTGTTTGTACTTGTATTCCCAGGCGCCGCGTTCGTAGGTCTGTTGGAAGATGCCATCGGGGAAACCATCGGCGTTGAGGTCGGCGTTGAGGTTGCCGCCCGGCGCGCTGACACTGAGGGCCGCGCCGCGGTTGGAGTACGGGGCGCGGTCGAGGGCGTAGTCCACCCCGGCCACGGCGATGGCTTCTGGGTGGTTGCCGGGGAACATGACCGTTTGTTGGTTGCTGTTGCCGCCGGCCGCGATGATGACGATGCCCGCCGCCGCCGCTTGCTCGATGGCCTGGTTGAGGATGCTGTTCGAGCAGGCCGGCCAGGTCTGCGAGCCGCACGACCCGCCCAGCGAAAGATTGATGATGTCGGCGCCGTGTGTGCGCGCCCAATCCACCCCTTTGGCCACATTGCTGAAACTGCCGCTGCCCGAGGCGTCGAGGACTTTGATCGGCATGATCTCAGCTTCGAAGGCGACGCCGGCTACACCCACCGCATTGTCGGTGCATTGGGCGATGCTGCCGGCCACATGGGTGCCGTGGCCGAAGTTGTCGGCGGCGGCGCCGGGGCCGCTCTGGTCGGTGAGGACATTGTATTCGTCCACGAAGGTACGGCAGGCCAGGTCGCTGCCCTGGCTGACGCCCGAATCGACCACCGCTACCACTACGCCCGACCCTCTGGCCGTCTCCCAGGCTACCGGCGCCTGGATGGGGTCGAAGTTCCATTGGCGAGGGTAGAGGGGGTCGTTGGGGAGAAAGGAGGGGTGGAGAGGGGAGAGGGGCGAGGGGAGATTAGAGATTGGAGAGGGGAGAATGGAGAGGGGGGAGGGGGTTGGCGCTGGGTCGAGCAGGTAGTCCAGTTCGGCCAGGAGGACGCCGGGTGTGGCGGCCCAGCGGCGGGCGGCGGCGATGGCCGTCTCTCCCGGCCCTACCGGCGCCCTGTACCACGCCCCAAACAGTCGCGGGCCCAAACCCGCCGGCCTGTCGGCGCCGTCAGCCAGGCTCACCAGCACGTAGCCGGCGGCATGAGGGTGGGCGGGATCGATGGCATGGCCCAAACGAGCGGGCGCAGGCGGCAGGGCGCGGGCCAAGACCTGGAAGTGCAAGGCCAGGAGGAGGCAGAGGCTGCCGATCAGGACCAACAAAGCGCCGGTGGTGAAGCGCGGCATGGGCGAAGTGGCTCCCGTGCAAGAAGGATGGTCTAGACTACACCGAAAGTTGACAAGGCTCCAACTCTGGTCGTATACTCCCGCCCATCTTCCGACACGTCACCCTCTTGGCGCCGAAATGCCTTCTGCCTCTTCCCTGATCCTCGTTAGCGTCAAGCTCCTCGTCCTTATTAGCGGCCAGGAGCCGTCACCGGTTGGAAGGCAAGCGCCAGGCAACTAAACCACAGCGCACACCCAGGCAAGAATCAGCCCCCTTCCAAACCGGAAGGGGGTTTTTGTTAGTTAGTGGTAATTGGTTATCAGTTATTGGAGATTGTCGTTTAGCAACCAATAACCAATTACCAATTACCAATCTCCACTCACAGGAGTAACACGTATGAAGTTGAAAGGCTCGCAGATTATTTGGGAAGCACTGATCAAGGAAGGCGTCAGCACCATCTTCGGCTATCCGGGCGGGGCCATCCTCCCTGCTTACGATGCCCTCGTCGATTATCCGCAGATCCATCACGTCTTGACCAGGCACGAGCAAGGCGCCACGCACATGGCCGAAGGCTATGCCCGCGTCAGCGGCGATGTGGGGGTGTGCGCAGCCACATCGGGGCCGGGCGCGACCAACCTGGTCACGGGGCTGGCCGACGCCATGATGGATTCGATCCCCATCGTCGCCATCACCGGCCAGGTCCCCACCAACCTCCTGGGCAACGACGCCTTCCAGGAAACCGATGTGACCGGCATCACGCAACCGATCACCAAGCATAACTATTTGGTGACCGACGTGCATGAGCTGCCGCACGTGATGAAGGAGGCGTTCTACATCGCCCGCACAGGCAGGCCAGGGCCGGTGCTGATCGATATCTGCAAGGATGTGCAGAACGCCAGCACCGAGTTCGATTACGAGGCCATCGAGGTGAAGCTGCCGGGCTTCAATCCTTTCTTTGGCATCGACGAGGCCAAGGTGCGGCAGGCGGCGGACATGATCAACCACAGCCGCAAACCATTGATCATCGCCGGGCACGGGGTGCAGATGGGAAACGCGACTCAGGAGTTGCGGGCGCTGGCCGAAAAGGCCGAGATACCGATCACGACGACGCTGCTGGGGCTGGGCGACATCCCCGAAGGGCACCCTCTGGCCTTGGGGATGTGTGGGATGCATGGCGAGGCCCACACCAATATGGCCGTACAGGCCTGCGACCTGCTGATCGGCATTGGCATGCGCTTCGACGACCGCGTGACTGGGCGACTCGATTCGTTCGCCCGCCATGCTAAGATCATCCACATGGAATTGGACCCCGCCGAAGTGGGCAAGAATGTGCGCCCGGACGTGGCCCTGGTCGGCGACTGTAAGGAGGGATTGCAGGCGTTGTTGCCTCTGGTCCATCCGGTTCACCGTCAGGACTGGCTGAACGAGATCCGCAGCTGGCAGGCGGATGGACAGGAGCGCGATATCCTGGGGGCGGAAGTCGATGAACTGATCCCGCCCTATGTGATGCGCCAACTGTGGCACAGCACGCAAGGCCGCTGCATTGTGGTCACCGACGTGGGCCAGCATCAGATGTGGGAGGCGCAGTATTTCCTGCACGAGCGCCCGCAGCAGCTGATCACGTCGGGCGGGCTAGGGACGATGGGCTTCGCCCTGCCGGCGGCTATCGGCGCCCAGATGGCCGCGCCCGAGGCGCTGGTATGGGCGGTGGCCGGCGATGGCGGCTTCCAGATGACGATGCAGGAGTTGGCCGTGATCGTCCAGGAGAAGCTGCCGGTGAAGATCGCCATCATCAACAATGGCTTCCTGGGCATGGTGCGACAGTGGCAACAGCTATTTTATGACAAGCGCTACAGCGGCACCCCCATGCTCAGCCCCGATTTCGTCAAGATCGCCGACGCCTACGACATCCCCGCCTGCCGCGTGAACCGGCGCGAGGATGTGGCCGGCGCTTTCGAGCACGCCCACAACAGCGACGGCCCGTTCTTGATCGAATTCCGGGTCAAGGAAGAGGTGAATGTGTATCCGATGGTGGCGCCAGGCGCAGGCGTGAGCGATCTGATCCGTCGCCCCAAGGTGGTGCAAGGCCCCAGCGGCGTTACTCCGGCCTGGTGAGGGAGATGGAGCGACGCAGAGACAGGGCGACGCAGAGATGAGGCGGCGCCTTCTCAATCACACGAGGAAACGATGAACGGAACTGATTCGAGTAGCAAAGGTTTTACCAAGCATACGGTCGTGGCCTGGCTGGAGGACAAGCCGGGTGTGCTGAACCGGGTGGTGGGGCTGTTCCGCCGCCGCGGGTTCAACATCGAGAGCCTGTCGGTCGGGCATAGCGAGACGGCCGGCATCAGCCGCCTGACTTTTGTCGTCAACGGCGATGATCGCATGGTCGATCAGGCGGTCAAGCAGCTCTACAAGCTGGTGAATGTGACCCGCGTCGAAGACCTCACCGGGCGCCCGGCTGTGACCCGCGAGATGGCGTTGATCCGGGTCAAGGTGGATGGGCAGACGCGGTCGGAGGTGATGCAAATCGTCGACATCTACCGCCAACAGATCGTGGACGTGAGCATGGATGCGCTGGTGATCCAGGCGGTGGGGGCCGAAGATCGGGTGGAGAGCCTGATCGAGTTGCTGAGCAACTACCCCATCCTGGAGATGGTGCGCACCGGCTCGGTGGCGATGACGCGCGGGCATGCCGGGCGCAATGGCGGGTCGGCGCAATGGCGACGGACGGCGTTGTAGTCACTTGGTTATTAGAAGATGCAATAACCAATAACCATTACTCTGACTTTCTTCATCTCAAAGGACTTCTTATCTCATGGCAACTATCTATTACGACAAGGATGCTGATCTTTCTCGGCTGGCAGGGCGCAAGATCGCCGTATTGGGCTATGGCAGCCAGGGCCATGCTCACAGCCTCAATTTGCGCGATAGCGGTATGGATGTGCGCGTGGGGCTGTACAAGGGCTCGGGTTCGTGGGAAAGAGCCGAGGCCGAGGGCCTGCGCGTGGTCTCGACCGAGCAGGCCTGCGCCGAGGCCGACATCATCATGATCCTGGCGCCCGACACCTCGCAGGCGAAAATTTATAAGGAGAGCGTCGAGCCGCACCTGAAGCCGGGCAAGACGCTGATGTTCGGGCACGGTTTCAATATCCGTTTCGGCCAGATCGTGCCGCCCAGTTTCGTGGATGTGAGCATGGTGGCGCCAAAAGCGCCAGGGCACCGCGTGCGCGAGGTGTTCGTCGAGGGAGTGGGCACGCCGGGGCTGGTGGCGGTTTATCAGGATGCCAGCGGCAACGCTTGGGCCGACGCGCTAGCCTATGCCAAGGGCATCGGCTGTACCCGGGCGGGGGCCATCGTCACCACCTTCAAGGAAGAGACCGAGACCGATCTCTTCGGCGAGCAGGCGGTGCTGTGCGGCGGCGTCAGCGCTCTGGTCAAGGCCGGGTTCGAGACGCTGGTGAAGGCCGGTTATCAGCCGGAAGTGGCGTATTTCGAGTGCATGCACGAGTTGAAGCTGATCGTGGATCTGTTCTATCAGGGCGGGCTGAATTACATGCGCTATTCGGTCAGCGATACGGCCGAACACGGCGATTATCACGCCGGCGATATGCTAATCACCGATGAAACAAAAGGCACGATGCGCAAGATTCTGGAAGACATCCAGTCCGGCGCCTATGCCGAGGAGTGGATCGAAGAGAATGCCAGCGGTCGCCCGCATTTCAACGCCCGTCGCGCCGCCGAGCGCCAGCATCCAATCGAGCAGGTGGGACGCGACTTGCGACGGATGATGCCGTGGTTGAAGGCGAAGGAAGTTTGAGGCGATGTGTCATGTGTCATGTGTCATGTGTCATGGCGACGAAGTGAGGTGATGTATGGCTCTGATCGAGAGGTTTGAGGACATTCGCGGATGGCAAGAGGCGCGCGTGCTCACTCGGCAAATCTATGCCTTGACTGCGAGTGGGGAGTTTGCCAGAGATTTTGGCTTGCGCGACCAGTTGCGGAGGGCCGCTGTTTCGGCGATGACCAACATCGCCGAAGGGTTCGATTGTGACTCGAACAAAGAATTTGCCAGGTTTCTCGAAATAGCACGCCGTTCCACCGTAGAAATTCAGTCATTGCTTTACGCCGCGCTCGACGCCAGATACATCGGTCAGGACACATTCAGCACACTCTATGCTCAGGCAAACAAAGCCAAAGGACTCATTGGCGCACTTCGCCACACCCTTCTCAAAAGCTCAACCACCTGACACTTGACACCTGACACTTGACACCTGACACTTGACACCTGACACCTGACACTTGACACCTTAATGAGGCCAATTCCTATGTCTCACCCAACCGATCCCGGCCCCGACAAAGTCCTGATCTTCGACACCACCCTGCGCGATGGCGAGCAGTCGCCGGGGGCAACGCTGAACGCGCAAGAGAAATTGGAAATTGCCCGGCAACTGGCCCGGCTGGGCGTGGACGTCATCGAGGCCGGTTTCCCGGCGGCCTCGCCCGGCGACCTGGAGGCGGTGAAACGCATCGCCGAGACGGTCGGGCGGGAGCCGCGCCTGGACAAGCAAGGTCAGCCGACCGAGCCGCCGGTCATCGCCGGACTGGCGCGGGCCAACAAGAATGACATCGACGCCGCCTGGGAAGCCGTGCGCCCGGCCAAGCACCCGCGCATCCACACCTTCCTGGCCACCTCGCCGGTGCACATGGAGCACAAGCTGAAGATGGCGCCGGATGAGGTAGTGGCGCGGGTGGCCGAGCAGGTAGCCTACGCCAAATCATTGTGCGAGGATGTGGAGTTCAGCCCCGAAGACGCCGGGCGCAGCGACCCCCGCTTTCTCTACCGGGTGCTGGGGACAGCCATCCAGGCCGGGGCGACAACGCTGAATATCCCCGACACCGTGGGCTACATCACGCCCGACGAGTTCGGCCGCCTGATCCGCGATATCCGCGAGCACACGCCCGGAGCGAAGGACGTAGTCATCTCAGTGCATTGCCACAACGACCTGGGCCTGGCCACGGCCAATACCCTGGCCGGGGTGCAGAACGGCGCCCGGCAGATGGAGGTGACGATCAACGGCATCGGCGAGCGGGCGGGGAACACCAGCCTGGAAGAGGTGGTGATGGCGTTGTATGTGCGCGGGCAGGTGTTCGAGACCGAGACGAACATCGTCACGCATGAGATCCACCGCACCTCGGATATGGTCAGCCGTTACACGGGCATGGTCATCCAGCCGAACAAGGCCATCGTCGGCGCCAATGCCTTCGCGCACGAGGCCGGCATCCACCAGGACGGCATGCTGAAGCACAAGCGCACCTACGAGATCATGGACGCCGAGACCATTGGCCTCAGCCACAGCCAGTTGGTGCTGGGCAAGCATTCGGGCCGGCACGCCTTCCGGGTGCATCTGGAGAAGATGGGCTACCATCTGGACGAGGAAGACCTGACAAAGGCGTTCAAGCGTTTCAAAGAGGTGGCTGACAAGAAGAAGATCGTCACCGACGCCGACATCGAGGCATTGGTGGGCGATGAGGTGTATCAGCCGAAGGAAAGCTGGGAGTTGGTGCGGGTGCAGGTGCAATGCGGCAACACCGTCGTCCCCACCGCCGTTGTGACCCTGCGCAACACCGAGACGAGCGAGGAAGTCACGCGGGCCGGCTTCGGCACCGGGCCGGTGGATGCCGTCTGCCAGGGGATCAACAGCATCGTCCAGGCCCCGAACGAGTTGACCGAGTTCCTGGTGCAGGCCGTGACCGAGGGCATCGACGCCAATGGCGACGTGACCATCCGTGTGGCCGTGCCCGAAAGCCGTGGCTACACCCACACGGCCCAGGGTCGCGCCCGCCGGCGGCTGTTTTCGGGCCGGGGCATCGACACCGATATCATCGTCGCCAGCGCCAAGGCTTATCTGCAGGCGCTGAACAAGCTGATCGACGCCGGCAGTGAGGATAGCGCCACGGTGAGGATGGAGAATGGGGGGAAAGTGTGAGGAATTAGCCATGCTCGCCCTGACCATCACCAACTTGGGCGAGGAAGCCGCCCGTTTTTCCGAGGCCGAATCTGGCCATGCCGAACCATCGTTATTTAGCGTCACCGACGGCAAGGCCATCGGCACGTACCTGGAGCACAAGTTTCGGGCTTTTCTGCGGGCGCGCAATGAATTCGAGGAGGGCAGTTCGGCCAGTGGCATCGACTTCCCCAGCCTGTTGGTGGACATGAAAGTCACGAGCATTCGGCAGTCACAATCCTCATGCCCATTCAAATCCGCCCGACAGAAAATCTATGGGCTGGGCTATGCTCTGTTGATCTTCGTCTACGACAAGAGCGATAATGAAGTCGATCGCATGTCCAGGCTGAACATTCTGCACACGATCTTCATGGAGGCTGCCCGCACTGCTGACTTCCAGACGACGCTCGGCATCCACACGATCCTGACTAATGAAGGCAATCGAGACGATCTGATTGCTTTTATGGTTGATCGCCATCTTCCCCTTGATGAAATCCAGGCGGGCGATCTGGCGGATGAAGTTCTGCAGAATCAACCTACTCAAGGCTTTCTCACCATCTCGAACGCCTTGCAATGGCGATTGCAGTACAGCCGTGTGATCGAGCGCGCCGGGCTAGAAGATGGCGTCATCTCCGTTTTCCGCGCTGTTCCATGACAACACAAACACGCAGAAACCGAATCGAATACGGCGACTTCCAGACGCCAACCGGGCTGGCCGAGCGTGTGTGTGGCAAGTTGGTCGAGCTTGGCGTCGCTCCGGACCTGGTCATCGAGCCGACCTGTGGATTGGGAGCTTTTGTCGAGGCGGCGGCCCGTTCTTTTCCCACGGCGCAGAAGATCATCGGCGTCGAGGTGAACCCGTCCTACCTCGCAGCCCTGGCCGAGAGGAAAGGATTGCTACCCGGCAGCGCTCGCATCGAATTATGGGAAGGCGATTTCTTCAAATGCGATTGGTCGGCGCTTCTCCGTGGACAAACCGGCTCGATCCTCGTGCTTGGCAACTTTCCCTGGGTCACGAACACTCAACAAAGCGTTATCGGCGGCGCCAATCTGCCGAACAAGATCAATCTCCACGGCCACAACGGCATCGACGCCATCACCGGTAAAAGCAACTTCGACATTTCGGAGTGGATGCTGATCAAAGTGGCCGAGTGGTTTCAGCGGCGGAGCGGCTATCTGGCGATGTTGTGCAAGACGGCAGTTGCACGGAAGTTCCTAAAGCACCTCTATACCAGGCGATTCGGTTTGCGCCATGCAGCCATGTATGGCATCGATGCCCGCCAGCACTTCGAGGCGACGGTGGATGCGTGCCTGTTGGTCTGCGAATTCGACCCATCGGCGCACAACTACGATTACGATGTTTTTCCCGATTTGGTAAGCGGTAGCTGCCAGCGCGTTGGTCATCGTGATGGCCTTGTTGTGAGGGATTTGGATGCCTTCGAACGTTTAGGTCATCTTCGTGGTCAAAGTAGCCTAAAGTGGCGCTCTGGCGTCAAACACGATTGCGCTGAGATAATGGAACTGCGCAAGGCGGCCGGAGAATACTTCAATGGCCTGGGCGAAACTGCAGACATCGAGCCAGATTTTGTGTTTCCGCTGCTCAAAGGCTCAGATGTGGCCAACAACCACGTGACGTCCACAGATCGCTGTGTACTCGTCACCCAACGTTTTGTCGGTGAGCCGACTCGTCGGTTGCAGACGACAGCGCCCAAGACGTGAGCCTATCTCGAAGCGCACGCCAGCTATTTCGACAGCCGAAAGAGTCGCATTTACGAAAACAATCCCCCCTTTTCGATCTTTGGCGTCGGCCCGTACACTTTTTCGGCCTGGAAGATTGCCATCTGCAGCTTGTACAAAACCCTCGCATTCCGGCTTGTCGGAAAAATCGAGGGAAAACCGGTTGTTTTCGATGATACGGTATATTTTCTGAGTTTCGAGCAAGAAGATGAGGCGCGCCGGGTGCTTGACTTTCTGGCTTCGACGGCGGCAACCGACCTTCTCAGTTCCATGATTTTCTGGGATGAGAAGCGATCGATCAAGACCAGCGTGCTGAACAGCCTGCGGCTGGAGCCGGTAAGGCAGGCTGAGAATCTGAGACTGTTTTGAGTATTCAGAAAACAGATGCATCAAAGCCAACAAGAGGAAACAACACCTTGGACCCAAAGTACAAAACCATCGCTGAACAACGCAAATACAGCGTGCTCGATGTCAAGGCTGCCAAACAGGTCAGTTTGGTCTGGCTGGCGCGCGCGCAATTGGATCAGGCGATCGATTTTGGCTTGCCGGAGATCGACGACCGCTATCATATCTGGCGCGTGCCTCTGCTCAGCCGGGCGGGCCAACAGCCGGTCGGTGAAGTGGTCATCGATGCCAGAACATCACTCATCATCGAGAATAAATCGACCAATCCGGCGGTTCTGGAGTCCCGACTGTTGGGGAGAAGTGAATACCAGCCGAAGATCGGGACAAACTCAAGAAACGGAGTCTATCAGCTTTCCACCTTGCGCAATACGATAGCGCAGGGCGATTCTGAAGAGATTTTGCAAGATCTGCCAGCAGAAAGCGTCGATCTGGTCTTCACTTCGCCGCCTTACTACAATGCCCGCCCGGAATACCAGGATTACATCACTTACGAAGAGTATCTGCTCAAGATCCGCAAGATCATCCAGAATGTGCATCGTGTGCTGGCGGAAGGGCGTTTTTTCGTGATGAATGTGTCGCCGGTGCTGATCAGGCGTTCGAATCGCACCGAGGCGTCGAAACGCATCGCTGTACCCTACGACATGCACCGTCTTTTCGTCGAAGAAGGCTATGATTTCATCGACGACATCATTTGGGTGAAGCCAGAGGGCGCGGGCTGGGCGACGGGGCGAGGCCGTCGCTTCGCCGCCGACCGTAATCCCCTGCAATACAAGCCGGTTCCCGTCACAGAATACGTACTCGTCTATCGCAAACACACCGACAAGCTGATCGATTGGAACATTCGCGCTCATCCGCAGCAAAAAAAGGTCGCAGCATCTCGCATCGACGATGACTACGAACGGACGAACGTTTGGCGCATCACCCCCACATTCGATAAGCGCCATCCCGCCATCTTTCCGCTTGAACTGGCCAAAATGGTCATCCAATACTATTCTTTTCAGGATGATGTGGTGCTCGACCCCTTTGCCGGCATCGGCACCGTGGGCAAAGCCGCAACCATCCTCGGTCGGCGCTTCGTCTTGATCGAACAGAACCCGGAATATGTTGAGGTCATTCGTGAAGAAGCGATGGGCTGGCTGGGCGAGGAGGCAAAGCAGATCTTGACTATCAATTGTCAGCCAATCGAGGAAACAGGCAGATTGCTATGAGCGCACAAGAGCCGCGAGAAATCAACAATCTGAGCGAGCTGATGTCGCCTGACGCCCTGCAACTGCTCAGCGCCAGCGGCAACGAACTGGTAAATTACCTTGGCATGGATGTGGTGCGCGGAGTGGTGTTTGATGTCCTCACAGGTCGTAACCTGCGCGATTCGACCGAGGCGCTGACACGGCGACGACTGGCAGCGCTCAACCTAGCAACCGTTGAGCTATTTCTGCATGGCTCGGCGCGTTCATCTGATTTCGTCGAACAACTACCGAACCTGGCCTTAGAAATCCTGTCGCGTAAACGCCTGAAGCAAAGCGAAAAATGGCTTGCGCAGTGGACGCTCGGCCTGACGGACAAGGGGGTTCAAAATGTCCTGCGAGATAGCCCGGACAACCTTCTGCGGTACCGGGACCAATATGTCGAGACTTGTCACGCCATCATCGCTGATCACGAGGCCGCGCATGGTGAATTACGCGGCTGGATGGAGTTGAGCCCGGGCGTCAAAGCCGAGATCAACTGGTTGCTGATGACCTACTTGCTCAATACGATTGGCGCACAAACACTGGCGATTCGCGGTTCGGAAAAGTCGGCCTATGGCAAGCTATTCGAGAAGCTCGTTTTGGGTTCGCTTCTGCATATACTCGGCTTCAGGCACGTTACGCCGCCGTTGCAGGATCTCGAAGGCGTCTTCTGGCTTTCGACGCAGGGCGAGAAGCGTGAGAGCGATGCGACTTTGCTGTACGAGGCTGGAAAAGGCGTACGCTTCGACATAGGCTTCATCGGTAGAGGCAACCCGGAAATCTCGCTCGACAAAGTCAGCCGTTTCGAACGCGAGATCACACTGGGGCGCTCACGTTGGTACATGGCAACGATCATCTTGGTTGACCGCATCGGCAGCAACAGCCGCATCGTTCAACTTGCCGAGGCCATCGACGGCACAATAGTCCAAATGAGCGCCGGCTACTGGCCGCAGCAAGTTGCCAAAGAACTGAATCGTGCGGTTGGCTTTCAGCACGAGTTGGTGAACATGGATCGCGGCCAGATCGACGCCTTCCTGAAGCGCAAACTCAACGAGGTTCCGCTCGAACAACTCATCGGCGCAAACACCGTGTAAGCCCCTCCATCAGCAGCAGGCCCAATCTCCAATCTCTAATCCTACATCATGACCCCACAAACCCTCTTTGCCAAAGTCTGGGACAGCCACGTGGTCAAACAAGACCCCGGCGCGCCCGCCGTGCTGTACATCGACGCCCATCTCGTGCACGAAGTCACTTCGCCGCAAGCCTTTGCCACCCTGCGCGAGCGCGGGCTGAAGGTGCGGAGGCCGGACAAAACCTTCGCCACCATGGATCATGCCATTCCCACGCGGCAGGTCGGGATTGAGCTGTGGCCGAGCGACGCCGCCACGCAGGTGCGCACGCTGCGGCAGAATGCCCACGACTTCGGCGTCACGTTGTGGGATATCGAAGGCGATGTGCAGGGCATCGTCCACGTCGTCGGCCCGGAGATGGGCGTGACCCAGCCGGGCATGACGATAGTGTGCGGCGACAGCCACACCAGCACGCACGGCGCCTTCGGGGCGCTGGCCTTTGGCATCGGCACCAGCGAGGTGGGGCATGTGTTGGCCACCCAGTGCCTGCTTCAGTCGCGGCCCAAGACCATGGCCATCGAGGTCGAGGGCGAGTTGGGCGTCGGCGTCACGGCCAAAGACATCATCCTGGCCATCATCGCCAAGAACGGCGCCGGCGGTGGGGCCGGGTACGTGTTCGAGTATCGCGGCAGCGCCATCCGCCGGCTGAGCATGGCCAACCGCATGACCATCTGCAACATGAGCATCGAAGGCGGCGCCCGCGCCGGCATGATCGCCCCGGACGACACCACCTTCGCCTACATCGAAGGCCGCCCGTATGCGCCGCAAGGCGCCGACTGGGACAAAGCCGTGGCCCATTGGCGCACTCTACCGACCGACGAAGGCGCGACGTTCGACCAAGAACTACACCTCGACGCCAACGCCTTGCAGCCAATGGTGACGTATGGCACCAACCCCGGCCAGGGCATGGCCGTCACCGGCCGCATCCCCACCCCCGACGCACTCCCCGACCCCGCCGAGCGCCGCAGCCTGCTCAGCGCCATGGACTACATGGGCCTGAAGCCCGGCCAAGCGATCGCAGGCCAGCCGATCGACATCGTTTTCATTGGCTCGTGCACCAACAGCCGCATCGAAGACCTGCGCGAAGCGGCAGCCATCGTCCGCGGCAGAAGGGTAGCCGGGGATGTGTGGGCCATCGTCGTGCCCGGTTCGAAGGCGGTGAAGGCGCAGGCCGAAGCCGAGGGCCTCGACCGCGTGTTCAGCGAGGCCGGGTTCGAGTGGCGCGGGGCCGGATGCAGCATGTGCCTGGCCATGAACGACGACAAGGCCGGGGCCGGCAAATACGTCGCCAGCACCAGCAACCGCAACTTCCAGGGTCGGCAAGGCCCCGGCGCCCGCACCTTGCTGATGAGCCCGATCATGGCGGCGGCGGCGGCGGTGAACGGCCGCGTCGTCGATGTGCGCGAGATGCTGTAACCGGGAAACCGAGAAATCAGTAGACCGGGAGGGTCTTCTTCGTCTACCGGTTTTCAGGTTTCCCAGTCTACTTGTCTACTGATCTACCCTCTTTCTGATCTGCCAAGATACGTCGATAAAGCCTGTCACTGATCCGAAAACCTGCTACATCTCGCAGCTGATCTATATGCGGTTTGACCGTCACGATGATACCTCGACGCTTGGCCTCGATCAACATTCCGATCACACCGATCACATTGAGCCCAAAATACTGTGCCTTTTGGCGACCCAGTCGTTCATCCATAAGCAGTAGATCGGCGCCTGCTTCCACAGCCAAAGCGATTGCTTCTGCCTCTCCCGCATCCAAGTCCTGAAGCAGCGCCACGACAAGCTGCCGATTCTGTACCGCTCGCCGCTCGATCCAATTCGCACGCAGCACAGCGTCACGCCCTGGCCGATCGGCCCCAACGACCGCAACTTCGCGCCAGACCGCTTCAGGAACCATGACGATGCCGTAAAGTTCCCGCAGGATATCGATCTGACGAATGAACGAGAGAGCCGCGAGCGGTGAGGCATCCGAGACAACGATCATTTTCGTCCCAGCCGCTCCAATGTTGCCAGGTCTTCTTCGTACTCTTCGACATCATAGTGAATCGGGATGTCTCGACTTCCCAGCACCTGCATTAATCGCCAGGCATCCATCCCTGCCAGCTCTCGCGCTTTGCCAAATGACAGTCGGCCCTGCTCGAACAGATGCACGGCTAGTTCCACTTTGAGTTGTGCTTGCGTAAGGCGAGTAGTGTGGAGCACTTCGCCCGGGATTTCGAGGGTAACTGTTGTCATCATCTACAACCTCCTGAGTGACTGCATTGTATCCGATCTCTCCTCCCTGTACAATATGAATCCTTTCACCACCCTTACCGCCACCGCCGCGCCGCTGCGCGCCGAAAATATCGACACCGACCAGATCATCCCCGCCCGCTTCCTCACGGCCGTGTCCAAAGCCGGCATGGGCGACGGGTTGTTCGCCGCCTGGCGTTATGATGCAAACGGCCAGCCCAAGCCCGACTTCGTGCTGAATCGGCCCGAATACGCTGGTGCACAGGTGCTGATCGCCGGGCGCAACTTCGGCAGCGGATCGTCGCGCGAGCACGCCGTCTGGGCGCTGACAGAATACGGATTCCGGGCTGTGATCTCGCCCGGCTTTGCCGACATCTTCTACAACAACTCGCTCAAGAACGGCCTGCTGCCCATTGCCTTACCGGAAGACACCGTCAACATGCTGCTCGACCTGGTGGAAGAACAGCCCGACACCCATCTTACCATCGACCTCGCTGCCCAGACCGTGACCCTGCCCGACGGACAGCAAGCCGGCTTCAGCATCGACCCGTATCGCAAGCTCTGCTTGCTGGAAGGGCTGGACGACCTCGGCTATCTGCTGGCGCAGGATGCAGCCATCGCCGCCTTCGAGCAACGAGTCGCGCCGACAATGGCCGCACCGCCCGCCTGAACTGACCCTGCACCCACACTCATCACCTGCGGAAACATGACCATGGACACACACCCCACCCAAACCGCCATCTCCGAAGCCGTCGAGGAAGCCGAACCCTTCTTCCCTGACGAGCACCCCGTGCAGCTGGACAACGCCGAAAGCATCGCCCGCTACCCGGCCCGGGTCGTGCGCGACGCCGTGGACAGGCAAGAACGCCTGTGGAGCCGCGACGCGCTGCTGAAAGAATCCGAGGCCATCCAGGACTGAGCCAGCCCATGATGACAAGCTATCGCATCATCCTCCTCCCCGGCGACGGCATCGGCCCGGAAGTAGTGACCGAGGCCCAGCTGGTGCTGCAAGAGCTGGCGCCAGCCTTCGGGTTCAGCCTGGAATTCGAGACACACCTGATGGGCGGGTGCGCCATCGACGCCTTCGGCTCATCCCTTCCCGATTCGACGCTGGCCGCCTGCCAGGCCGCCGACGCCGTCCTGCTCGGCGCGGTCGGCGGCCCCAAGTGGGACAACCCCGATGCCGCCGACCGCCCCGAACGCGGCCTGCTGGCCCTGCGCAAGGGCTTGAACCTGTACGCCAACCTGCGCCCGGTCAAAATCTTTCCCCAACTGCTGGACGCTTCCAGCCTGAAACCGGGCGTCCTGGCCGGCGTCGATATGCTCGTGATCCGCGAACTGACCGGCGGCGCCTATTTTGGCCCGCGCAAGGAAGGCGACCAGGAAGCCTACGACACCATGCTCTACACCCGGTCTGAGATCGAACGCGTGGTGCGGGTAGCGGCGCGCGCGGCGCGCGGGCGCCGGGGCAAGCTCACTTCGGTAGACAAGGCCAACGTCCTGGCCTCATCGCGGCTGTGGCGCAAAGTCACAACCGAGATCATGGCGGCCGAGTTCCCCGATGTGAAGCTGGAGCACCAACTGGTCGATTCGATGGCCATGCACCTCATCCGCTGGCCCTCAGCCTACGATGTGATCGTGGCCGAGAACCTGTTCGGCGACATCCTCACGGACGAGGCGGCGATGCTGGCCGGGTCGATGGGCATGTTGCCCTCGGCCAGCCTGGGCGACACGACCCTCGGTTTGTACGAACCCATCCACGGCTCCGCCCCCGACATCGCCGGCAAGGCTATCGCCAACCCGCTGGCCACCATCCTCTCGGCGGCCATGCTGCTGCGGCATTCGCTCGGCCAGGAGGCGGCGGCCGGCGCGATTGAATCGGCGGTCGCCCAAGCCCTCGCCGCCGGCTACCGCACCCCCGACCTGGCTGGCGTCGCTGCACCCGACCAGACGATCGAGGTCGTAGGCACGCAGGCGATGGGGGCCGTTGTGCGGCAGTTTCTGGCTGAGGCCCCGCGGACTGATTCTTGATCGGAGTCCGACGATGTCACGACGAGACAAAATCCTCGATCAAGTACTGCGCGGAGTGTCCGGCGCCAACATCGCCTTCGATGATCTGTGTTATCTGTTGCTGGAACTCGGCTTTGACGAACGCATTCGAGGCAGTCATCATAATCTTCACCAAAGGCGGCGTGCTCGAGATCATGAATCTGCGGCCAAAGGGGGCAAGAGCAAAGCCCTATCAGGTCAAGCAGGTGCGCGACGTCATCGTGAAGTACAAACTTGGAGGTTGAAATGGCCAAATACGAAGTGATGCCGACGTGCCGGAGCTTCCCGGCTGTATGGCCGATGGCGCCACTTACCAGGAGGCGCTCAAGAATATCGAGGTCATCATCCGCGAGTGGCTCGAAACAGCAAGAGAGCTGGGGCGATCCATCCCTGAGCCGCGAGGCCGCCTGGTCTATGCCTGAGTAAGGTGCGCATTCTCAATCTCGAATCACCAATCCCCAGTTACCAATCCCCGCCCATGACCATCCAACTCTACGACACCACCCTCCGCGACGGCACCCAAGGCGAAGGCGTCAACTTCTCGTCCGGCGACAAGCTACGCATCGCCCGCAAGCTCGACGAACTCGGTGTGCATTACATCGAAGGCGGCTGGCCCGGCTCCAACCCCAAGGACATGGAGTTCTTCCAGCGCGCCCGCACCGATCTGAACCTGAAACACGCCCGCGTCGCCGCCTTTGGCTCGACCCGCAAGGCCAATACCCCGGTCGAGACCGACGGTCAGGTGCAGATGCTGCTCGATTGTGACACGCCGGTTGTCACCATTTTCGGCAAGACCTGGACGCTGCACGTGCATGATGTGCTGCGTACGAGCTTGAAAGAGAACGTGGCCATGATCTTCGACACGGTGTCGTACCTGAAGGAGGCCGGCAAAGAGGTCATCTACGACGCCGAGCATTTCTTCGATGGCTACCGCGCCGACCCCGCCTATGCCGTGCGCACGCTCAGGGCCGCAGAGGAGGCCGGGGCCGATATGATCGTGCTCTGCGACACCAACGGCGGCACCATGCCGTGGGATGTCGAGCGCATCATCGGCCAGCTACGGGCGGCCGGGATCGGCAAGCCGCTGGGTATCCACACGCACAATGACAGCGAACTAGGCGTCGCCAATGCCCTGGCGGCGGTACGGGCGGGCTGCGTGCATGTGCAGGGCACCATCAACGGCTATGGCGAGCGCTGCGGCAACAGCAACCTGGTCAGCATCATCGCCAACCTGAATCTGAAGATGGGCCTGCCGGCGGTCAATGCCGAACAACTGCGGCGACTGACCGAGGTGGCGAACTTCGTCAGCGAGCTGGCCAATCTGCACCCCGACACCCACGCCGCCTATGTTGGCCTCAGCGCCTTTGCGCATAAGGGCGGAGTGCATGTCAACGCTGTGGTCAAGAATGTGGATTCGTACCAGCACATCGACCCGGCGCTGGTGGGAAACCGCATGCGGGTGGTGGTCTCGGACCTTTCGGGCAAGGATAACATCGCCGTCAAGACGCTGGAGTTCGGAATCGAGGGCGTGACACGCGAGCAGGAGAAAGAAGTCCTGGCCCAGATCAAGGAGTTGGAGAACCAGGGCTATGCCTTCGAGGCAGCGGAAGCCTCGGTCGAACTGATGCTGCGCCGCCTGCAGCCTGGCTACACCGCCCCCTTCGAGATGATCGACTTCACCACCAATGTCGAGCATCGCCGCGGGCGGGGGCTATTCTCGGAGGCGGCGGTGAAGGTGCGCATCTGCAACGAGATTTTCCACGAGGTAGCGGAGGGCAACGGCCCGGTGAATGCCCTCAACCTGGCCCTGCGCAAAGCCCTACACCGCTTCTATCCCCAGCTTGAAAGCGTCCATCTCACCGACTACAAGGTTCGCATCCTCGATACGCACATGGCCACCGCCGCCACCACGCGGGTGCTAATCGATTTCACCGACGGCCTGCGCACCTGGAGCACGGTGGGGGCCAGCGCCAATATCATCGAGGCCAGCTGGCTTGCGTTGGCGGATGGCCTGGAATACGCGCTGCTGGCGAATGGCAGCGCTGCCAATGGCGCTCCTTAACGCGTCTCGATGCCTGCGTCGATCAACAGTTGGTCGAGATGATCCAGCAGGCGCTCGACACACGCTGAAAGCGAAATGACATCGCCGGCTGCCGAATGAAGGACAGCGGCAATGTCCGGCTCCATATTCGCCGGCAGCAGCGGACAGGCGGCAAGGGTGCGCTCGACCAGTCGTTTTTCGCCCGGATGAAGCTGCCGGTTCAGTGCAAACAAAACATCGAAATAGCTCGCAAACAGCGCCGCCAACCGGTGATTGATGCTGACCAGGTCGCGCCGCTTCACGGCCTTCGCCAACTGATTGGCATAAGAGGGAATGATCTTGCGCAGCGGCGGATGGTTGAGGGCAATGATGTTCTGGCGCAGTGGTTCGGGGTAAGCGATCTGGCAGCGGTTCTGCAGCGCCGCCAGCCAGCCATGCCGATCCAACAACAGGATCGACTGGCGAATGGTGTACCAGAAACAGGTGGTATAGCCCAGGCTTGGCTGGTGCTGATCGATGACGCGCCCGATTTGCGCTTCCATCCAGTGCGTATCGAAGTAGACCAAATCGACTTCGATGCCGGTGCCGGCATGCAACCATTCGTCGCCCGGCCCCCAATACTGCAGGTCGAGATCGATGGCCGTAGCGCCGCCCGCGGCTTGCACAATCGCCCGGCGTTGCTCGATGGGCACAGCCGCGCGCGTGTACACGTACAGATCGATATCGGATTCAGGGTCTGCTGTGCCGGCGGTGCTCCCACGCGAACCGCCAAGGGCTACGGCTGCAACCTGGGGTCCTTCGGCGAAAAGATAGGCAATCCTATGGGCAAGGTCAAGGTAGGAAGTGTTTGTCATAGCACTCAAGGAGTCGCAGGGCCTGACGGGCGCGCGTTTAGCCGGCCCAGCCAAGCGGCCAGGGTGCGCAGCAACACCGTCGCCTGCCAGAAGACGAGCGCGGCCATGCCGTGCGCCAGAACGGCAAACAGGGGCGGCGTCTGGCCCGTATAGTAGATCCAGCAGGCGCGCGTGGTTCCCCAAAGCTCCAGGAACAAGCCCAGAGCCGAACCTGCCGTAAAGGTTAGCAAGGCCAACCTCCGCTCGGTTGGCGCTACAATGGCGATGGCGCACAGGATAAGAACAGCGACGGTCAGCGACTGGCTACGTGTCGGCCAGACAAAGGACAGCATCAGACCATAGAAGGCAGCCATGACGAGCCAGTAGCCTGCGGCAAAGAGGGGCGATGACCTGCCCGCGCCCGCTCGCCACCCGGCAACCTGGCGATCCAGCAGCCGCACCATGCGGTCGATGGCAAGGGCGGCAATCGGCCAGGCGGGGATGATCCACAGCGGCGGGCGCTCCTGGGTTTGATAGCGCCACAGGCTCGTCTGTGTTCCCCAGGCTTCGATGGTCAGACCGCCCAACACCCCAACCAACAGAATGGCGCCGTCCCGACGCAGGTCAGCCCCTTGCATGATCACGAAGATCATTAGGGCAAAAATGCTCAGTAGCAGCCAGTCGAACCGCCACCAGGCCAGACCATAACCCCAATTGAAGACGGGAAAGTAAAGCCGGGCAATATCGGGTCGCAACAAAACGATGCAACCGGCGGCGGCGGCAATTCCGGCCAGCAGTACGAAACTGGCGGACGTCCAGCCCGGGAGGAAGCCGGCAGACGAAACTGGCGCGACCTCGCGCCCGTTTCGGTTCACCGCAGGTGCAGGGAATTCAGACTCCAGGTCAGAAATCCATTTGGGCGACATAATCAACCACTGGCAAGATTCGCAACAACGATGATGTCCGAAGTACGACCGGCGTCAGGTGGGAGAAAGATGAAAGCGACGCAACGCATAGTACATGCTTCAAAATTGCCAGTCTGTGGTCTCGACAGCGAAGCCACAAACATATTAAACTGAAGTCACTGTGAAAACATGAGTTTCGTTTCTGGTGTGACGATGGACGATGGACGGTAGACGATAGTAGATTCCCCCCACTCAGGCGGGCTGATCGTCCATCGTCTATGGTCTATCGTCATTGCCAAAACTTCTGATCCCGAAGTGACTTTAGTTTAGAATCTCGTCGTTACCGACCGGCCGGTCGGTAACTTCTTTGTCGAGCAATTTATCGGAGATCCGACATCGTGCAAAGTTCCAGTTCGACGCCCAACCGCAACCGCATCCTCCTCCTGCTCTTCTTCGGCGTGCTGATGGGCGCGCTCGATATCGCCATCATCGCCCCGGCCCTGCCCGCCATCCAGAAGCATCTCGGCATCGACGACCGCGCCAAGTCCTGGGTGTTTGGCGTCTATGTATTGTTCAATCTGATCGGTACGCCGCTGATGGCCAAGCTCTCGGATGCACGCGGACGGCGCTCGATCTACGTCCTGGATGTGAGTCTGTTTGCCCTCGGCTCGCTCGTGGCTGCAGTCTCGCCCAGCTTTGGCGTCTTGCTGCTGGGGCGGGCGCTGCAAGGGCTGGGGGCGGGCGGCATCTTCCCGGTGGCCAGCGCCGTCATCGGCGACACCTTCCCGCCCGAAAAGCGCGGCAGCGCCCTGGGTTTGATCGGGGCGGTGTTCGGCCTTGCCTTTCTTCTCGGTCCCATCCTCGGCGGCCTGATCCTCGCCCTGGCCAATTGGCGCTGGCTGTTCATCATCAACTTGCCCATCGCCGTTGTCCTCATTCTGGCCAGCCTACGCCTGCTGCCTGCCACCCGGCCAGCCGTGCGCAAGCCCTTCGATCTGGCGGGCATGGTGCTGTTGGCGCTTGGCCTGGCCAGTTTTGCCTTTGGCCTCAACCAGATCGACACGGAACAGTTCTTTGCCAGTCTGACCTCAACCGGCATCTGGCCGTTCCTTTTTGCAGCCCTGATTCTGTTCCTCGCTTTCGGTTGGGCTGAGTGGCGCGCCGCCGACCCCATCCTGCGCTTGCGGCTGTTCGCCTCACGGCAAATTGCCGTGGTCAGCGGTGTGGCCCTGGGTGCGGGGGTGGGCGAAGCGGCGGTCGTGTTCGTGCCCTCGCTACTGGTGGCTGCCTTTGGCATTTCAGCGGCGCAATCAAGCTGGTGGCTGCTGCCGCCGGTGCTGGCGATGGCCATCGGGTCGCCCTTTGCCGGGCGGATGCTGGATCGGGTTGGGTCGCGCGCCGTGGTGACGACCGGCTCCGCTTTGCTGGCGGCGGGTATGCTGTTGGTGAGTCTGAGCGCGGTGACAACCGCCATCTACCTGATCACGGCCGTGCTGGTGGGGCTGGGGCTGGGCATGTTGCTGGGAGCGCCGTTGCGCTACATCGTCCTCAACGAAGCCCCGCCCAGCGACCGCGCCTCGGCCCAGGGCGGCCTCACCTTGTTCACGGCCAGCGGCCAATTGATCGGCAGCGCCGTGGTCGGGGCAGTGGCGGCGTCGGGCGGCGGCGGCGTCGCCGGCCATCAGTCGGCTTTCCTGGCCGTCGGCGGCCTCAGTGTTCTGCTTTTTCTGTTGGCGCTTCGTCTCAAGTCGCAGGCTGCCGAACGCGAAACTGTGCGGCGTAATGAAGTCGCGCGGGGAGTAGGAAGTAGGGAGTAGACGCCACAATTTGACAATTCGCGTTCTCGATCTTAGACTTTCTCGCAGTTTCACACAACTTTACTGAGGTTTTCATCACCCATGAAACTGCGCAAGACCACGCTCACTGCCGCCCAGCCCCGCTTCAGCGTCTGGCGCTCGCTCAGGCTGGGGCTGTTCCAGGTTGGCTCCTCGCTCATCGATCTGCTCACAACCGGCGTCATCAATCGTCTGCTCATCGTCGAGATGGGCGCTGCCGCCTGGCCCGTCACCCTGCTCACCAGCCTGCGTTATCTGATCGCCCCGCTCAGCCTCTGGGTCGGACACCGCTCGGACACCCGGTCGCTGTTCGGCAGCCGGAGGACGAGCTACATCTGGCTGGGCCGGCTGCTGATCCTGCTCTCGCTGCCGCTGCTGCCGCTGGCCTTGGCCGCCATCGGTCACGATTCCAGCTCGGCGAGCGGGTGGCTGCTTCTCGTCGCCGCCTTTCTGCTCTACAGCATCGGCGCCTCGGCTTCGGGCGCGCCCTATCTGGCCCTGGTGCACGATAGCGCCCCCTACGAGCGTCGGGGCCAGGTCAACGCCATCGTCTACACCTTGCTGGCCGCCAGCAGCGCCTTCGTCGGCTTTCTCTACGGCCGCCTGCTGCCCACCTGGGATGCGGCTGCATTCTGGCGGCTGGTACTGACGGCGATGGTCGGGGCGGCCTTCTTCTGGTTCGTCTCGGTCTGGCGCCAGGAACGGCGGGCAACCCTACCGACCCTGGGCGAGAACTCGCCTTCGCTGCGCAAGACCTTCGCCGCTCTCTGGAGCGACCCGCACGCCCGCCGCTATGCGCTCTTCCTGGGTGCCACGGCCTTTTTCGCCTTCATGCAAGATGGCGTGCTGGAGCCGTTCGGCGGCGATGTCTTCGGGCTGCCAGTAGGCGAGACCACCCGCTTCAACGCCTATTGGGGGATGGGTGTGCTGCTGGCGATGGTGATCGGGGCCTATCTCACACGGCGGCGCTCGCCCGACCGCCAGGTGAACACCACGGCCTGGGGGCTGGCGATCCTGGCCGGGCCGTTGTTCCTGCTCGGCCTCAGCTCGGTGGTGCAGATTCAGTCGCTGCTGCGGCCCCTGCTCTTCGTCTTCGGCGTCGGCCTGGGCATCTTCTCGGTCGGCGGCGTAGCCCTGCTGATGGCTATGAGCCGCGAGCAGCAGGCGGGCGCCTATCTGGCCCTGTGGAGCATGATCCAACTGATCGCACGCGGGGCCGGCATCGCCGCCGGCGGCCTATTGCGCGACCTGGCCCTCTCGACTACCGGCTCGATGGGCCTGGCCTATGGCTTCGTCTTCGCCTTCGAGGCGGTTGGCATCCTCGTCTGCATCCTCTTGCTGCGACGGGTCGATGTACCGGGTTTTGTCAGGTTGCCAGCCAGGGCCGACGCCGCCCCCCTGCCCGCCCCCGCCGTCTTCGACTGATCCTCTGGCAGTCTGTCAGATCAATCGTCTGCAGGCAGATGAACACCGAAAACCACGGAAGTTGATCCGCTTTCATCCGCGCGCCAATCACACATCCGCCGACGCATCCGGCGTCAGGATTTCACCGCCCTGCTCGCGCAAATAGGCGACCACCGCCAGACGCTCGGCTGCGGCAGAAGTGACCACCACCGCGGCATGGCCCGGCTCCAGCAGGGCGCCAATGGCCGCCAAATCCATATCGGGGATGCCGCCGTCCACCGTCCCCGCTGCCAGGCCGCCAAACCAGGCCCCCAGCGCGCCCCCGGCCACCACCCCGGCCGGCCCCGCCAGCAAGCCAATAGCTGCGCCGATGGCGCCGCCGATGACCGCGCCTTTGCCCACGCCCAAATCGCCCGTGTCGTGGATGCGCAGCTTGCCATCGGCTTCGCGGCTGACGGTAGCGCTATCATCGAAGGCGAGATGCCCCGCCGCCGATTCCTCGGTCTTGCGGGCGGCGTTGAGCGACTCCTGGGCAGCACGGGCGGCGGCCTCATGGGAGAAATGGGCGACAGTCAGGTGCAGGTTGGGGGTAGTCATCGAAGCTCCAGTGGTGGGGGGGGCGGGTGGTGGGGGAAAGGAGGTGGGAGGTGGGGGTGGGGAGCGTGCGAACGGCCCCGGAACCAGGAACTCGGAACCCGGAACCCGGAACCCATAGTATGCCCGGCAGCGTCGTTTCCAGCAACTTGGACGGCCCAATGCGATCATCGCACCCCGCCCGCTGTGCTATACTCCTGGCATGAGCCAACGTCCGACCATCCTCTTTTATGAAGCCAACGACTTCCGCTTCTACGGCGCCGCCCAGGTCTTGGTCTGGTTGATGCAGAACCTGCACGAAATCCGACCGCTGTTCGTGGCGCCGGGCAACGGCGTGCTGACCCAACGTGTGGGGAAAGCCGGGATCGAGACCGTCGTTCTGCCTCTGCCGGCTGTTTGGCGCACGCTCGATCAGACGCGCGGCCTGCCGGGTCGCCTGGGCCGCGCCGCCCTCTCGCCCATCTTGCTGGCCCACAGCGCCGCCCTGTCCCGCCTTATCCGCCAGACCGGCGCCCGCGGCCTCTATGCCAACAGCACCCGCGCCGCCCTCTATGCCGGGCCGGCGGCGCGGCTGGCGGGCATCCCGCTGTGGTGGGCCTTGCGCATCCAGCGCCCGCCCGGTGTGGGAGAACGGGCGGCCTACGCCATCAGCGACCGCGTACTGTGCGTAGCCGAGGCCGTGCGCCGCGGCCTGGGCGCGCCGCCCAAAGCGATCACCCTGCTGGATGGCGTCCCGACCGAGCGGCTTGACCCGGCCGCATCAGGCGCCAGTCTGCGCGCCTCGCTTGGCTGGCCGGAGGATGCCCTGGTGGTAGGCAATGTCGCCTCACTGGCCCCGCGCAAGCGGCACGATCTCTTCATCCAGATGGCCGAGCGGTTGCTCAGCCAGTTCCCGCAGGCGCGCTTTCTCATCCGCGGCGACCGCACCCCTGGCGTCACGGCTAGCTTCGAGGCTGACTTGCGCGCTCGCGCCCAGCCGCTGATCGACGCCGGACGCCTGGCCATCCTCGATTGGGTGGAGAGCCTGTCGGAGGTCTACGCGGCCATGGATGTGTTCTGCTTCCCCTCCGAGAACGAGGGCTTTGGCCTGGTGGTGGTGGAGGCGATGCTGATGGGGCTGCCGGTGGTGCGCACCAACACCGCCGGCGGCGAAGATATGATCCACGAGGGCGAGAACGGCTTCCTGACGCCGATCAACGACCTGGACGCGCTGACGGACCGTGTGTCCCGGCTGTTGGCCGACCCCGAACTGCGCCAGCGCATGGGCGCAGCCGGCCAGACCATCGCCCGCACCCAATTCTCGGCCGCGCGCATGGCGGGCCAGGCCGAGGCGCTGATGCTGGAACGGATGAAGGCGGGGCGAAAGTGACCGCGCGCGACTGGGAGACGCTGCTGCTGCCTGAACTGCGCCAGGCGCTGCCTGGGCACAGCGGCACGCCCCTGACCCTGACCCCAGCCCGCCCCTCCCTTGACTATACGAACTCACAACTCCACTTTTTCAACCTTCTGACTGATGGGCAAGTGCTGCAGGAGGTGGCGGTCAAGGAGGCGCGCGAGGCAGCCTGGGACGAGATGCAGATCGAATACGAGGGCATGAAGCAGCTGTGGGCGCATCTGGGCGGCCATCCCCGCATCCGGGCGCCGCGCCCGCTTTTCTGCCTGACCCAACCGCCGGCGCTGGTGATGGAGGCCATCGCGGGCGAGCGTCTGAATCGGGTGTTGGCGGCCTGCCGTCGTCCCCAACAGCGCAGCCAGGTCGAGCGCGCCCTCAGGTGCACAGAGATGGCGGGCGAGGCCCTTTCGCTGCTGCACCAGATCGCCCCCACAGCTAACGCCATCCCCCTACCCCCGCCGGCCGAACGCGCCGAAGCCGCCCTGCGCCGCCTGCACGCGGTTGGTGTCCCGGCCGGGCAGATCGACGCCCTCCGCCGCCAGATCGAAGCCCTGCTTCCCTCGGCCCCGCCGCCAGGCCCGCTGGTCGCCCTGCATGGCGACTACACACTGCGTAATTTGCTGTACGCGGTCGATGGCAGGCTGTACATCCTGGATACATCGCTCGACGCCGCCGGCCCACCCGCGCACGATGTGGGCTATTTCCTGGCGGCGCTGGCCTTCATCGACCGTTGGCAACTGTTGGCGGGGCGGCTGGCATGGCCCCCGGCCGCGTTGGCGGCCATGCGACGCAGCTTCCTGGCCGGCTACGGCCCTATCCCCGACCCGGACGCCGGTGCACTGGCGCTGTTCACCGTCCTGAGGCTGTTGGAGCGGTGGGGGCAGTATGCGGGGAGGGCGCCGGCGGGTCGGCTGTGGGTGGGGCGGGGGGTGTTTGGCGCCCGCTTGGGTCGGTATTTCATGGGGGAGGCGGCAAAGGCCGCGCAACGAAAAATTCAGCCCGTTTGAGGGAACCTTATTGGTTCAACAGTAGGGGTATGAAAATCGGAGGCTGGTTCAGATCGGGAGCCGGCGCATCAGGTTCTTCGATGCCGTCTGGACTGGCTGCAAGCGTCCTGAACGTGCGGGTGGGCGTTAAGGGACTGTCGACGCTGGCCTGCACCTGGTATTCATAGGTCGTGTTGGCGGTTAGCGCCGTGAGGCTGGCGGTCGCCGTCCACTTACCGCTCGTCAGCTTGGTGGTCACGGTCTTGCTCGTCCAGGTGGCCGTCCCTTGCTTGCGGTACTTGATCTTACTCTTGGCATAGGTGTCCGTCTCCCAGACCACATGAGCGGTGGTGGCCGTGATGCCTGAAACGGTGGGGCCGCTGGTGATTACCGGCGGTTTGTAGGTGACGGTGAGCTTGGGCCGCAGGGTGGCGGTGGTCTTCTCACGGCTGTCGAAAGCCATGGTGTCGGTGTTGGCGCTGTGGAGCAGGTAGAAGCCGTAGTTCTTGGAAGGCGTGTTCAGCCACTTCTGCACTACGGCGACCCCGGCTGCGTTGAGGCTGGCGGTCAGGGAGCCGTTTGCCGTGGCTCGCACTGTGCCAAGCAGGGTCGTGCCTTTGGCGGGCTTGGCGTTCCAATTGACGGTGGTTTCACTCCAGGTGGCGAGGGCTTCGTAGAGTTCGTAGGTCTGCCCGCCGGAGTGGTCGGTGATGTTGAGGGTAAGCGAGGCCGATTGCACGATGCCGGTGACGGTGGACAGGTTCCACTTGAGCAGCGCCCACTTGTCCTTGCCGGTGCCTGTTGGGTCGCTGCCACTGACGGGGTGATTTGTGGAATATCTCGCTGATACAGTCGCTATCATTCGACACCTGCGTGCTCATCCATTGCTCGGCAAACAAGCAGCGGTCATTCTACAAGGCGCTGATAGGAGTGAGCATCATGTCTATCTTTCCGCGATAACGCTCATGGAAGTATTGTATCTGTCTGAAGCGAAGAAAGTAGATGTAAGTGTGGACGAGTTGATCCGTCTCGTATCGACGAGCGCCAACTACGAGATCATTTTTGTCGACGGCGCTATCGTTTTGGAAGCTACTGAGATCGAAGATGTTCCTGAATTGCACGACCGCATCATCGTCGCCACTGCGAGTTGGCTGGGCGTTCCTATTCTGAGTAGCGATGCCATCATGTCGAAGTCGAGACACGCAAAGACTATTTGGTGAGAGACACTTGGCAAACCTATGTGAGGAAGGCAACACTTGGCCTTACTGAAATGGCGCCGCCAACCAGTTTTGATTCCCCTCTTGTAGCGCCCTCTCGTGCATACGATGGCGCAACAGGCTCAGCATTCTGCAACCATCCGGCCACGGCTCTGATCTCCAACGAGGAGTCGTCATCATGACAACTGCGACCAAAGCACTTGCCGCCAACGAAGTCCGCCAGGAATTCATCCTACCCATCGACCAGGTACTCAACCTGCAACGGCTGGCCGCAGGCCGCCATGTCAGCGAGAACGAACTGGTCGCCAAGGCATTGGACATCTTCCGCGGCATGGCAGAACTCGTGATCCGCGCCAACCCGCGTCGATCCGCGTACACTAACCCCATCACCCTTTCTCGGCGCTTGCTAAAGAAAACGGCGGAGGTGGGGGATGAGGAGATTTTTTGAGGTCGAATCCCCCACTCTCCCCATCCCCACCGCATCGCTTACCTCCGTCGCCGCGCCAGCAACCACGCCAGCGCGCCGACCCCAACCAACGCCCCCGCGCCCACCCAGGCCTGCTTGCTGCGCCCGCTGCCCGCCTCCACCCCCTTCGCCATCACCGG
>CAYWPZ010000002.1:32993-49906 GCA_964460135.1 uncultured Caldilineales bacterium | reverse complement strand
CCTCGCCGACGCGGGCGATGGGCCGCAGCCTTTCGCTCATCTCGCTCAACAAGGGGGTGCAGCTCATCGGCGGCGCACTGTGGGCATCGCTCATCCCCCGCTGGCTGGGGCCTGAAATCTACGGCCGCTTCGCCCTGGCCACAGCCATCTCCCTGCTTCTGTGGTGGGTCGGCGACCTGGGCGGGCTGGAGGTTTTTGGGCGCTACATTCCCATCTGGCAGGAGCGGCAGCCAGAACAGGCCCGCAAGCTCTTTGGCCAGATGTTCTGGATCCGCTGTCTGATCGGCGCCAGTCTGATCCCGCTGATGTTGGTGGTGGGGCCGTGGCTTGCGCCCTGGCTGCGCGGCTGGCCGGCGGCGCTGACTGGGTTGGCAGCCGGGCTGCATATCGCCTCCTGGACAAGCTATCATCTGTTGTATGCTCGCAAGGAGATGGGCAAATGGGCGGTTGAGCTCTCGTGGCGCTTGATCACACAGCTTCCGCTTGTCCTGCTGGTGGGGCGATGGGGCCTGACTGCGCAGTTGGCCGCCTTTGTCGTCAACGAAGCCATCTATCTGGCCCTGGCCCTGTTCTGGACGCGCGCCTGGTTCAGCCGGGCGGCTCTGCGACCTGACTGGGCGTTCACACGCCCGTTCCTGCGCCTGGGGGCCGGATTCTGGGCCACCAACGCCGGCTTGATCATCCTTTTCCGCTCCGGCACCATCCTTGTGCAACTGTTCACCGGCGATCCCGTGCAGGTCTCCTACTACGATCTGGCCCTGGTCGTCTTCTTTCTCGTCTATACCATCGTCGATCAACTCGTTCGTTCGTTTCTACCCACCGTCAGCGAGTTCCACGAAGGCGGCCAGAGCGAGCGTGTGGCTTCCTGGCTGCAAACCGTCACCCAGTGGGGGGCGGCGGTGGGGGTGATGGCGGTGGTGGCGGCCCAGTACACTGCCCGCTGGATCATGCCCTTCGTCCTCGGCGCCGACTATGGTGATTCGGCGCGGGTCTTGCAGGTGATGCTGCTGGCGCTGCCGGCGCTGGTATTGGTGAGTGTGGGGACGGTGGCCACGGCCATACGCGCCAGTTCGCGGGCGAAGATCATCGCCATTGTCGTTGGCTTGCTGGTCTTTTATGGCAGCGCCCCGTGGCTGGGTCGCGCCTATGGCGCCCTGGGTGTCTCAGGCTCGCTGACGCTCGGTCTGACAAGCTATGCACTTGTGCTTTTTGCCTTCGTCCGGCATGATCTGCAGGTTCGTTGGCCGGCGCTGTTTGCTCTCTTCGGCCTTGGCGCGCCGCTCCTGGCCGCCCAATCCGTGGTCACTGGGCATGGCTTCCTGGTGGCGATCGCCGCCTCTGCCCTTGCGGTTCTGCTCTATCTGGCGGCTGCACTCGCCCTACATCTCCTCTCTTCCGCCCCGCTCCAACTGCTCGTGCGCCTGTTCGCGCGTTCACGAACCGCCCCCTGACAAGCGATTTCCCAACGCCATTCGCACGAAACCACTCCTCCTCCACCCTCTCCCGCCTCCCCCCTCCCGCTTCCCCATGCTCACCCTCGCCTCCTGCCCCACCCCCTCCCCTCGCACCGCCCACGAAATCACCGACGGCCAGGCCATCCTTGTCAACCTCGACACCGGCTTTCTCTTCTCGCTCAACGCCACCGGCGCCTTCCTCTGGCAGCGGCTCGACGGCCACACCAGCCTGGGCGTCATCGCTGCCGACCTCGCCGCCGCCTACGAAGTCGACGCCGCCATCACCGGCCCGGATGTGCTGGAACTGGCCCATGAGCTGTTGAAGGAAGGGTTGATCCAACCTGGTTGAGATCGGTTATTGGTTATTGGTTATTGAGCGCGAACTTGCTCAAAAACCAATAACCAATCTCCAATAACCAATCTCCAACAACCACCATGTGCGGCATCGCCGGCTTCTACCATCCCGATGCACCCACGCCCGATCTGCACCCGGCCCTGGCGGCGTTGGCCCATCGCGGGCCGGACGATTGGGGCGTCTGCTCGGGCGAGATCGTCACACTAGGCGCCCGGCGGCTGGCGATCATCGACCTGAGCGGCGGCCACCAGCCCATCGCCAACGAGGATGGCAGCGTGGCGGCGGTGCAGAACGGCGAAATCTACAACTATCTGGAATTGATGGCGGAACTTGAGGGGCTTGGACATCGTTTCTGCACCCGCAGCGATACCGAAGTCCTGGTTCACGCTTGGGAACAGTGGGGGGTGGGCTGTGTCCAGCGGTTGCGGGGCATGTTTGCCCTGGCCGTCTATGACCGCCGCCGCAGCAGCTTGTTCTTGGCCCGCGACCGTTTTGGCATCAAGCCGCTCTTCTTGGCCCGGCGCGGCCCCAACCTGGCCTTTGCCTCGGAACTACCCGCCCTTCTGCGTCTGCTACCAACCCCTCCCGGCCTCAATCCTGGCCCCCTCGCCCGCCTTCTCAGCCTGGGCTGGGTCCCTGGCCCAGAGACGCTCTATGCTGGCGTCGAGCATCTGCCGGCCGGGCACAGCCTGCTGTTCGACGAGGGCGGCGCCCATCTCCACCGCTATTGGCAGCCCGAACCGCCCCCGCGCCACGAATGGCGGTCGGGGGGCCGCAGACCAGCAGACGCTGAAATCATCGAGCAGTTGCACGCTCTGTTGCAGGAAACGGTGAATTTTCATCTGCGCAGCGACGTGCCGGTTGGCGCCTTGCTCAGCGGCGGCATCGACTCTGGGGTGCTCGTTGCCCTCATGCGCCGCAGCGGGCATCCCGACCTGCACACCTTCAACATCGGCTTCGCCGCCGCCGCCTACGACGAGACCCGCTTTGCCCAACTTGCCGCCCGACGTCTTGGCGTGCAGCATCATCCGCTTCGTTTCGAGGCGAGCAGCGGCGACGAAGCGTTCGCTTTGTTGCCCGAACTGGTGGAGCGCTACGGCCAGCCAGTGGGTAGCGCCACCCATCTGGCCATCTGGTTGCTCTACCGCGCCTGCGCCGCCGCCGGGCTGAAGGTCATTCTCACCGGCGAAGGCGCCGACGAACTCTTCGGCGGCTATCAATGGTACACCGGCGAGGCGCGATTGGCCGCCGCCCTGCGCTGGCCCGACCCCTTCCGTCGCCTGGCCGCCCGCTCCGCCGGACTTCTCGGCCTCTCGCCTGCCGCCGCCGAGCTTTTGCGCCAGCCCAGCCTGCCGCTCACAGAGCGCTACCGCCGTTGGCTGACGCCACACCGCCTCGATCAGGCCGCCGCCTGGCTTCATCCCGACCTGCGAGACCAAGCCGACCTCAGCCTCCCCTGGGCGCCCCCCGCCGCCAACCTGCACCCCCTCCATGCCATGACCCTGCTCGACCTGCAAAGCCGCTTGCCCGACTTCATCAACCTGGAAGTCGACCGCATGAGCATGGCCCACAGCATCGAGGCCCGCGTCCCCTTTCTCGACCACCGCCTATGGGAAGCCGTCCTGGCTTGGGACCCGGCTCTGAATTTGAAGAATGGTCGCGAGAAGGGATTGCTGCGCCAGATCGCCCGCCCCCTCCTGCCCCCGGCCATCGTTCGGCGCCGCAAACAGGGGCTGGCCGCGCCCCATGCCGCCTGGTGGCGCCGCCCGCGCCTGCCCGATTGGGCAGAAGACCTGCTCCAGCCCGCGGCCCTGGCCAGCGCCGGTCTCTTTTATCCCCCGGCTGTCCTCTCCCTGCGCCAGGCTCACCGCTCCGGCCGCCTGAACGCCGCCACGCCCCTGACGGCGATACTGACGGCGCAGGTGTGGGCGAGGCGGTAGGTTTGCCGGCGTTGCGGCGCTGTGAGATACTTCGCGCCGCATTGCAGATTGCGAATTACGAATTCTTTATCTGTGTTTCCCCCATCTGTGTCATTACCGAGGTGAAGAAATGATTCCGGAATTGCAGCACTATTGGAGCTTGATCGACAATCAGCGCCGCCAAATAAGCCGATTGGTCGCCGATCTGCCGGCCGAGGCGCTGAACTGGCGGCCGCTGCCGCAGGTGGACGACCACGCCATGAATTCACTCGCTGTGCTGGCTGCGCACGCGGCCGGGGCCGAGCACTTCTGGATCGGCGAGGTCGTTGGCGGCCTTACTCCTACGCGTGACCGCGAGGCCGAGTTCCGGCTGATTGTGAACGACCCGGCGCCATTGCTTGCCCGCCTGGAGGAGGTGGCAGTCGAGACAATGTCCGTGTTCGAGCGCCTGACGCCGGCCGATCTTGAAGGCACGCGCATGGCCCACGACAGGTCGGCGCCTGTGCGTTGGGTCATCGGCAACGTGATCGACCACAACGCCCTGCACCTGGGCCACATGCAGATCACCTACCAGCTGTGGATGGGCGGGCGCAGCATGGCCTCGCCGCGCTGGTTCGAGCGTCTGCCGAAATCCTGATTCGCACCTTGTAGTAACGACTTCAGTCGTTTTTGCTCTAGTAACGACTCAAGTCGTTACTACGAGGTTCATTGCCTTTTCTCTCTTTCCCCCGGAAGAAACCATGAAAATTCACCAATCGGTCCATTTGATCCGATCAAGTCTCATTATCCTGTCGCTGATCGTCGCCCTGACTGCGGCGCTTCCTGCCTTCGCCCAAGACCCCGCCGATCCTTCCGGCGACAACGTCTCGACCAAAGATCTGATCGGCGCCTTCGCCGCCCCCCGCCCCTGGACGGCGGCCGAGATGCAGGCCGCCATCCCGCTGCCCGCTCCCACCCTCGAAGGTTCGGCGCCGCACGGGCTGAACGCAGCCGGCGGGATTCCCACCGGCCCGGCCGGATTCGCACCGTCGGTTGCGCCGGCGGGGGCGCGGTTGTATGCGGCGCCGCTGCCGGCGGCAATCACGGCCGGCGCCGCCGCCGGCTATGGCTACCCGCCGCCGTTCGACCGTTACCAGCCCTACGTGCAACCTCGCTACCTGTTCCCGCTGAAGGCCGTGGGTCGCCTGTTCTTCGAGAGCGGCGGGGTCAAGTACTCCTGCTCGGCGGCTTCGATCGGCAACTACGCCATTTGGACGGCCGGGCACTGTGTGCACACCGGCGATGGCAGCAGCGCCGGCTGGTCGCAGCGCCTCGTCTTCGTCCCGGCCTATCACGATGGCCGCGCCCCCTACGGCCAGTGGGCGATGGCCAACCTGTGGACGAAGCGCGAATGGTACGAAAACGGCGATTTCCGACAGGACATGGGCGGGGCGGTGCTGAAGAAGCTGAACGGCAAGGTGATCAGCAAGGTGGTGGGGGCGCTGGGTTTCGCCTGGAACCAACCCCTGGCCGTACACTGGCATGCGGCCGGCTATCCTGCCGGCGCCCCCTTCAACGGCAGGCGCCAGTACTTCTGTCTGGCCTCCTACGCTGCCTCCGACGGCTCGATGGGTGAGCCATCCCCAACCGGGATCGGCTGCGACCTGGCGCCCGGTGTCAGCGGCGGCCCCTGGATCCAGACCTTCAAGCCGAACACGGCCGGCGGGGCCAATTTCGTCAACGGCAACTATTCCTACAGCTATCTGGACGAGCCGCTGCAAGTGTTCTCGCCCTATTTCGACGATAGCGCCAAGAGCCTGTACGACGCCCTGACCGGCGATGCGCCGTGAGCGAAGGATCGACGCCTGACAGGCCTTGCGAAACCTGTCAGGCGTCGCTTCATCTCCGTTCCTGCCGCCGCCGCAGCAAATCCGTACCCACCACCAGCAGCAACGACAACAAGCCCAAGACCAGGGCGGCGCTGTAGGCGGCCACATATTGGCGCTCGTCGAGGGCGCGGAAGATGTAGAGCGTGGCTGTCTCGGTGCGGCCCCTGACCCCGCCGCCCACCACCAGCACGGCCCCGAACTCGCCCAGAGCGCGGGCAAAGGTCAGGGTGAGGCCGTAGATCATCCCCCAGTGCAGGGCGGGCAGCGTCACCCGGCGGAAGGTCTGCCAGCCGCTGGCGCCGAGCGTGGCCGCGGCATGCTCCTGCTGCACGCCGAAGGCCGCCAATACCGGGATCAGCTCGCGGATCATGAAGGGGAGGGTGACAAAGAGCGTGGCCAGCACCATGCCCGGCACAGCGAAGACAACCTTGATATCCAGAGCGCTGAGAATCGGCCCCAACAGCCCGTTGCGCCCGAACAGCAGCAACAGCATATAACCCACCACTACCGGCGAGACCGCAAACGGCATGTCGATGAGGCCGTTGAGGATCGCCTGGCCGCGGAATTCGTGCCGCACCAACACCCAGGCCACGGCCGTGCCGCCCAGGGTGTGGACGACGACCGTGATCAGGCTGATGAGAAGCGTCAGGCGGAAGGCAGCCAGCACGTCGGGCTGGACGAGCGCGGCGATGATGGCGCTCCCGCCTTTGCTGAAAGCGCCCGCCACCAGCCCGACCAGCGGCGCCACGATCAGAAAGGCGACATAGGCCATGGCCGCGCCGACGAGCAACTGCCTGCCCCAGCTGCTGCGCCGGGGAGCGAGACCTGACCCGCGCTTCATTCCCGGCCTCGGTTGCGGTAGCGCTGGATGAGGGCGACGAGGGTGATGGCGCTGAAAGAGATCGCCATCATCACGATCGACATGCAGTTCGAGCAACTCGTCGCGACGACGGCGGCGTTCGGCGAGCGGCGTCTTGCGGATGCTGAGACCAAACTCGATGTTGTCGGCCACGGTCATGTATTGGAAGAGGGCGTAGTTCTGAAAGACAAAGCCGAGGCGCCGTTCCTGCGGCGGCAGGTGGGTGACATCGCGCCCGTGCAGAATGACGCGCCCGTGGTCGGCTTCGGTCAGCCCGGCGATGGCGCTTAGGACAGTGGTTTTTCCGCTGCCGCTGGAGCCGAGCAGGACGAAGAACTCACCATCCGCCACTTCCAGCGAGACGTTGTTGACCACCGGGTGGCCGCCGTAGCGTTTGGTGAGTTGGTCGAGGATGATGGACATGGGTGCTCTTGGTTAGCGCGGTCGGAGCGCTTGGAGCGCTCCGACCGCTACCTATCTCATCCTACCCCCGCCCGATGACAGGCCCTGTGATAAAGTTGTGACAACGTTGTGACATTTGTCAGCGCTCCGAGCGCTCTACCGGGCGCTCTACACCACTCTCAACCCATACCCCACCCCGGCCACCGTCTCGATAAAGACCGGCCGGGCGGGGTCCGGCTCGATCTTGGCCCGCAGGCGCCGCACCAGCTGGCGCAGCATGTCGCGGTCGCCGCCCTCTGGCCCCCACACCTGGTCGATGATGGCCGCGGTGCTCAGCACGCGACCATCGTCTGCCATCAGGCAATCGAGCAGCCGTGCTTCCAGCGGCGTCAGTGTGGCCGCCTCGCCGCCGGCGATGCAAACCTCCCGGCGGGCAAGGTCGAGCGTGATCGGCCCCGCCTGGCGCCGCACGGGGGCAGGCGCTCTGCCGGCGCGGCGGAGCACGGCCTGGGCGCGGGCCACCAGCTGGCGGGGGCTGAACGGCTTGGTGATGTAGTCATCCGCGCCCCATTCCAGCCCGCGCACCAGATCATCCTCCTCCCCACGCACCGTCAACAGAATGATGGGCGTATTGGCCTGGGCGCGAATACGGCGGCAAACGGTGAAGCCATCGAGCCGGGGCAGATTGACATCGAGCACGACCAGATCGGGGTCATCCTCGGCCCAACGCCGCAGCCCGGCCTCGCCATCGTGCGCTTGGATGACATCGAACCCGGCCCGGCGCAGGGCAAAAGCCACCAGGTCGGCTAACACCCGGTCGTCATCGACTACCAACGCTTTCATACCACCGCCGGCTCCGCACTGGCCAAGGGCAAGGTGAACCAGAAGACAGCGCCGCCGCCCGGCCGATTCTCAGCGCCCACCTCGCCGCCGTGGGCCTCGATGACAGCCTTTACCACCGACAGCCCCAGGCCGACGCCGTATTGCGCCTCGGCTGTGTTTGGATCGCGGCGATGAAAACGCTGGAACAGCTCTTGCCACAATTCCGGCGGCAGGCCCGGCCCACGGTCGGCCACACTGACGCGCACCCGTTGCGGCTCGACGGCCACGCTCACCTCCACCACAGCTCCGTCCGGCCCGTACTTGCCGGCGTTCGAAAGCAGGTTGACCAACGCCTGCTGGCTGCGACGGCTGTCGGCCTGCACCATCGGCAGCGCCTCTGGCATCTGCACTTCGATGCGCTGGCCGCGCTTTTCCAGCAGGGGGCGGGTCATCGCCACGGCTTCGCCGACGATGCGGCCCAAATCGGCCGGGCGAGGGTAGACATGAAAGCGCCCGACCTCGATGCTGGCCCCTTCCAGCAGGTTGTCCACCAGCGTTTGCAGGCCGAGGATGCCCAGGTGCAGGGAGCTCAGCAATTCCTGAAGCTCGGCCGGGTTCAGGTCAGGGGCCTGGTCGCGCAGTAATTCGCTGGAGGCGGCCAGGGCCGAGAGCGGCGTGCGGAACTCGTGCGTGACATTGGCCAGGAAGTGCCCCACCAGCCGGTGGATGGCTTCCTCTTCGCTGACATCGCGAAAGACCAGCGCCAGGCGGGCTTTGCCGGCTTCGGGTGGCAGCAGGCGGGCGCCGGTGACATCCACGGTGGCGGGCCGGCCTGCGGCCAGGAGGACGGTGATCTTCTGGCGCAGACCGGGGGCGGGGAGCAGCTGGCTGAAGAGCTCGCCGCCTTCGGCCGGGCGGAAGACCTGATCGCACGAGCGCCCCACCACTTCTGCTTTGCCCCAGCCGGTGATGCGCTCGGCCCCGGCGCTGAAGAAGACAATGCGGCCGGCCTGATCGAGGGTGATGATGCCCTCGATGATGGCCTCGATCAGATGCTCGGACCATGCCTTCTCCCGACGCAGATCGGTCAGCGTTCGTTGCAGGTCGCGCCCCGAATGTTCCAATGCCTGCGCCACCTGCGCCAGCTCGCGCACCCGGATTTCTTCGGCCAGCGAGGTGTCCAGGCTGCCGCCGCCGCCCAAAGTGGCAGCGGCGTCGGCCAGCCGCGCCAGGGGGCGGTTGATGCGCCGGGCCAGAAACGCGCCCAGGATCGAGCCGATGAGGGTTGCAGCCAGGATGCTGGCGACCAACGTGCGAGCCAGTCGCTGCTGTGTGTACACCATGTCGGTCACGGCCAGCGCGATTTCCACCTCCGGCGCGGTAGTCGTAGCGGGGTCGTAGGCAGGGAGAAGGCCGGACAAGGGCAGACGGGCGGCGTAGTATGACTCTGTTCCCCACGTGAATGTGGTGCGACGGCTGCCATCTGCGGCTGGGGCTGCTGTCTGGCGCCCGGCGATGCTTAGGCTGCCGGCGGCGCTCGAAGTCGCCTGCTGATCGTTCACGAACAGGGTGTGCTCCAGACCTGTCTGCGTGTGCATCATCTGTGCAAAGCCCTCATCCATCTGTTCCCCCACGATGGCCAGACCCCGATCAGCGCCCGTAGCCGCGATCGTCCGGGCGGCCAGCAGCCAGATGGCCGTGGCGCGCTCGTCGCTCAGGGGATAGAAGCCGGCCGCCTCGCCTGAAACGCACAGTTGGGCGGGGAGGCCGCCCCCACTTTGTCCGACCATCTGGCCCTGGCTGTTGCAGATCATCACCGCATCGACCCCGGCCTCGGTCTGCAAGGTGCGCAAATAGGCTGCAAGGGCTTCGGGATTGGTCTGGGCCAGCAGGCTGTGCAGAGTTGGCCGGCCGGCCGTCAGCGTCGCCAGACCCACCATCTCGCTCTGCCGGGCGGCGTACAGCGCTCGCATCGCCTGGCTGCCTTGATCGACCTGTGCCCAGGCTTGCCGGGTCTGCTGCTGCCGGATCAACCACAGCGCTGGCAGGCCAACCAGCAGAGCCGTCAGCAGCACCAAGCCGACGAAGGCGAGGAGGATCTGGAAAAGGAGACTTTGGCGTTTCATCGTCTGGGCGCAAGCGCTGAGTGAAAGGGAATGCGGTGGCGCTTGCTCCGCGCCCTACAGCATAGCGCCGCCCGGCAGCAGCGGCAAATCGTGAATTCATGCACAAGCTGGCTGGCCCAGGCCGAGGACGCGTCGCCCGAGCGTCGAGCGGCGCGACAACTGTGGGTTGCCGCACCGCTCAGCCGGCGGCCCTGGCTCATAGCTGCGCCAGCTGGAAGCGTTGCCACAGGTCTTGGGCCAGGTCTTCCGCTTCGGCGTGGATGCCGTAACGCTCGAAGTACTGGCACAGCCGGGTCAGGTCGCGCAGGAGGAAGGCATAGGCATTGCGGTTGCTGAGGGCGAAGACCGCCTGCGGGAAGTCGATGATCGTCACCTTGCCCTGCCAGTAGAGGATGTTGTAGGCCGAGAGATCGGCATGGACGCGGTTATGCGCCAGCATCAACTCGACATGCGCCAGCAGCCGTTCGAACAGCGGCCGGGCCAGCGCTCGCGGCAGGCTGACGCCGTGCAGGTTCGGGGCCGGCCGATGCAGTTCGCCCAGGTAGGCCATGAGGATGGTGGTATCGACGCGAGCGATGGGCTTGGGCACATCGGCCCCGGCCTCATAGAGCACTTTCAGGGTGGCGTATTCGTGTTCGATCCACGAGCCGATCTCGACCTCCCTGCCGAAACGGGTTTTTTTGGCGATGGCCCGATGGCGACGGGCATCGTGGATGCCTTTGCCCTGGTCGTCCAGCATCTCGCGGCCCTCGCGATAGGGGGCGTCGTTGCTGAGGCTGCGGTGGGCGCGCGGGCGGTAGATTTTGGCGGCGATGAGGTCGAGGCCAGTGCTGGGATGGGCCTGGCAGCAGTAGACGGTGGCTTCTTTGCCGCCCTTGACCGGGGCCAGCACATCGGTGAGGATGTGCTGGCGGAAGAAGGGCGCGAGGGCCGTGCGGAGCATCAGCGCCTCGGCGTGCGAGGCGCGGTGGGTGATCTGGAAGTCATCTTCGATCTCAGCCTGAGACGAATCGGCGCCTGCGGCGGGGCGGGGTCTGGGTTGGGTTTCGTGTGATCGCTGCCAGCGGCGGCGATGGCTGAGGGCGAACGGGAGCTCGTCGTAGGTGTCGTCGGTATAGGGTTGGTACTGCATGGTGGGATGCGAAAGGGGGTGATGAGCGGATGGCGGATGGATCCCATCCCGCAGCCGCACACTCGGCCGCGGGATCATCCCGTGGCCGTGCACTTTCGTTCCCGCGCTGGGGCGGACGATGGCAACAAAAAGGCCACGGGGCAGCCGTGCGCCCGTGGCCGTTGGTTATCTCGATGGCAGCAGCCGCGCCCTGACGAAATGTCAGGTCGGTTGAACCAAACCCCTGGCCTTTTGGGGCGCACGCGTAGACACGCTGTGGACGGACACGTTTTCGGATGTCATACTGTACGCCTCCTTGAATCGAAAGATGGCGAGAGAATAGCACCGATGGCGGCGCAAGGCAAATCGGGCGGGCGGTGTGTGATCTGGCTTGCGCACCCAGGGTGAACCGGGTCTCGTCCTGTCGCCGCCGGTTTCCAGACTTTTGCTCAGCCCTGGATCCTGATGTATAACACGGACGTTCTGTTGCCGATCAAGAACTGCTATGGCCGATTCTCTGCTTGGAATACCCAGCTTTGCCATCGACAGGCTGCCCGAAGCATTGCAGCCGGGTTTTCGCGCCTTGTACCAGGGCGCTGCGGCGGCGGCCGCATCACACCTGGAACCGAATCAGGTCTACCAGGGCGACGCCTGCGAGAGGATATTCTGAAGGCGATGGCCGAGCATCCGACCTACAATCGTTACGAATTGGCCCGTCTGCTGGGGTGCAGCGAACAGACCATCGACCGCCGGCTGAATGGGAACAACATCCGCGGGGGCAGGTATGAGCCGCAGACGCGGGTCAAGATTGTGGGTGGGCTGATCGAGGCGTGGGCGCTTGCGGCCGGTTTCTATCCTTATGACCGCCGCGTGTGGGTGAAGGATGCAGCCTGGGAAAACTCGCGCTGGGCGAGCCTATCCTATCGCGCGGTGGACGAATTCGAGTACATCTATATTTTCTGGAAGCCCGGCATCACCCGCTTCGACCGCACGCGTCTGACCCGCGAGGAATGGCGGGAGTGGGGGTCGCGGGGGGTGTGGAGTTTTCCATAGACTGCTCTCGAAATCTTCAGTGCAGAATCAGACTTTTCAGCTTTGCCCGGCTGAAGAAGAAGGCCAACTGGCGGGTGCAACGGCTTCCGTAGCCGCCCTTCGCTTTCGTGTGGGATCGCTGAAGGCCATACACCGCTCATGACAAAGGCAATCAACCTCCCCCACCTGGGCGTCTTCTCGGCGGACGATGGCCTCGCCCCGCTGGCCGTGTGCAGCGACGGTTGGCACCGCGTGGGCGAGGGTGGCGTGCAGGTGATTGCCGCCACCGGCGATGGCAAGGTCGAGTTCATCGGCTTCGACCGGCACACCCTGGCCTTCGTGCGCTCGGCGCTGGGCTATCCCGCCTACTATCCTGTATTCCCGGTCGGGTTGCAGCGCCCCGTGCGGGCCGTGCTGATGGATTTGGATGGGACGAGCGTGCACAGCGAGCCGTTTTGGGTCTGGATCATCCAGATGACGACCGCTTCGTTGCTAGGGAAGCCGAGCTTCGAGCTGGAGGAGGCCGACCTCCCCCATGTCAGCGGCCACAGCGTTTCCGAGCACCTGAGCTACTGCCTGGCCAAATACTGTCCCGACCGCAGCCTGGAGCAAGCCCGCGCCCTCTATTTCGAGCACACACGCCGCGAATTGGCGGCGATTCTGGCGGGCGGCGGCCGCAAAGAGGCCATGCAACCGGCGCCGGGGCTGAAGGACTTCCTGCTGTGGCTGAAGGGGCGCGGGATCAAAATCGCCCTGGTGACATCGGGGTTGTACGAGAAAGCCACTCCCGAGATCAAGGCCGCCTTCGATTTGCTGGGTCTGGGCGCGCCGGAGGCCTTCTACGATGCCGTGATCACAGCCGGCTTCCCGCTGCGGCCGGGCGAGGCAGGCACGTTGGGCGAGCTGACGCCCAAGCCGCATCCCTGGCTCTATGCCGAAGCCTGCCGGGTGGGCCTGGGCATACCTTTCGAGCAACGACACAGTGTCATCGGCATCGACGACAGCGGGGCCGGGGTCTGCTCGGCGCGGCTGGCGGGATTCACCACCGTGGGCATGGCGGGCGGGAACATCGAGGCTGCCGGGGCGCGGGCGCTCTGCCAGCACTATTGCCGGGATTTCGAGGCCGTGGCGCGGGTGATCGAAGGCTGAGGTGCGACGCACCTCGGTGATCATAGCGCCCGCATGCGATTGTTGCGCGGGTTGTGCTCCACTTCTGCCAGGCCCAGAGCCTCCAGCACCGGCGGCACGTAGAGGCCGAAACGCCCGCGCAGGCCCTTCTTCAGCCCATACCAGCCGCCAATGGGATTGTCGGGCGAGCGACCCCAGGCTTCGACTGTGCCCTCTTTGGGCGCTTTTTGCTCGTCGGCGGCGCCCAACTCCATCCAGTCGCCGTGCGCTTTCAACATGGCGTACAAATCGTCGATGCAGCGCAGATCGTAGAGCAGCTCGGTCGTTCCTACACGGCAGACCAGGGCAGGCGGCGTGCGCGTCGCGTCGCGGTGCATGCTGAATTCGGACGTCCCCGGCGGCGTCTTCAGCACCCAGGGGTCTTGTTTGGTTCCGCTTCCTGTAGTCATGATTGATTTCCTTGCGTGTGGTTGTGTGTGGTTTTGACGATAGTTCAGATGCGGCGTACCGGCAAAGCGCGTTTCACCTGGCCTAGGCCCGGATTCTCTCCCCTTTTGCATCCCACAACGGCGCCTGCACCACCGTCGCCGGGATCTGCTGGCCGAAAAGCTCGATCTCGAAGGTGCGGCCTGGGGTCGAGTACTCGACCGGAAGATAGGCATAGGCGATGCTCTTGCCGACCGCATGGCCATAGCCGCCGGACGAAACCCAGCCCACCACCCGTCCCCCGCCCCAGATCGGCTCGTTGCCCAGGACGACGGCCATTGCATCCGCCAACGTCAGGCAGCACAGCCGGCGCTTGAGACCCTCTGCTCGTTGTCGTAGCAAGGCCGAGCGGCCGATGAACTCGCCCTTTTCCAGCCGCACGGCAAAACCCAGACCCGCTTCGTAGGGCGTGTAGTCGGGGCCGATGTCGCCGCTCCAATAGCGATAACCCTTTTCAAGCCGCAGCGATTCGATAGCCCGATAGCCGGCCGCCGCCAACCGTTCGTCCTGCCCCGCCTGCCAGAGTGTATCCCACAGCCGCTGGCCGTATTCCATCGGCGCGTACAGCTCCCAGCCCAGCTCGCCCACATAAGTCACCCGCGCCGCCAGGACGGGTACATCGCCCACGGCCAGGGTTTGGGCGCTCATGTAGGGGAAGGCCGGGTTCGAGACATCCGCCTTCGTCACTTTTTGCAGGATGGCGCGCGCCCGCGGCCCCCACAACCCGATGCAGGCGAACATCGAGGTCACATCGTCGATCCGCACTGAGCCGTCGTCGGGCGCGTGCAGCCGGATCCACGAGCGGTCGTGCTCGCCAAAAGCCGTGCCGGTGATGATGCGGAAGCGCTCCTCGCCCAGTCGGGTGACGGTGAAATCGCACTCGATCCCACCGCGCGGGTTCAGCATCTGCGCGTAGACGATGCTGCCGATGGGCCGGTCGATATCGTTGGCGCACAGCTTCTGCAGCAGCGCCAGCGCGCCCGGCCCGCTGATCTCGAACTTGCTGAACGAGGTGGCGTCGAACAGACCCGCCCGTGCGCGCGTAGCCAGATGCTCGACCTCGATCGCCGGCGAGTAGTTCCTGGCCGCCCAGCCGTGGGGCCGGTAAGGGGCATCCCCGGCCCCTTTCACGTTCGACTCGAACCAGTTGGGACGTTCCCAGCCCGTCTTCTCGCCAAAGACGGCGCCCAATTCCTTCAGGCGGTGGTAGCTTGGCGATAGCCGCAACGGGCGGCCTGATTCTCGCTCGTCATGGGGATAATGGATGTCGTAGTATTTGGCGTAGGTTTCGATGGTGCGGGCCAGGGTGTAGGATGGGCTGGCGTAGTTGTTGCCGAAACGCCGCACATCCAGCTTCCACAGGTTCCATTCGGTGTGCCCGTCGATGATCCACTCGGCCAGGGCCTTGCCGATGCCGCCCGCCCCGGCCAGACCGTGGGCGCAGAACGCCGCTGCAATCCAGAAGCCCTTGACTGTGGTCGGCCCCAGCAGATATTCGCCGTCGGGCGTGAAACCTTCGGGGCCGTTCAGCAGCAGTCTCACCCCGGCGTTTTCCAGCGCCGGCACGCGGCGGATGAGGTTTTCCATCAGCGGCGTGAAGCGTTCCCAGTCAGGCGAGAGCAGCTTGTTGTTGAAATCCTGGGGGATGCCGTCCAGGAAGACGGCTTGGGGCTGGCGCTCATAGCCGCCCGCCACCAGCCCGCCCACCTCCTGCCGGTAGTAGATCAGCAGGTCGGGGTCGCGCATCGTCGGCAGGTCGGGCGTCACGCCGGCGATGGGTTCGGTGATGAGATAGAGGTGGGCCATGGGGACGATGGGGAAGCTCAGCCCCACCATGCGGCCGATCTCCCCCGCCCACTGTCCGGCGGCGTTGACCACGATCTCGGTCTCGATCCGGCCCCGGTCGGTGGTCACCGAACGCACGCGCCCTGCCTCGACCTGGATCGACTGCACGCGCGTCTGCGTCAAGAAACGCGCCCCGCCGGCTTTGGCCCCGGCCGCGAGGGCAAAGGTGAGTCCGTTCGGGTCGATGAAGCCGTCTGTCGGCAAATACACCGCCCCTTCCACGTTGTCTAGAGTCATGAGCGGGAACAGTCTGTGCGCTTCCTGCGGCCCGATCAGTTCCAGGGGCAGCCCGAACGAGCGCGAAAGAGCCACCTGCCGCTTGAGTTCGACCAGGCGTTCGGGCGAGGAGGCCAGACGCAGACTCCCCACCTCGCGCCAACCCGGATCGACCCCCGTCTCGTCCTTCAGACGGCGATAGAGGTCGGTGCTATAGCGGATGAGCCTGGTGAGGTTGACATCAGTGCGCAACGTCCCCACCAGCCCGGCCGAGTGAAAGGTGGAGCCGCTGGTCAGCTCGTTGCGTTCGAGCACGACCACGTCGCGCCAACCCATCTGCGTGAGGTGATAGGCGATGCTGGCGCCGCCGACGCCGCCGCCAATGATGACGACCTGCGCCTGGGTGGGGAAGGATGTGCCGGGCATAATGGCTCCTTGTGGATGCGTAAGGCGGAACCGCAAGCGTCAGCGAGCGGCATCGAAGCTCCATTTCTCGGATCAACACTCCGCGTTCATCCGCGCCAATCCGTGTACCAAATCACAACCAGGCCAGCCAGTCGGGGAAGCGTGGGTCGGCGAAGGCGGCAGCGGCGCGGGCGTACCAGAGGTCGGCATATCCGGCGAAATCCTCATCCAGGGTCGAAATCCCGGTCTGCACCGTGCCCCAAAGCGCCTCGCGCATGTCCGAAAGCGGCTCCATGAGCTTCAGGCGGGCAAAGCGGCGCTCGTTGGCCTCGCCGTAGTAGGCGACGAGCAAGAAGCGCACTTGCGCATCGCCGAGCGCATGGTGGTGCGAGAAATTGGCCAAGTCGAAGGTCTCATCGCCCATCCCGGCGTATTCCCAATCCAGGATCACTAATTTTCCGTTCGAGGCGAGGAAATTGGCCGTGAGGAGGTCGTTGTGGCACGGTCGGGGAAGATACGGCTGGTGGGCGAAGGCCGACTCAACGGCCCCTACCCGCTCCATCAGCCAGCCGAAGTTGCCTGGGAAGCGGCCGCCCTGCGCTCGCCCCACCTTCGTTAGCGCAGCGATGACCTCGAAGATGTCGAAGCGGTTGTCCAGCAGGGGGCCGCGGGTGTGAAACAGCCGGAGCGAGGAGGCAACCTGGGTCAGCCAATCATCCTCGGCCAGGCTCTCGGCTGCGATCGGTTCGCCCTCGATGAAGCGTGTTACCAGGCAGCCTTCCGGCTCGATGAAGTACACAGTCTCAGGCGCGAGGCCCAACGCGGCCGCCGCCCGGTTTGCCGCCCACTCGCTGGGCCGGTGGATGCCGAGCAGTTCGGTGTTTT
>CAYWPZ010000002.1:0-32983 GCA_964460135.1 uncultured Caldilineales bacterium | reverse complement strand
AGCCGAGAGCCGTGAAACGTCAAACGTGACACGAATGGTGCTTCCGGGCGGGCGCGACAACAGGATGTCAGGGCGCCATGCCGAGGAGCCGCATTTTGCGGTACAGGAGGGTTCGGTGGATGCCGAGCAGTTCGGTGTTTTCGCCGCTTAGTCGCAGCACGAACGCTTCGCCATCCACCTCCACCCGATAGTTGCGGTTGGTAATGCCGCCGGTGAGTGGTTTCGGGTCAAGGTCGGCGCGGCCATGCCACATCGGCACGCGCTCCAGCGCCTGTTCCAGGGTTAGCGGCATCACTCAACCTCGCAGGGCGGCGTCGACTTCGTCCAGGTGTTCGTGGCGATGCGCAGATCGGATCACCCAGCGCGGGTAGAAATCGTGGATGAGTTCCAGCAGCGCTGGGGGATAGTTTTCCAGCCGGGCGTCCAGGGCTTCGGCTGCTTCGATGGCGATGGCCGCGGCCTGCCGTGGCGGGATGGCCGCCCACAGCGGCAGCGAATAATCGTTGACGACGACGTCGATAGCGGGCGCGACCAGCTCGCCGGCCTTTGCGGTGGCGTCTAGCGCGTGCAGCGCCCGCCGGTCCCAGAAGGCCAGATGGGCGAGGGTGATGGCAACCGTCCAGTGTTCGCCGACCGGATGCTGTAGCTCCTCGTCGCTCAGCCGGCTGGCAAGGGCGCGGATGCGGGCGGTGGAAGCGCGATTGCGCTCGACATAAGATGGATCGATGGACATGTTGGGGTTCTCCTTGGTCTCAGATGTGGCGCTGGATGATGGCGACAGCGCGACCGACGCCATCTTCGGTTCGGATAGCCGCCCCCATATCGGACGCGCGCTGGCGCATGACCCGATCACTGGTCGCGGCCTGGATCACCTGCGTCAGGCGTTCGGCGCTCAACTGGGAGCGGGGGATGGGCGTTGGCCCGACCTCCCAGTTCCTGCGGTTGGCTGCCCAGGGCGATGAGAGCAAGGCGCATCCGTCGCTTACCCTGCCTCAAACGCCCGTTGCAACCCGGCGATGTCCAGTTTGCCCATCTTCAGCATCGCCTCCGTCACCCGCCGCGACTGCTCGGCGTCGCCGCTCTGCATCAGTTCCATCAGGGCCGTGGGCACAATCTGCCAGGACAGGCCGTACTTGTCGGTCAGCCAGCCGCAGGGGCCAGGCTCGCCGCCTTCGCTCAGCGCCTCCCACAGCCTGTCCACTTCCGCTTGCGTCTCGCAGGGGACGAAGAACGAGATCGCGGGCGTGAATTGGTATTGTGGGCCGCCGTTCAGGGCCATGAACGGTTGGCCATCCAGCTCGAAGGTGACGGTCAGCACCGACCCTGGTTCGCCCGGTCCGGCCTCGCCATAGCGTGCGATGTCGCCGACCTTCGAGTTCTTGAAGATCGAGGTATAGAAATACATGGCCTCTTCGGCCTGGTTATCGAACCACAAACAGGGGGTCATGGGCTTTTGCTCCTTGTGAACAGGCTCGGCATCGAGCCGGCTTCGGCGTTCTCATCGGACGGGGATTGTACCACACCCGAAGTGAATATCATCCTCCCCGCTTGCCCACCCTCCCCATCCCCTTGTACCATTCCCGTCACCCACTCCCCAGTAACCAGTAACCAATTCCCAATTACCAATCCCCACCTCCCCATGCACCTCACCCCCACCGACCAGGCCAAACTCGACGGCCGCCACGGCCCCGCCGCCCAACTGGCGATGCAGATCGTCGTCCGTATGGCCCAGGTCTACGGCGCTGATGAACTGCTCGACATCACCGGCGCCCACATCGACAGCACCATCTACATCGGCCAGGCCGGTCTCGAATTCGCCGAAAGGCTGGCCGGGCTGGGCGCGCGCGTCGTCGTCCCCACCACCCTCAATGTCAGCGGCCTGGACGAGCACGGCTATGCCGACTGGCCGGTGCCTGCCGACTGGGCCGCCAACGCCCGCCGCCAGATGCTGGCCTACCAGAGCATGATCGGCGACCGCCCGGACAGCGCCGCCACCTGGACCTGCGCCCCCTACCAGGTCGCGCCCAAACCCGCGTTCGGCCAGCAGATTGCCTGGGGCGAGTCCAACGCCATCGTCTTTGCCAACTCGGTCTGTGGCGCCCGCAGCGAGCGTTACCCCGACCTGCTCGACATCTGCTGCGCCATCACCGGCCGCGCCCCCGCCGCCGGCCTGCACCTGAGCGAGAACCGCGCCGGTGACATCCTCGTGCAGATGGTGGACATCCCCCCCGTCGTCCAGTCCGACGACGCCTTCTATCCCGTCCTCGGCCATTTCCTGGGCAAGCTCAGCGGCGACCGCATCCCCGTCATCGCTGGCCTTGAGGTGCAACCCAGCGAAGACCAACTCAAAGCCCTGGGCGCCGCCGCCGCCTCGTCCGGCGCCGTCGCCCTCTTCCACATCATCGGCGTCACGCCCGAAGCGCCCACCCTCACGGCTGCCTTCCAGGGCCGCGCCCCCCGCCGAACCGTGGCCGTGGGCATGGCGGAACTGCGCGCCGCCCGTCGCGAGCTAACGCACGCCAGCCACGAGCCGCTGGACATGGTCGTGCTTGGCAGCCCGCACTTCTCGCTGGCCGAATTCCGCCAGCTGGCCGCACTCCTCGAACCAGCCCTCGCCGCAGGCCGGCGCCGCCACCCTCACGTCCGCTTCCTGGTCACCTCCAGCCGGATGATGACTCAGCTCGCCCAGAAGGCCGGCTACCTCGCCCTGCTCACAGCCTTCGGAGGCCAGGTGACGGTCGATACCTGCATCCTGGCCACGCCCATGCTTCCGCCCGCAATCAAAAACCTGATGACCAACTCGGCCAAATACGCCTACTACGCGCCGGGGCTGTTGGGCGCTCGTATCGCTTTCGGCTCCCTTGCCGACTGCGTGCGCTCGGCCATCGCCGGACGCGTCGTTGTGGAGGAGGGCGCATGGGCCGAATGATCCACGCCGCCCCCATCATCCCCGCCCCGGCCGATGGCCTCGCTCTCGTCGCCTCGGAACCCCTCTCCTTTTGGGGCGGCTACGACTACCATACCGGCGAAATCATCGACCGCCGCCACCCGCTTTCCGGTCAGATCGCTGCCGGCCGCATCCTGGCCCTGCCCTTCACCCGCGGCTCCTCCACCACCACCGCCGTCCTGTTGGAGGCCGTTCGCGCCGGCACAGCCCCGGCCGCCCTGCTCACCACCGGCGTCGATACCTTCTTCGCCCTGGCTTCCATCGTCGCCGACGTGATGTACAGCCTGCCCATCCCCGTCTTCGCCCTCGAACCTGCTGACTTCGCCGGCCTGCGCACCGGCGACCACCTGTGCATCACCCCTGCCGGCGAAATCGAGATCACAACGGCCTTCGGCGGCGACGCATGACCACCGCCCTTCTCCTGGCCTGCGTCTTCCTCGCCGCGATCCTGCAAACACTGTCCGGCTTTGGCTTCGCCCTCATCGTCATGCCCTTCGCCATCTTCATCCTGGGCGTGCGCACCGCCTCGCCGGTGGTGGCGTTGGTCGCCCTCATGCTCAGCGCCCTCAACTCGCTCCGGTTCCGCGACGCCCTCGATCGTCGCGAACTGACGCGACTGACACTGGTGGCTGCCGGCGGCGTGCCTTTGGGGGTGTGGGCATTGGGGCGCCTCGACGAACGCCCAGTCAAGGCCATCTTGGGCGTCGTCCTCATCGCCTACGCCCTCTATTCGTTCTTCGCCCTCTGGCGGCGCCTGCAACTGCGCCCCCTGGCCGCCTGGTGGGCCTATCCCCTCGGCTTCCTGGCCGGATGCCTGGGTGGGGCCTACAACACCTCCGGGCCGCCGGTCATCCTCTATGGCTCGATGCGCCAGTGGCCGCACAACACCTTTCGCTCCGTCCTGCAGACCTTCTTCCTCCTCACCGGCGCCCTGACCGTCACCACCCACTTTCTCGCCCGCCATTTCACCGCCCCCGTCTTGGCCTATGCCCTGCTGGCTGCGCCGGCGGCCCTGGCTGGCAACCTGCTTGGCTCTCATCTCGACCGCCGTTTTAGCCCGCAAGCCTTCCGCCTCCTCTCCCTCGCCCTTCTCCTCATCCTCGGCCTCTCTCTCCTCCTGGCCTAGCAGCTTGTCGAAGCATTCCCTTACAAGATTCTTGGGACGCGGATCAAGGCCGACTTTTCCGGCAGGCCGCTAGCTATACCAACACAAACCTTCTTCGCGCCTCTTCGCGTCCTTCGCGGATCAAAACCCATTGCTGTCATTTTCACTAATGCGCACCCTCTACCTCGAACCCACTCCCGCCCGCTTTGCCCTGACGAAAGCCCTGGCCCGGCTGACGCCCGCCGCCTACTTCGCGCCCACCTCACCCCTGCACCTGGCCGATCTCGCCGACCCGCCCCTGCCGGCGCCGGACTGGGCCCGCGTCCGCAACCGGCTGTGCGGCATCTGCGGCAGCGACCTGCACCAGATCTTCCTCGACGCCAGCCTGGATGTTGCCCCCACCGCCCTGCCCGCTCACCGCCGCATCTACCTGGGCCACGAGATGGTGGGCGAAATCGCCGAGGTGGGAGCGGAAGTGAGCCGGTTTCAGGTCGGCGACCGGGTGGTGCGTTGGGGTCGGGCCGATGACTGCCTGGCCCGGGGTCGCCAGCCCCTCTGCCCGCCCTGCCAGCGCGGGCATCGCGTCCTCTGCGAACTCGCCTCCGAGCCGAAAGAGCATACCCCCATCGGCGGCGGCTTCGGCGATAGCTTCATCACCCCCGCCGCCACCCTCCTCCCCGTCCTCCCCGCCCTTACGCACGAGCAGGCCATCTTCACCGAGCCGGCCGCTGTCGCCATCCATGCCGCCTATCGCCGCTTCCCCCGCCCCGGCGAAACGATCCTCATCCTCGGCTGCGGCACGATCGGCTTTCTGTTGATCCAGGCCTTGCGCCTCCTCCAGCCCGATTGCACGCTCATCGCCCTGGCCGAGTTCCCGTGGCAGGCCGAGATGGCGCGGCAGCTGGGGGCGCAGCAGACCTTCCTCGCCGGCGAGGATGGTTTTCGCAAGACGGCGGAGCTGACGGGGGCGCGGGTTTACCAGGGCCGGGCGAGAAATCGGATGCTGATGGGCGGCTTCGACGCCGTGTTCGATGTGGTCGGCATCCCCATCACCCTGAACAACGCCCTGCGCTGGACCAAGGCCGGGGGGACGGTGGTGCTGGTCGGCGTCAACCTGCACCGGATGCATCTGGATGTGACGCCGGTGTGGTATCAAGAGGTGGACCTGGTGGGCGCCGTTGGGCACGATGTCGTCGTATGGCAGGGCGAGGCTGTCTCGACCTTCGACTTGGCCATGCGCTGGATGGCGGCGGGATGGCTGCAAACAGCGCCGCTGCTTAGCCATTGCTTCCCGCTGGCCGACTATCGTCAGGCCCTGAGCACCGCCATCGACAAGCGCCATCATCGCGCCATCAAAGTAGCGTTCGAGTGCTGACAACTCACACGAGGCGCCCTCGCCCAAAAACCTTCGCGCCCTTCGCGTCCTTCGCGGATCAAGAACCATCGTCAAACGCCTGCCGTACCTCCTCGGCGATGACGCCGATGCCGCGGCGCACCGCAGCCGCATCGCCGGCATAATTCAAGCGCAGGCACTCGAACCGGTGTCGCCAATCCTCCTCCAGGCCGGGGAAGAAATAATGGCCGGGGACGACGATCACCTGACGGCGCTTGAGCCGCCGATAGAGTTCGGCGCTGGTGATCGGCAGGTTGGGGAACCACAGCCAGAGGAAGAAAGCCCCTTCGGGCCGATGCACGCGACAGGGCAGCCCGGCCATTGCCTCTCGCACCCAGCCCAGCACCTGCTCCGCCTTGCTCTGGTAGAAGGGGCGGATCGTCTCGCGGCTCAGGCGGATGATCTCGCCGCTCTGCACCCAGGCCGAGGCCAGGGACGCGCCGCCGTTGCCGGGGGCCAGACTCAGCACTGCATTCAGGGCTGTGACCGCCCGGATGATCTCCTCCCGCGCCACCACAATGCCCGTTCGCAGCCCCGGCATCCCCAGCTTGGATAGGCTGAGACAAAGAATGATGTGCTCATCCCAGATCGGCTGCACCTCCGAGAAAATGATCGAGGGGAAAGGTGCGCCGTAGGCATTGTCGATGATCAAGGGGATGTCGCGGCCGCGTGCCAGCCGGCTGAGATGGGCGACCTCGTCATCGGTCAGTACATTGCCGGTGGGGTTCGTGGGCCGCGAGACGCAGATGGCCCCGATGTCATCGCCGACCCGCAAGCTGCCGCAATCGACCCGATACTTGAACAGCAAGTCGTCCACGAAGTCGAACTCCGGCTTGTGGGCGATGAACAGCCCCTCACCCAGCCCTACGTCGCTGTAACCGATGTATTCGGGGGCGATGGGCAGGAGGATGCGGCGCCGCCAGCCATCGCCAAAAGCCCCGCCCAACAGGTTGAACAGATAGAAGAAAGCCGTCTGGCTGCCGTTGGTCAGGGCGATGTTCTCCGGCCCCAGATCCCAGCCGTAGGTCTGGCGGAGCAGGCGGGCGAGGCCGGTCGTGAAGACTTTGTCGCCTTGCGGTGGGGCGTAGTTCCCCACCATGCGCTCGAACGATTCTTCGTCCGCCAGCATCTCGTGCATCCGTTGGCGCAAAGCCATCTGGACGCCGGGGATGGCGGCAGGATTGCCCCCGCCCAGCAGTATCATATCGGCGTCGCCTGCTGCCAGGGCGCTGCCCAGGTCGTCCATCAATTGCAGGATACCGGAATGCGAGGTGAATTTTTGGCCGAATTGGGAGAAGTTCATGCCTCGAAGTGTAGAGTCGCAAGTCGTAGGTGGCAAGTCGCAGAGCCTGTCCTGAACGAAGGATCGCATGCGCCATGTGTCAGGCCGGCGGTTGATTGTTGTCACCGCGCTGTACTCAGCGCCGTCACCTTGTCACGACTCTTACCCCGTTCCCCGCTGGGTCGCGCAGTTCGATGCCGTCCTCGACCTCACGGAAGGGCGTATCGGTGGCTTTGATCCGATCCGCGACCTCGGCCCAGGCCGCTTTGCCGGGGACAACGATTTCGTAGTAACGCAGGCCCACGGCGTCAGCCGGCGGCGGCGGCGCACCCACCCCGGCCCAGGTATTCAGCCCGATGTGGTGGTGATACCCGCCCGCCGAGACGAACAGGGCGCTGGGGCCGTAGCGAAGCACCAGGTCGAAGCCCAACAGCCCGCAGTAGAACGCCTCGGCCCGGCGCAGGTCGTCCACATGCAGGTGCACATGCCCGATCGTCGTCCTGGCCGACAACCCCCGCCAGGGGCCGCCGTCGGTCTGCAACTCGGCCATCAGACTATCGAAATCGAGCGGGTCGGTGCTCATACGGATGGCGCCATCTCGCCGCGGCCAGGCGGCGCGCGGGCGGTCGGCGTAGATCTCGATGCCGTTCTCGTCGGGGTCGGCCAGATAGATGGCCTCGCTCACCAGATGGTCGGAAGCGCCCTGAAGCGGGTAGCCCATCTCCATCAACCGGCGCAAGGTGCGGGCCAGGTGCAGCCGCGAGGGATGCAGGATGGCGAAGTGGTAGAGACCGGTTGATCGCCTCGGCCTGACCTCAGCGTTGGCATGTTCATGCAACACCAACAGCGGGCGCCCGTCGTCCACGCCCAGACGTGCCATTGTTCCCTCCCTTGCCAGCAATTGGAAACCGAGGAAGTGCTGATAGAAGCGCAGTGAGCGATCGAGATTGCTAACCGTCAGCGCCACATCGGCGAGGTGAGTTTCGGCAGGTAGGGTTGGGTGTGTGCTCATGCGGCCATCGTAGCGGGCAAACGCCGGGTAGACAGTGCCCAGGCTTGCAATGTGCGCGCAATCCTGGGGCTTCGTCCTCTGCGCCACCCTTCTGCTACAATCCAAGCGCGAAACACCATGAAACGTCTGTCATCATCCCTGCTTCTGCTCACCTGCCTCCTCTTTGGCGGCGCTCGCCCCAGCTTTGCCCAGGGCGCGGCCCCGCCAGCGCCGACGGCAACCATCTACATCGTTGCCGCTGGCGACACCCTGGCCGCCATCGGCCAGCGTTTTGGGGTGAGCGCCGACACCCTGGCGGCGGCCAACGGCCTGAGCACCCCCAACCTGATCTTTGCCGGCCAGCGTCTGATCATCCCTGGCTCCGCTGCCGCCCCCGAACTGGCTACGGCGGCAGGGATGCAGCTCCATCGCCTCCGCCCCGGCCAGACGCTTTCGGGCCTTGCCCGCGCCCACAAGCTGTCGATGGCCGAGTTGTTGGCTGCAAACGGCGTTAGCCGCATGGCCGAGTTGGCTGAGCAGAGCGACATCCTCATCCCCACCCGGCCACTGCCCACTCTGCCCGCGCCCCTGGTCGAGATCGCCGCGCCAGCGGGCATCATCCAGGGGCAGGTCGGCGTCGCCTTTGTCACCATCGCCGCCGAAACGCCGCCGCTGGGCGCATTTGGCGACAAGGCCCTGGTCTGGGCCTTCGACCGTCGCACCCCGCGCGGCGACCGTTTTTGGGCCGTGCTGGCCACCGATGCCATCACCCCGCTGGGCGAGCGCACGCTGGTCGTGCGCGCCGGCGACGCCCAAGCGACCCAGCCTGTGCCCGTCTTCCCCGGCGCCTACGAAACCCAACACATCGTGCTGCCCCCGGCCAAAGGCGGCCTCCTGGCCCCCGACAAAACTCGGCCCGAACTGGAGCGCCTGTTGGCGCTGTGGCAGGCGGCCAGCCCGAAGCAACAATGGCGCGGCAAGTTCGTCTTTCCCATCGCCGCGGGCTTCAACCAGACCTCGCCCTACGGCACAAGGCGCAGCTACAATGGCGGTCCCGTCAACTCGTTTCATGGCGGGACGGATTGGGGCGCGCCCGAAGGCACGCCTATCCGGGCGCCGGCCCACGGCAAGGTCATCCTGGCCGAGAACCTGGAAGTGCGCGGGGGCGCGGTCATCCTCGACCACGGCCTGGGCGTGACCTCGAACTTCTGGCACTTGTCGCGCATCGACGTAGGGCCGGGGCAGGAGGTGGCGCCAGGCGACATCCTCGGACTGGTGGGCACCACCGGCCTCTCCACGGCCGCCCATCTGCATTGGGAGATGCGCGTGGGCGCCGTCGCTGTCGATCCCATGCAGTGGTCGCAAGTTATCGTCCCCAATGGGTTGGCGCCGTAGGGGGTGGACAAAAAACGCCCCGACAGGACTCGGGGCGTTCTTGGCGATACGGAGGGTCGGGTTGAGAGCGGAATTCAGCTGCTTATCTCTGCGGTCGGCGTTTTGACTTCGGTCTGGCCTCGGAGCGGGGGAGGAATGGTTTCGGGCGACAGGGGCGGCGGCGTCACCCGGGCGACGGGCTGGGAGGCGGCCGCAGGCCGGTTGGCCTCTTGCGACATAGCGATCAGCCGTTCCAGACCCATGCTGTTCAGCCGTGTGTTTTGCTCCAGATCGGTCAACAGCTTGAGCACACTACCGAGGATAAACCACTGGAAGAAGGCCGTGAGGACAAAGGGCAGGAACAGAAGCCCTGTCAGGTTGCGGTTGCCGACCCTCAGGCCCGGCCAGCTCGGCCCGCTGAGCAGCAACCACAGAAAACCGACGACGCCCAAGACCAGGACAACCCATGCCAGCACCTGGAGGATGACGGCGATGGTGCGCAGGCCCGCGTAGCGTTGGGGTGCGTTCACAATCGTTTACCTCCTGGCGGCGTCAGGGAGCAGGAACGGGGATTTCTTCGGCGCCTGGCGCCACGGGGAACTTCAGCACGACCCGGGCATCGAGATTGTTCAACATCGGCAGGATGACGGAGACCGCATCATTGAGGGTCTGCCATTGACTGCCGTAGATCTCGGGGTTGTACATTTGGCCGTAGAGGTCGGCGGCGTTCTTCAGGTAATCCTCCCCCCACACAAAGCTGGGAAGGGCGTCGCCGTTGACGAAGATGTGCAGACCATCGGGTTGCGACATGATCGTAATATGCTGGACGTTGGATGCCTTGAGCGTGTCCAACACCGAGGGCGCCAGTTCCACCTGGCGCATGCTCATGCCAAAAGCCTCTTCCAGATCGCGGGTCGAGACGGCCAGCAGCGAGGGCACGCCGTTATCGTCATAGCTGACGTCGGCGTAGATCTGCGCCATCGGCTCTTCTTCTTCTGCTGCCGCCGCCGCAACGGGAGCGTTGAGGTCGCGCAAGGGCAGCGCCTCGGCGCCATCCTGCACCGGGAAGCGGATGGCGACATCGAGGCCCAGGCGCTCGGCGAATGGGATCAGAATCTTGAGCAAACGACTGGTCTGGTCGTTCAGCAGCCCCAACGAACCGGCCACCTCACTCACCCGCGCCAACGATTCGCCCGTCCAGCCGACGTGGGGCATGGCCATGCCGTTCACGAAGATGAACATGCCGTCATCCTTGTGCACCAGTTCGATGTTCTGCAGGCCGGTGGTCGTGAACCAGGTAACGTATTCCTTCGGGAACTGTAGACCGGAAAGATCAACCTGACCAAAGGTCATGGCTTTGATCTGCGCCGGCGACAAACCAGCAATCGAGGGAACACCGTCGGCATCGATATCGACGGTGATGCGCGGCAAAGCCAGCAGGAACCCGCCCTCCTGCTGCGCCACCTGTGTGGGGGACGATCCACATGCCGCCAAGACCATGGCGACAACCAGTAGCAGCGGAACGACCCAGAGAAGACGCTTCGAAGCAATCATAGGTTGATACCTCCTTGGTGGGGCCGGCGCCATGCCGGTGAAAAAGATGGAATTGTGAGATGAAGCTGGTAGAACTGCAAACCGTCGTCAAGACATTGACTACATGATACACCGATTCAATGCATCATATTAACAATAAAGACAAAAATACGCAAGTGGGAGTCGCGCGTTTGCGCGCGGCGTAGGTCAATCGTAGGTCAATCGTCAGGCGAGTCGGCGCCAAAATCTCTATGTACTTGTGGCTTCGGGCGCGTTTGCCTGCGAATGGAGCGCGATCCAGATTGATTCGCCGGAAATCGGCAAACGATTCACGCGCGCTCCTGTTGCTCGGTAGATAGCATTGGCGATGGCAGGCGCCGCCGCGATGGCGGTATGCTCACCCACCCCGCGCGCGCCAAATGGGCCTGTATCTTCCGGCACCTCGACCGTGATCGCTTCCAGGCTGGCCGGAGCCTCGCGGATGGTGGCAATGTGATAGTCGGCCAGGCTGCGGAGTGGGGGAGCGCCGGCCGCAGGCACCATCGTCTCGAACAAGGCGGCGCTCAGCCCCTGCAGGGCGCCGCCGCGAATCTGGGCCTCGACGATATCGGGATTGATGGCGTGGCCGGCGTCGAAGGCTGAGACCAACCGCAGCACCTGTACCTCGCCCGTCTCCATATCCACCTCCACCTCGGCCGCCTGCGCCCCAACCCCGATCTGCGCCACCGTCACCGGGAAGCCTTTGTCGGTTGGCGGATCAGGTTGGAAGAGGCCCTCGGCGCTGAGAGGGCGCGGGTCTGGCTCCACGGCTGCTTCTGCGCCGGCCGCGTGGATGTAGTCCAGCAGCGAAAGCCGGCGGCCGGAAGCATGTGAGATGATTTCGCCTTCGACGATGTCGAGGCTGCCGGGACTCTCGCTCCAGGCTCTGGCCGCCCAGGCGAGGATGCCCAACCTGAGCGCACCCGCCGCCCGCACGATGGCGTTGCCGGCGCTCCAGGTAAGTTGGTTGCGGGGCATCTGCTCGATGCCGCCGTGCATCGACGCAGCCGAAGGCCGCACCTGCACCCAGTTCAGTGGCACACCCAGGGCCGAGGCTGCCAATTGCACCGCCACGGTGTGGAGACCCTGGCCGATGTCTACGCCGCTCACGGCCAACGATACCGGCCCCGCCGGCGCCGTTTCTAGAACAATGCTGGCGCGGGCGCTGGCGGGGGTATCGCCGGCGACCTCGAGCACGGGGTTCCAGCCAATCGCCACCCCGACGCCGCGGCGCTTGTGCGCAGGGCCGGTTCGCACCGGCGCTTTCGACCAGTGCACGGCTTTCGCCACCCGGCGCAGGCAGACATCCAGGCCGGTGGCGTGCATCTTGCCGAGGTCGAAAAGCCGGTCGCCCCCGATCAGACAGTTTTGCAGCCGGAACTCAACGGCGTCGGCGCCGATGGCCTGGGCCAGCCGGTCGATGTGTTGCTCGACCGCCCACTGCACCTCGACCATGCCGTTGCCGCGCATCGGCGCCGAGGGGGTGCGATTGCTGTAGACGGCCCGGGCGCCGATGGTAACATGCGGAATGCGATACGGGCCGGCGCCGGTGTGAACGACTGTCTCGATCATCTCGACCAGCGCATCGGCGCTTGCTCCTGCATCCCATTCATACATCGCCGCCAACGCCGTCAGCGCGCCATCGGCGGTCGCGCCCAGTTTCAGCCGCGCCGACAGCCCGGGCCGGGTGAACGTACTGTTCAGATCTTCTGCGCGCGTGAGCGCCAACTTGACCGGACGGCCGGGCAGCGCCAGGGCCAGGGCCACCGCCAGCGCCTCGATGCTGGCGAACGACTTGCCGCCAAAACTGCCGCCCACGTAGCTCGTGAGCACGCGCAGCCGTTCTGTCGCCAAGCCCAGGGCCTGGCAGATCATCTGCTGATGAAGTGAGGGGTTCTGCGCTGCGGCCCACAGGGTAACGGTTCCATCGGCGGCGGCAACGGCCACAGCGCCGTGCGGCTCCATGGCCATGTGGTGCGTGGGTGCGACCGCATAAACGCCTTCGATGATGACTTCGGCCCGGCGCCAGCCGGCTTCCAGATCGCCGCGGCTGGCCTGGCTTTCGAAAGCGATGTTGCTGGCAAGACCATCGTGGAGCCGCGGCGCCGCCGGGTCGAGCGCCTGGGCAAGGTCGAAGACGGCCGGCCGCTCCACATAGTCGATGCGGACGGCCCCAGCTGCTGCGGCTGCGATCTCCGGCGTTTCCGCCGCCACAGCGGCAATGGGTTGGCCGCTGTAAAGCACCCGGTTGAGCGCAAGGAGGGGGCGGTCGAACAGGCGTCGCCCCAACATGCCCGGCAGATCCCGCCCCGTCAACACTGCGGCCACGCCCGGCATGGCGGCAGCGTCGCCGACATCGAGGCTGAAATCGGCATGGGGGCGCCGGCCGAGAACAAGCCGGGCGACCAGCGGCTCGACGTCAAAGCGCAAGTCGTCGAGATAGCGCGCCTGACCTGTGGTCTTCAGTTGGCCCTCGACGCGCACCATCGATTTACCAACGATGGTGGGTTTGCGTAAGTTGATCATGGCCATGCTCCCTGAAGCTCAGCGACGGGCGCGGGACGCCGATTGCACGGCCTTGACGATGCTGGCGTAGCCGGTGCAACGGCAAAGGTTGCCGGTCAGTGCGGCGCGGATGGCGTCCTGGTCGGGCCGCCCGTTGCGTTTGAGCAGGGCCGAAGCCGACATCAGAAAGCCGGAGGCGCAGAATCCGCACTGGAAACCGTGTTGATCGATGTAGATCTGTTGCAGCGGCTGCAGGTCTTCGCTGGTGGCAAGGCCCTCCACCGTCGCCACATCGGCGCCGTCGGCTTCGACGGCCAGCACCAGGCAGGCAAAGACCGGATCGCCGTCGAGCAGCACCGTGCAGGCGCCGCATTCGCCGCCTTCGCACCCCACCTTGGCCCCTGTCAGCCCCAGCTGCTGCCTGAGGACGCGCAACAAGGTGTGATGCGACTCCACCTCGAGGCCGTGTGCTGCGCCGTTGACCGTCAGCTTGATCTCATATTTCACGCGTTTGCTCCTGCCAGTTGACCGGCAACTTCATCGAGGCTGCGTCGCGCCAGCACAGCGACCAGCGCCCGGCGGTAGGCGGCGCTGGCGCGGTAGTCGTCAGCAGGTTGGCACGACCGCGCCACGGCGGCAGCCGCAGCGGCCAGGCCGGCAGCTGACGGCGTGACGCCAGCAAGCATCTGCTCGGCCTCGGTCGCCCGGTAGGGATGGGGCGCTGCCCCGGTCACGGCCAGCCGCCAGACTTGCCCTCGCTCGTTGTCCACACCGGCGGCGGCGGCCACCCCCACCAGCGGGCCATGTCCCGACTGGGTGTTGAGCACCTGATGATAGGCGGTCTTGGTAGGGCGACCGGCTGTGGCAAGGGTGATGTGAGTCAGGATTTCGCCAGGGCGAAGCGCCGTCAACCCTGGTCCGATCAGAAAGGCCGCCAGCGGCAGACTGCGCGTCCCCAGCGGGCCGAAGAGATGGCAGACGGCGTCATAGCACAGCAAGGCCGGGGCCAGGCTGGAGTTGGCAGCGGCCGCGCAAATGGCGCCGCCGATGGTGGCGCGATTGCGGATCTGCGGCGAAGCGATGCGTTCGCAGATCTGCACCAGGAGGGGGAAGGAGCGGCGCACCTCGCTTTGCTCGATCAGCTCTCGCAGGGTGATGGCGGCGCCGCAACAAAACCCTGTGGCGGCATCTGTCTCGAACCGGCTCGTTTCGGGCAAGTGTTTGATGTCGAGCAGGAGGTCGGTCGCGACCAGCCCCAACTCCAATTGGGGCAGGATTTCGACGCCGCCAGCCAACACACGCGCCTGCGTCTGGCGTTGGGCCAGCAGCCGGCTTGTTTCGGTTAGGCTAGAGGGGCGAATGTAGTCGAAGGGCTGCAAGCGAAACTACCTGTGCATGGGCGGCCGCCAAGACGGGCGGTAGCGCCGGGATTCAGTAGTCGAACAGCTTACACCAGTTCGGGCAAACTGCCAACTTGGGCGCGGGATGGCCCCCCAAAAACCGGCGCGACGCTCAACTCAGGTAGCCAAGCCCTCGCAGTCTTGCCAGCAGCGCTGCTTCTTCGCCGGCGTCCAAGGGGGCGTCCTCCATCTTGGCGGCATGGCTGAGCGCCGGTAGGTCTCGCAACGGCGCCGCCGGCGCTGGCAGGAGTTCGTCCAGCACTCGGCCATCCATGTCGCCGGGTGGGGTGAAACCCAGGAGCCGGAGGGCGGTGGGGGCGATGTCTGCCAGGGTGGGCCGGGTCGCGGGCGCTGCGCCGGGGCGGATGTCTTTCCCGGCCGCAGCCAGGATGCCCTCGCGCCGATGCCATCCGCCCGGCCTGTCGGCTTCGGAACGATAGAGGCGGTCGCCCCGCATCAGGCCGTCGGTGATGATGTCGCCGGGGTGGTGGGGGCGCAGGAAGAGGTCGGGCGCCTGGCCGAGGTAGGGGCCAGAGAAAAGTTCTTCGGGCCGGTAGACGGCAGCCAGGAGCGGCTGCCCGGCTTGGTCGCACAGGGCCAGGAGCATGGCGCTGAGGTCGTCCAGGAGGGGAGCGACGTCGGCGGGGCGGACGATGCCGGTGGGGTAGCGGTCGGCGCGGTGCAAATGGATGCACATCTCGTGCAGGGCGCCGCTAAAGGCCCGTGTGTGCGACCAGTCGATATAGTCGCTCTGCCCGGCCTGGCGTTTGATATGCCGCATGGCCTCGGCCTCACCTTGCCGCCAGCCCACACTCCGGCGCAAGCGCCGCGCCAGGCGATGCCGAAGCATGCGGCCCCGGTGCAGGCGCAGGAAGCCGTGGCCGGCGAGGGCGTTGTTCAGGGCCAGGCGGCGGTGAACCGGGCCGAAGCCGTGGTCGCTGAGGATGAGGATGTTGCCATCGGGTAGGGCGCGCGCGGCCAGGCGGCCGATGAAGTCATCCATCTGCCCGAAGGCCGCGGCCAGGATCTCGCGCAGGGCCGGGGCTTCGGGCAGGGCAAAGCAGGGGTGTCCGGGGTGCAGGTAGCCGCAATAGATGTGCTGGATGGTGTCGGGGTGCATCCAGACGCCAAAGAAGAGGTCGGGGCGCTGTTCATCCAGCAGGCTTTGCAGGGCGTCGAATTGGCGGGCGGCCACAGCGGTGAGGTGGGCAATGAAGGCGCGCGTGTTTTCGACGGTGGGCTGGGCCTGAGGCGGCGGGACATGGAAGGTCCAGGGGGGCAGGCGGGCGGCCAGGTCGGCAGGGTAGAAGGCGTCGGCGGCGCCGGGCGGGGTGAGGAAGTCGGTGATCATGAAACCGGCGACCGGGCGGGCCGGGTAGGTGATGGGCGCGCCGCTGACCCCGACCTTCAGCCCGGCGGCCGTGGCCCAGTCCCAAAGCGCCGGCGCCGCCACAGCCCGCCCATCCACCACGCGCTCCTGTCCGGCGGCGTCGAGTCGGACGAATGAAAAGACGCCGTGCTTGCCTGCATTTTGGCCGGTGTAACAGGTGGGCCAGGCCAGCGCCGTCACGGGCGGCCAGGTGGACGCCAGGGGCATGGCTGCGCCCTGGCGGATGAGCGCCTGCAAGTGCGGCATCACGCCTTGTGCGATGAGCGGGTCGAGGATGTCCCAGGTGGCGCCGTCGAGGCCGATGATGTAGAGAGACATGGGCGGGACGGTCAACAATGCCGTCTGTTTTTGCCCGGCGCCAGGCGCACGAGCCGGGTGCGAAAGGCATCGAACATCAGCCGGTCGCCGGCGTCGAAACGCAGCAGCCAGATGGCGGCCAGGTAAACCAGCCCACTGGCCGCACAAGCCGCCGCCAGGTGCAAGATGTTTTCCATCGGCAGCCAGCGCAGCCAGGCCAGGCCGGCCAGCGCCGACGGGAGCGCCGCCGCAAACGGTTTGAGGTAAGCGAAGCTGAAGGGGTGAAGCCGAAGCACGACCCAGACTTCGCCCAGCCGCAAGAGATTGAGCGCCGCCAGCGACAGGGCCGCGGCCAGGGCGGCGCCGTCGAGACCAAAGCGCGGGGTCAGCCAGAAGTCGAGGGCAAAGGAGAGGCCAATCGCCAGCACTGAATTGACCGCCACCAGGGTCGAGCGACCGATCATGATCAGCATCACCCCGGCCGCGCCGACGCCGAAGTTGAAGACCTGGCCCAACGACAACGCCTGTAGGGCTGTGGCTCCGGCCGCAAATTCGGGGCCGAACATCCGCATCAGTTGCTCGGCAAAGACGATCTGAACGACGACGAGGGGCATGGCCGCCAGCATCACCCACCGCGTGGCCAGCTTGTAGAGCGTGCCCAGATGCCCCAGTTCCTGCTTGTGGTGCAGGTCGGAGATGACCGGCGAGAAGATGGCGTTGAAGGCGGTGAGGACGATCAGCCCCAGGCCGGCCATGCGGCTGGCAGCGTTGAAGACGCCTGCAGCCCCCGCGGCCAGGAACATGCCGATGACGATGATCTCGGTGCGGCCATTGAGATACTCGAGTACATTCGAAAGTGACAACGGCAACGAAAACCGCAGCAGACGCCGTGTCAGGCCCTGGGTCAGGGCGGCAGTGGCAGGAGCGGCAGGCGGATGGGGCAGGCGGCGAGCCAGGCGCAGCAAGAAGAATAGGGAGAGAACGACGCCGATGATCTGGGTGATGACGAAGGCGATGACGGGCGCCGCCGCCGTCGGTCCGATCAGGGGGATCAGGGCGAGCGCCAGGGGCAGGCGGATGAGCGGCTGGATGATGTTGACCACCAGCGCCCGATAGCGCATGGTGCGGAAGGCCTGTGTCCCGGCGATGGCAATGGCGATGACCGTCAGCGGCGCCACGGCCAGGCCAAAGGCGCGCAGGAGGGGGATGACTTCCTGCTGGTCGCTCCAGTTGAAGAATGCGACGATGGCGCCGGGAAAGAGCCACATCGCGGCCCCGCCCGCCAGCCCGACCACGGCGCCGATGCCGAGGGCAAGGGCGATGAGCCGGTTCAATTGCTGGCCCTGGCCCTGGCTGCGGCTGATGCTGGCAAAGCGGAGCAAGCCCCGATCGAGGCCGGTGATGGTGAAGCGGCTGACCAGGGTGACGGCCGTGACTGCCAGGGTGTAGAGGCCGTATTGCTCGGCGCCGATCTGCCGGGCGACGAGGATACCAAACAGATAGCTGACGGCGGTGTTGACGGCGTTGCCCCCCAATCCCACCCCGGCGCCGCGCGCGATCTGCCCGATCTCGCGTTCGACCGCGGCCAGGTCGCCCGCGCCGGCGCTGAGGCGCTCATCGCCTTTGTTCAGCACCGTTGCCTCACGCTCTCCCCAGCCGCGGCGCAATCACCAGGGTGTAGATCAGGCGCCAGACCAGGAGCAAAGCCAGGATGACGGCCGCCGTGACCAGGTAGAAAGCCGGTGGACTGAAGCGTCCTATGAACAGCGCCCGTATAAGCGAGCCGGCGAAATAGGCCGGGACGAATGCCTTCAGTACGGCCGCCGCCGCCGAACGCGGGCTGGCCCAGGCCGGCGGCTGCAATGCCCCCAGCCACGGGGCGACGAACAGCCAACCGATGATGAACGGGGCCGCAACTGCGAAGGCTCCGGCAATCCCGCCGGCGGTTTCGTTGTGGCTCTGGCGGCCGAAGACGGCAAAGAGGAGGATGGCGAGGGCATCGCCCAGGGAGAGCAGGAAAGAGAGACGGGGCATGGCAGATGGGGTTCAGGTGCCGGTCAGGTCGCGTTGCGGGCGATCAGTTCGGTGATTCACAGAAAGGGGCCAACCGGGTTCTCCAACCGGCCGATGCCTTCGATCTCGATCGCTACCGTGTCGCCGGGCTGCAAGAAGCTGGGCGGGTTGCGGTAGAGGCCCACCCCGCCCGGCGTGCCGGTGGTGATGATGTCGCCCGGTTCGAGTGTGAAGGCGGCCGAGCAGAAAGCGATCAGCGCCGGCGCGGTGTGGATGAGTTGGTCGGTGTTGCTGTCTTGACGCAGTTCGCCGTTGACCCAGGTGCGGATGGGCAGGCCGTGGGGGTTGGGGAGTTCGTCGGCGGTGACGACCACCGGCCCCAGCGGACAGAAGGTGTCCAGGCTTTTGCCGCGCACCCACTGGCCATCGCCCTTTTGCAGGTCGCGAGCGGTTACGTCATTCAGGCAAGTGTAGCCAAAGACAAAGTCATAGGCCGCCTCAGCGGGGACGCGGCGGGCTGTCCGCCCGATCACAAGCGCCAGCTCGGCCTCGTAATCGACCTGCTGGGTCAGGGCTGGGTCCCAGCGGATGGCCTCGCCCGGCGCGATGACAGAGGTGGTGAATTTGGTGAAAAGGGTCGGACGCTCCGGCGGGGTCAGATTTTGTTCCCGGCAGTGGTCGAGATAGTTCAGACCCACGGCGATGATTTTGCCCGGACGGAGCAAGGGCGCCTGGAGCTTGACATCGGCCAGCAGCAGCGGCGCCGCGCCGGCGGCGGCAGCCAGGATGGCGTCGCGGCCGGACTGGATGGCGCCCATCAGGTCGGGCCAGGGCAGCGGGATGACGCGATCATCGAGCAAGAGACCGGCATGGGTTTCAGTTTGGCGGCGGAAGGTGATCAGGCGCATGGGTTTGTTCGACGGTGGTGGACGGTGGGTGCTCTACGCCTCGTGTTTCAGGCCTTGCGGTTCATCGTCGGCCAGCCACGGCCCGGCAGCGGCGAGTACGGCCTCGGGGATGCGGCCCCAACGATGGCGGTGGGCCAGGCGCGGGTCGCGCTCGACGCCGGCAAGGCAAAGGATGCCATCACTGCGCGCCAGTTGGCAGGCGGCCAGGAGGCCGGGGCCGAACGTGGCGGTAGGTATGGGCAGCAGCCAGGGGGCAGGGCCGAGGGCGGCGTCTGCCAGGGCCTGGCGGCAGGCCCGCACCAGTTGCCAGGGAACGGCGGGCGGAGTGAGGAGGACAAAGAGTGGGTTGGCCCCGGCCAGCTGGTGGTATCCGAACGACTCTACCATCTCGGCCAGACCGATCTGGCCGGGCGCAGTGCCGGCGCCCAGGGCGGCAAAGCTGAGCAGGCAGGCGCCAAAGCGCGGGGCCAAGAGGCGTGTGGCCAGGCCCTGCTCGCCCATGGCGATGCCGATGCCGGGCTGCACCAGACCGGCCAGCCATTTCAGCGGCGGCAGGGCGTCGTCGCTGCTGGTCGCCATCCCTGCCAGTTTGATTACATCGGCGCCGGCGGCGGCCAGTTGGCGTCCCCGGCCCTCCCAATCGCGCAACATGGCGCCAAAGTTGTGGTGCGAACCGATCAGTTGCGTGCGTGGGCGGGGATGGCCGCCGATGCGGGGCAGGATGTCGGCCTCGGCATCGACAAAGGCCGCCTCTCCAGCGATGGCCCGGCGCAGGATGGCCAGTCGTTCGGCCTCGGAGCCGTCGAAGCGACCGCCCTGAGCGGCGGGCCGGCAGGTGACGATGGCAGGCAGCGGCGAGGAGGCCAGCAAGCGAGGCAGGTCGAAATTGGCCATGAGGTCGAGGCGGTACTCGACCAGGGTGGCGCCGCCGGCCGCGCTTTCGGCAGCCATCACCAGGGCTTCGGCTGTATCGACGGCGGTGATGGGCGCCGCAAGATAAGCCCGCTCCCTCATCGATGTTCGCGAGTGTCCGCAAATGGACAAAACAAAGCCTGCGTCCCGCGTGGGCGAGGCGCAGGCAGGTCGGGTCAGGCCGAGGCCCTGGTCTCAGGAGGGGTCGGCCGTCGCGCGCGAGGCGGCGTCATCGCTCTTTTTCTTGGCGTCCTTGCTGTCGCCGCTCGAGGCCTCGCGGAATTCTTTGATGCCGGAGCCAAGCGAGCGGAAGACTTCGGGCAGCCTGCCGGCGCCGAAGATGAGCAGAACGATGACGAGGATGATGATCAACTCGGGAGTGCTAAGTGATCCGAACATGGCCGGTCTCCTTGAGATGGGGTTGGCTTACAGTGGGGTGAGGAAATTATAGCACAGGGCGTCGCCAGCGAATAGCAAGCGCATGGGGCCGCTTGCGCGCCGCCGCCTGGCTGAAACCCTGCCGCCATTTCTGCGTACTACAACATTGATGACTTGGCCAGTATCAGGTCGTGCGTCGCGGCCAAGCCAGTGCACACCCTGGCCGGTGATTGCCGGCCTCCGGCGAAGCTGCTACACTTGACCCAAGTGGCGCAAGTTCCCATCTCTTCCCTATCCTAACCCCACCCAAGCTCAATCCGAGGAAGGCCATCCATGAGCACCGAACAACCTACCGGCCCCGCCCCCGAGGTCGAACAACCCACACCTTCGCCGGCCCCTACCAACACGCTTGTCGATGAATTGACGACATTGGGCAAGAAATTTGGCGTCGCCATTCAGTCAGCCCTGAACAGCCCGCAGTGGCAGCAGGTCGAGAAAGAAGTGCGCGAGGGTCTTCACAATGTCGTCACCGAGGTCAACGACGCCTTGGCGAGAGCTCGCAGCACCGACGCCGCCAAGCAAGTGGGCGAACAGGCAGCCAAAGTCGCCGACACCGTGCGCAGCAGCAAGATGACCGTCGATGTGCGCGAGAGCCTGCTCAAGGGCATGAAGGCGATGAATCGCGAACTCGACGAGGTCATCGCCCGCATGGAGCAGAAGACGTCCGAGCCTGCCGAACCGACCGAGCCGCCGGCGTGAGGCGTGAAACATGAGGCGTGAAGCGTGAAACGTGAGGGGAGAACCGACTTCCTTCACGTTTCACGGCGGGCCTGGTCGAAAAGGCGGGTGAGCGCCTCGACCGCGGCAGATAGGCTGGTGGCCGGGATCAGGAGATAGTCGGTGCTGAAGCCGCTTAGCATCCCGGCGCTGATGCCGGCCTGGGCCAGGGTAGTGAAGATGGCGGCGCCGTAGCCGACGGTCGTCCAGGGGAGGACGGCATCGAGTTTCAGAAAGCGGTAGGGGCGCTCGATGCGCAGTTGGAGGCCAGGCGCAGCGAGGCGCGGTAGGTCAACTTCGGGGAGGATGAAGCTGAATTCCTGGCCGTCGTCGATGGCGGCGATGATCTCCCCGCCATCGAAGCTTGTCTCGATTTGTCCTCGCGCCCGGCTGCTCGCGCCCACAAGGGCAACCGTCCGGTCTTCGATCTCAATCCGAGTGTCGGCCAGAGCGGCGCGCGTGGCCGGCGGCAGGGTCGGGAGCAGGGCAAGCATGGGGGGGCGATCGGCGAAGGGGTGAAGGAGGCGAGGTGAGCGCAGGAATCAGGGGAAGACTTCGATTTGATCGGGCGAGTGAACGATGATCTGAGGGGCGCCGTCGTGCTCTGTCACCTCGCCCGTAACCCACACCGTGCGCTTTTGGTAGAGTTCGGCGGGCGGGGACGGAAAATTCGTATAGTCATCCTGAAAGATCACGACGACGAAACGACCGCGCTCGTTGCTGAAGTTGAGGAAGGTGATGCTACCGATGTCGTTGGCGCGCACGATGCGGCCGGCGATGGTGATCGTCTGTCCCAGGTAATCGCCGGCCTGCTCCCAGGGGATGACGCCGGTGGGCGGCCGCGCCGTTGCCGGCAGGGCGACGGCGGGCGTGGCAGCGGGCGCGGGTGCGGCGGCGTCGCTCTGCCCCGTGGCGATGATCTCGATCGTCGCCGGCGACTCGACCACGATCTCCGGCGCGCCCTGGTACTCCTTGACCCGGCCGCTGACCCGGATAGATTGGCCGCGATAGAGTTCGCTCGGTGGGCGGGGAAACTTGTCATAATCGCTGGCGAAGATGACGATGCTGAGAGTGCCGCGCCACTCGTTGCTGAAATTGAGGAATGTGACCTTGCCGGTGTCGTGCGTGCGCGCCACTTCGCCTTCGACCGTGATCTCCTTGCCCATGTGGTCGCCTGCCTCTTGCCAGTCGATGACGGCAGGGGCCGCGACTATGGTGGGGATTGCCGTCGAAGTCTCGGCCGGAGGCGGCGCGGGGGCGTCAGCCTGCGGCTCGGCCAGGGCGGGCTGGGCAGACGGCGCCGGGAGGATTTCGATCTGATCGGGGGTATCGATGATTATCTCCGGCGCACCCTGGTAGTCCTTCACCAGGCCCCTGGCGCGGACGTGCTTGTTCAGAAAATGTTCAACGGGCAGCGCCGGATACTTGTCATAATCAGAAGCAAAGATCACCAGGGTGAGCGTGCCGCGGTAGTTGGGCGTGAAATTGAGGAAGGTGACCTTGCCGGTGTCGTGTGTGCGCACAATCTCGCCTTCGACCGTGACCTCGGCGCCTGTGTAGTTGCCTGCTTCCTGCCAGCCGATGACGCCGGTGGGGGCCGGTTTGAACTGGCGAGCGAGCTGCCAGTCGGCAGCGAAGGTTTTTTCGATCTGTGCGATGATGGCAGCGTCCGCCGTCACTAGCCCCAGTTCGCGATTCTTGTTTATCGAGGCGTGGCTGAGGTTGATCGACCCCACCAGCGCCTGCTTGCCATCGGCCACGATCACTTTGGCGTGCACATAAGGAGCGGCCAGATGGCCGACTTGCGCCCCGGCCGCCCGCAAACGCCGGTAGTTCGGCTCGGCCAGATCCTCCTCGCCCGTTCGCAGGGGGCCGAGAAAACGAACCTCGACCCCGCGCTGGGCGGCAGCGGCCAGCCGGCCGGCGATGTCGTCGTCGAGCAGGGTGTTCTCCTCCAGCCAGAGTGAGTTCTTGGCGCCGTCGATCAGGGCTTCGATCTGCTGGCGGCTGTTGAGCGGGCTGACGACCAGGGCCGGGTTCCGCAGACGTTCGTAGGGCTTGCCGGCCCAGTCGGCCTCGAAAATGGCGGCAATCTCGCCCACAAGGGCCGGGTCGGTCGTGAGCAGCCCGTACTCGCGGTTGTTTGCGAACGAACTATGCGTAAAGTTGAAGGTGGCCACCAGCGCCTGTCTATCGTCTACCAACAGGCTTTTTTCATGTGTCAGTTGGTAGAGCGAGGGCGCCCACCGCACGCTCACCCCTGCTTCTTGCAGCCGGTCAGCCGAGCGTTGATTGCTCTCGCCGCCTCCCACCGGATTCTGCTCGATCAGCACCCTCACCTCCACCCCCCGATTGGCGGCTGCGGCCAGGGCGGCGATGATCTCGTCGCTCGTCAGCAGATCGATCTTGAAGCGGATCGATTGACGGGCGCCGTCGATCAGGGCGGTCACCGCGGCGGGGCCGTCGTCGGGCAGGACGAGGAGTTTCAGGTCGGGCGGGGTGGGGTCGGTCGCGCCCGGTTGGCAGGCTGCGCCGAGCAGCGCCAGGGCCAGGAGAAGGAAAACGAGAAGGCGTCGCATGTCGAAGGCGGAGGAAGGCGGCGGGGGCGGCCGGACGGGCAAGGATGCGGCCATTGTACATTTGCGGTCATCGTTTGCCAACAGCCAGGCAAGCGGCTAGAATGGCCCCACCCGTCGCCCCGGCTACAGCGATCGCGCTGCCACCCACCGCCATGCGCCCCACCCTCACCGTTGCCTCGCCCGACCTGTTGGACAGCATCATTGGCGAGGCGCGCCATCTGCTGGCGACGGTGGGGATGGAGGTGCGAGGTCGGGGCATGCAACAACGGCTGCTGGAAGCAGGGCTGCCGGTGGATGGAAAGGGCCGGGTGCTCTTTGCTGATGATGTGGTGGAGCGGGCGTTGGCCGCGGCCCCGGCTTCGTTTTGGCTCTACGATCGTGATGGCAAGCCGCATGCCCACTTGGGCGCCGACCGGGTGCATTTCACGCCCGGCTCCAGCGGGCTGCGGGTGCAGGATTACCGCACCGGCGTCACGCGCGACGCGCTGACGGCCGATTTCGTCGACTATGTGCGGCTATGCGACGGCCTGCCCCACATTGCCTATCTGGCCACGGCCTTTTCGACCCACGACCTCCCACCCGCCGTCTCCGATGCCTGGCGGCTGTATTTGTGTCTGACCAACTCCCGCCGCCCGGTCGTCTCCGGCGCCTTCACCGAGCACGGTGTGCCGCGCATGGCGGCGATGATGGCGCTTTTCCGTCGCGACCGGGTCGATTTGGCGGCGCGACCGCTGTCGATCTTCACCATCACCGCCACGGGCAACTTCCGCTACAGCGAAGATTCGTGCCAGAATCTGATCGATTGCGTCGAGGCGGGTATCCCGGTTGAGATCGTGCCGGTGACGTTGATGGGCCTGACTGCGCCGGTGACATTGGTCGGGGCGGCGGTCTTCCACGCCGTTGACACCTTGGCGGGGGTAGTGATGGCGCAGGTGATCAGACCGGGGGCGGCGGTGCTCTATGGCGGCGCGCCGGCCGAATTCCACATGAAAGAGGCTACTTCACCGATGCTGGGCGTGCAGGCCATGCACCTGAACGTGCTCAACGCCCAGGTGGGCAAGCGCCTGGGTCTGCCCACCCAAGCCTACATGGCCCTGAGCGATAGCAAAGCCCTGGATGCGCAGGCCGGGGCCGAAACCTATGGCAGCGCCCTGCTGGCGGCCCTGGCCGGGATCAACTCCGTCTCTGGCCCCGGCCTGCTCGACTACGTCCTCGTCTTCAGCCTGGCCAAGCTCGTGTTCGATAACGAGGTCTGCGGCCAGGCCCTGCACCTGACGCGCGAGATGGAGATCGTGGACGACCTGCCCGCGGGCGCGCTGGTGCGGGCGGAGCTGGCCGCTGGCCACATGCTCACCGTGCCGCATACTCTGGCGCATTGGGAGCAGCAGCTCTATCTTCCCGGCCCCGTCTTCGACCGCAAGAATCGCGATGCCTGGCAGCGCGGGGGCCAGCAAGACCTGTGGCAGCGGGCGGTGGCCGAGGTGGAATCCCGCCTCTCGGCCTATCTGCCCACCGAAACCGACCCCACCCTCGACGCCGAACTCCGCCTTCTGATCTGCGCCGGCCTGCCCGATGCCCCCCCCTTGCCGGCAGTCCCCCCGCCTCGCTCACTCGCTCCGCCCGCCGTCCCCATCCCCCGCCGCCTGAGCCGCCGCGAACGCCTGGCGCAAAATCGTGAAACGTGAAGCGTGAACATCGCAACTGGCAAGTCGCAGGTAGCAGGTCTCGCAATCCGCAATCCGCAATTCCCATGCCTGATCTGAGCAATTTCACCCCCGAACCGAGGCTGGCCCGCGCCCACACCCTGCCGTCTTCGTGGTACACCGACCCGGCCATGCTGCCACTGGAGAAGGAGCGCATCTTCTATCGCACCTGGCAGTGGGTGGGTTCGGCCGGCCTGGTGCAGCGGCCGGGCGATTTCTTCACCTACGACCTCTACGGTGAGCCGCTGGTGATCACGCGCGGGCAGGATGGCGTCCTACGCGGCTTTTTCAATGTTTGTCTTCACCGGGCGGGGTGCGTGGCGGTGGGCAAGGGCAACCGCAAGAGCCTGCAATGCCGCTATCATGGCTGGCTGTACGCGCTCGATGGTCGCCTGCTGCGGGCGCCGGAATTCGAAGGGGTGGAGAACTGGCAGGCGGAAGACTATCGGCTGACGGCGGTGCAGGTAAGCGAATGGGGGCCGTTCATCTTCGCCAACCTGGATGCTGCCGCCCCACCCCTCGGCCATTTCCTCGGCGACATCCCAGCGCAAATCGCCGGCGCCGGCTTCCGCATCGACCAGATGCAGCCGGTCGAGCGACGCGACTACACGCTGAACTGCAACTGGAAGGTCTACGTCGATAACTATCTGGAGGGCTATCACATCCCTATTGCCCACCCCGGCCTGTACCGCGAGATCGACTACGAGCAATACCAGGTGGAGACCTTTGCCTACTACTCGCAGCAGCATGCACCCATCCGGCCCCTACCGGCGGGCGACGCCCCCGGCCGCGACCGTCGCTACCTGCGATCAGAGGGCGAGCAACAGGCGCTGTACTACTGGGTCTTCCCCAACCTGATGCTCAACTTCTACCCCGACAATATGCAGATCAACATCATCGTCCCGCTCGACCACGAGCGCACGTTGACAATCTTCGAGTGGTACTTCCACCAGCCCGGCAGCGGCCCCGGCTGGGAGAGTATGCAGCAATCCATCGCCTTCAGCGACGAAGTCCAGCGCGAGGATATGGAGATCTGCGAGACGGTGCAGCGCAATCTGCGTTCGCGCAGCTATGATCGCGGGCGCTTTTCGGTTGCACGTGAAAACGGCGTCCACCATTTTCAGACGCTCGTCGCCCACTCTCTTGGCCAATGACACTCCCTGAGCACACCAACGCGCCGGGCCAGCGCTCGCCCAGCCGTCACGCAAAATCAACATTCCTTTGACGAAAGCCGAGTGGAAGCAGTATCATCCACTCGCCCGAGCCAGTCCGCTTCCCCCCGCCTGGCATCCCGCGCCAAACACTCCGCCCCCCGAACCCGCCCCCCGAACCCGCCCCCCGTCCCCCCCCACACTCACTCAAAAGGAGGCATTTCATGAAGTATCGCATCTTTCTTGTCTTCATCGTTTTGGTAATCGTTGCCGCCATCGCCGGCGCTTGCGGCGGCGGCGCGGCCCCGGCCCCGGCCCCTGCCAGCGACCTGCTGGGCGAAGTGATGCAGCGCGGCATCCTGCGCGTCTCGACCGACCCGGCCTATCCGCCGCAATCGGAACTGGTGGAGGGTGTGCAGCCGCCGGCCAATAGCAAGTGCAAGGGCGAGGAGCGGGCCGCCAACCAGTTCCAGGGCTTCGACATCGATGTGGCAGCCGAGATCGCCCGGCGCATGGGCGTCGAAGTTTGCTTCGTCACCCCCGACTGGACGCTGATCACCGGCGGCAGTTGGTCGGGCCGTTGGGACCTGAGCATCGGCTCGATGACGATCACGCCGGAACGCATGGAAAAGCTGTATTTCACCCAGCCCTACTACACCACCCCCGCCGCCTTCTTCGTTCATCAAGACAACACCAGCTACAGCCAGCCGGCGGATCTTTCGGGAAAGAAGGTGGGCGTGTGCGCTGGCTGCACCTACGAGTCCTACCTCGACGGCTCGCTGTCCATCCCCGGCGAAACGATCGACTTCGTGGTGAAGGACACCGAGATCATGGGCTACGATACCGACACCCCCGCCCTGCAAGACCTGGCCCTGGGCGACGGTGTGCGCGTGGATGCGGTGCTCACGGCCCTGCCCACCGGTCAGGGCGTGATCAAGGATGGGCTGCCGCTCAAGCAACTCGGCGATCCGGTCTATTTCGAGTATTTGGCCGGGGCCATCGACAAGAGCGCGCCCAAGGACACGGCCGCCTTTCGGGCCAAAGTGACCGAGGTTCTGCAGGCGATGCACAAAGACGGCGTCCTCAAGCAGCTGGCAGAGAAATACTACGGCGTTGATCTGGCCGGGGCTGCGGCAGGATTCGACCTTGCCGGGCTGAAGCAGTAACCGGCGCTGAACAGTTGGGGCAGGCCCTCGCCTGCCCCAACTGTTTTCTCACACTCCCACACACATCAGACTGAGGCGCCCCAGGAGGAGCTATGACAACTGCCAATCCACCCATGTCGCCTGGCGGAAGGGGCGGCGACCCCCTTGACCAGAACCAGATCCACGCCCACTACGCCCGGCAGATCATGGCCGAGAAGGAGCGCGACGAGCTGTTGCACCGCGTTTCGGTGGCAGCCACCTGGGTCGTGTTGTTCGCCATCCTCGGCGCCGTCCTCTCGCTGCTCAACGTCGATTTCGGTTACATCCTCGCTCACACCAACTTCGTCCTGCTGGGGATCGGGGTCACGATCAGCGTCTCCCTGATCTCGATCGTCTTCGCCTCGTTGCTGGCACTGGTGGGGGCGTTGATGCGGCTGTCGCCGCGGGCGGCATTTCAGGGCATTTCAGGGTTCTATGTTTCCCTGTTTCGCGGCACCCCTTTGCTGATCCAGATCTACATCATCTATCTGGGCCTGCCGCAGGTGGGGCAACAACTCAAGCTGATGGGTTACGAGCGTCTGGGCGAGATGCTCATCCTCAGCGCCATCCAGTCAGGCGTCCTGGCCCTCAGCCTCAACTACGGCGCCTACATGACCGAGATCTTCCGCGCCGGCATCCAGTCGGTGGGGCGCGGCCAATGGCAGGCGGCGGAAGCGCTCGGCCTCGGCCGCATCCAGACCCTGCGGCTGGTGGTGCTGCCCCAGGCCTTTCGTGTCATCCTGCCGGCGGCCGGAAACCAGTTCATCGCCATGCAGAAGGACTCCTCCCTGGTCTCGATCATGGGCGTGTGGGAGATCACCTACCGGGCCAACCGCTTCGCCCGCAAAGACAGCGCCTTCATGGAGATGTTCCTGCTGGCCGCGGCCCTGTACTGGGTGCTGACCATCATCTCCGAATGGCTGCAAGGGCGGCTGGAAGGGCGGATGGCCAAGGAACGGCACTAAGACTCAAGCGCGAAGCGTTGAAGAACTTCATACGCCTGCTGCGATCACGGGCGGGCATAGGGCAGCGCCGATGAAATCCGGCCGCCCGGCCAGAAACTCCCTCGCGCCCAGCATTTTTCTGCCGGCCAGCTGCAGCGCCGAAACCAGCAACAGCCCCTCGCCGGCGCCGATGGCTGGCTGCCCCTGCCACCGTTGCACCCGGCCCGGCTCGCCTTCGCCGGCGATGGCCTGCGCCCGGCCGATCTTGAGCTGCTGGCCCTCCCAGGTTGTGAACGCGCCCGGCCAGGGGTCGAACGCCCGCACCATGCGCTCGATCAGCGCCGCCGGCTGCTGCCAGTCAATCTGGCCGTGCTCTTTTTGCAGCGGTCGGCAAAGGCTGACGCCCACCTCGGGCTGTGGCCGGGGGGTGAGCTGGCCGGCGAGGTAGGCCGGCAGGGTGCGCATCAGCAAGCCGGCGCCCTGTTGCGCCAGGCGCTCGCCCAGGCTGCCGGCGGTATCGTCCGGGCGGATTGCTTCCTCGGCCTGAGCCAGGATGGGGCCGGTGTCCATGCCCTCGTCCATGAGCATGATCGTGCTGCCGGTGACGGCGTCGCCGGCGAGGATGGCAGCGGCGATGGGGGCGGCCCCGCGCCAGCGCGGCAAGAGCGAGGCATGGACATTGAGGCAGCCGAAGCGCGGCAGGGCCAGCACCTCTGGGCGCAGGATCTGGCCGTAGGCGGCGACGATGATCATCTCGGCGGCGAGCGCAGCCAGTTGAGCGAAGGCTTCGGGCCGGCGCAGGCGTTCAGGCTGCAGGACGGGGACGCCAGCCGCCAGCGCCGCTTCCTTGACCGGCGACATCTGGCGCCGGCGTCCGCTCCCGCCTCCGCGACCGGCCTCGCGGTCGGGCTGGGTGACGACGCCAACGAGAGCATAGGCGGGGTTGTCGAGCAAAGCGCGCAGGCTGGGAACGGCGAAGGCGGGCGTGCCCATGAAGACGGTGCGGATCATAGTGAACAAAAAGTGGGGTGCAGTGGCGGTTCGGCGGCCCGGGCGGGGTGGCTGAAGGCCGCCCGGCGCCGAGACCGGGCGGCGAGACTATCTTAGCAGGAAGCGGCAGGGCTACGCCAGGCGGCCCGACCGCCGAGATTGCATTGCCGCAAATCGCTGTGCTGTGCTAGAATGCCGTCTTGCTGCCACAGCCATGCGGCCGCAGCGCCATCGCCGAAGGTATGCTGATCTGGAAATGGTCGAAACCACGAGCCGAGCCGGTCCCCGCCTGGACAAGCTGCACTGGAACATGGTGCAGGTTGCCCGCTCTGTCCCGCTTTTCCGCGGCCTGACAGAAGAAGATTGGGAGGCGATTGCGCCCTTGTTGCACGGCCATTGTTTTCCCAAGGACGCTTATGTGTTCTTTCAGGGCGACCCACCCGATGCGCTCTACATCGTTTGGATGGGCCGGATCAAGCTCGTGCGCCATACCGACAATGGTCGCGATGTAGTGGTGGAGGTGATGGGGCCGGGGCAGATTCTGGGTGAGATGGCCGTCCTCGATGGCTGCCCCTACTCGACCACCGCCCAAACCCTGGAGGAGGTGGCGGTTGTCACCATTGCCCGCCGCGATTTCTATGGTCTACTCGATCGCTACCCCCGTGTAGCGATGGGCGTGATCTCGGAGCTAAGCCGGCGGCTGCGACTGACGACCGAGATGGTGCGCAGCCTGGCCGTCGACCGTGTCGACCAACGCGTGGCCCGCACGCTTTTGCGCCTGGCCGAACTGGCCGGTAAGCCCTATGCCGCGCGGGCCAACGCCATCATCATCGACATGCCCCTGACCCGGCAGGACATCGCCGAAATGACCGGCACGACGGTGGAGACGGCGATCCGAGTCATGAGTCGGTTCCGGAAAGCCGACCTGATGACCACCTCGCGGGGACGCGTCATCATCCTCAATCCGGAGGGGATGGCGGAAGAGGCGCGTCATGTCTGAGGGCGCGGGATCGGGATGATCCAGCAGAACGCCAGCCTTGTGGAGCGAGTCGGCGACGGCGCTTACCAGGAACTCGTCTTACAAGCGCCTGAACTCGCCCAACAGCTCCAGCCTGGTCAGGCCGTGCTGGTGCGGGCGGGATGGGGATTGGACCCCTACCTGCGGCGAACTTTCTATCCTATTGCCTTCGACGTCGAGACCTTCACCCTGCGCCTGCCGCCGAGCGGCGACCGCGGCCATGCCTGGCTGCGCCTCTGTCCACCGGGCGCGGCCATCGATTGCCTGGGACCGATTGGCGTCGGCTTCCGCCTGCCCGCCGGCGCCAGCCGCCTGCTCTGCCTGGGCGAAGGCGACCTGGCCTGGGCCTTGCTCCCACTCGTCCATCTGGCTGACGCCGCCCACCTGAGCGTGACCCTGGCGACCACAGCCGCCGCCGCCCGCGCCGTCATCCCCGCCCAGCGTCTGCCGCTTTCGGTCGAGTATCGGGCGGCGACGCTGGCTGCCGGTCGAGCCGACAGATCCCGGCCGGGCCTGCTGACGCCCGAACTCTTGGGCTGGGCCGATGCCATCGCCGCCGCCGGCTCGTCGTCTTTCTACTTCCATCTGGCCGAGGCCATCCGCGAACACCGGCTGGTGCTGCCGCGTGGGTTCGGGCAGGCGCTGGTGGCGGCCGACTTTTTGTGTGGCGTCGGCGCCTGCATGGCTTGCGCCGCCGATGTGGCCGGCGGCCGGCGCCGCGTCTGTCTGCGCGGCCCGGTTTTCGATTTGACCGCTGTCATTTGAGCCGATGATCGAACTCGCTCCCCGCAACAAACGCGGCCTGACGGTCACTTCACCCCTGCTGGCAGGCAGCGGCGCCGTCGGCTTTGGCGATGCCTGGCCGCCTGCTCTGAGACCGTCCGATTTCGGCGCCATCGTCACGGCGCCGGTGACCATGCGCCCGCAGAAAGGCAGCGAGCAGCCGCGACTGGCCGAGCTTCCCGCCGGCTTTGTGCTGGCCGTCGGCGAACATAACCCCGGCTTCCGACGGGTGGTGGAGCAGCAGAGCAGCGGCTGGCGCAAGTTGGGGACGCCGGTGATCATCAGCCTGGCCGGCCGCGACCCCGGCGACCGGGCCTGGATGGCCGCCCGGCTGGAGGAAGGCGACCCTGGCGTGGCTGCCATCGAGCTGGCGGTGCCCGAGGACGCCAATCTGGGCGAGACCAGCGCCTTCATCTCGGCCACGCGCCAGGCCACAACGCTTCCTATCCTGGTCAAGTTGCCTTCTACCCGCGCCGCCCACCTGGCCGAAACCTGCGCTGTGGCCGGCGCCGACGCCCTGGTGCTGGGAGCGCCGCCGCCGGTGTTCTCGCCGGCCGTAGATGGCTCGCTCTTGAGCGGTCCTCTATCAGGCCCGGTTGCCTTCGGCTTCACTTTGCGCAGCCTGCAACGCGTCGTCGATCTGGAGCTTGGCCTGCCTATCGTCGCCGCCGGCGGCATCCACTCGTTGGACGATGTGGCCCTGTGTCTAGAGATGGGCGCGGCAGCTGTGCAGATTCGCAGCCTGGTGTGGATCGATCCGGCGGCAGCGCGACGACTGGCAAGGGCCTCTCTGGCTTTGACGGCAGATGAAGATAGCGATCGTGAACAGGAGGGAGCATGAACCAGCGGCTCGAAATCAGCTCAGGCGCCGTCTGGGAGGACATCGTCGGCTATGTCCGCGCCGTGCGGGTGGGGGATGTGGTCGAGGTATCGGGCACCACGGCGGTCGATGAAGACGGGCAGGTGGTGGGGCGGGGCGATCTCTTTGCGCAGACGCAGTTCATCCTGCAGAAGATCGAACGGGCCTTGCAGACAGCCGGGGCCGATCGCACGGACATCGTCCGCACCCGGATGTATCTCGTGGACATCGACCGCTGGCAAGAGGCCGCCCGCGCCCATCGCCAATTCTTCACCGCCGTGCGGCCGGCCGCCACTGCCGTCGAGGTCAGCCGGTTGATCGGCCCCGACCTGCTGGTGGAGATCGAAGCTACCGCCATCATTACCGAGGCAGGGCGATGATCTACAACCTGCACGGCGTCAGCATACGCTTCGAGACCACCGACGCCCGCATCGCCGCCCGGTTACAGAAGCAGTGGGGGCCATTTGCACCGACCGCGCCGACCATCGCTCTCGCCCCTCCCGGCCTCGTGTTTCGACTGCGTGCTGT
>CAYWPZ010000001.1:75483-100921 GCA_964460135.1 uncultured Caldilineales bacterium | reverse complement strand
CTACGGCGGCCGGGTTGACGGCATCATCATGCGGCTGGTCGATATCCTGCTGGCCTTCCCCGCCATCCTCCTGGCCCTGAGCATCGTGGCGGCGCTCGGCCCCGGGCTGGGGACAGTGTTGATCGCTCTGGGCTTCGCCTCGATCCCGGCCGTGATCCGTTTCGTGCGCGGCACGGTGTTGGCAACCAGGAACAACGAATACGTGCTGGCCGCGCGCGTGTTGGGCGCCGGCGACGCCTACATCATGTTCACCCAGATCCTGCCCAACATCTTCGCCCCGCTCATCGTCTACAGCACCCTCGGCTTGGCCAGCGCCATCCTGGCCACCGCCGGCCTCAGCTACATCGGCCTGGGCGCGCAGCCGCCCTCGCCCGAATGGGGCGCCATGCTCAACGCCGGCCGCACCTACCTGCGCGACGCCTGGTGGATGTCGGTCTTTCCCGGCCTGGCCATCTTCTTTGCCGTGCTCTGCATCAACCTGTTGGGCGACGGCCTGCGCGACGCGCTCGACCCTAAGCTGCGCGTCTGAGGAGCCGCCGCCATGCCTACCCTGCTGGACATCCGCAACCTGACCACCCGGTTCCGCACCCACGAGGGGACGAGCCTGGCCGTGAACGACGTCTCCTTCAGCCTGGAGGAGGGCGAGATGGCGGCCATCGTCGGCGAGAGCGGCAGCGGCAAGAGTGTAACCATGCTCTCGGTCATGCGCCTGATCCCAGAGCCGCCCGGCCAGATCATCGCCGGCCAGGTGCTGTTCAACGGCCGTGACCTGCTGCAACTGCGCGAGGAGGAGATGGAGCGGGTACGGGGGGCCGAGATCGCCATGATCTTCCAGGACCCGCTGTCATCCCTCAACCCCACGCTCACCGTCGGCTTTCAGATCGGCGAGGCGCTGAAGCTGCACCAGGGGATGAACAGCGAGCAAGCGCAAAGGCGGGCGGCCGATCTGTTGACGATGGTCGGTATCCCCAACGCCCGCGAGCGGCTGCAAGACTATCCCCACCAGTTCTCCGGCGGCATGCGCCAACGGGTGATGATCGCCATGGGCCTGTCGTGCAACCCTCAGTTGCTGATCGCCGATGAGCCGACCACGGCCCTCGATGTGACCATCCAGGCGCAGATCGTCGACCTGGTCATGCGCTTGCAGGCCGGGATGGGAATGACCGTGATTTGGATCACGCACGACCTGGGGGTGGTGGCGCGCCTGGCCGAGAGGGTCATCGTCATGTACGCCGGCGCCATTATCGAGGACGCGGCGGTGGATGATCTCTTCGAGACGCCGGGCCATCCCTACACCCTGGGCCTGCTGGCTTCGCTCCCGCATCTGGACGCGCCCGAAGACGCCCGTCTCCTTTCGATCCCCGGCCAGCCGCCGCACCTGGCCCACCTGCCGCCCGGCTGCCCCTTCGCCCCACGCTGCCCCCAGGCTGTGGATAGCTGCCGCCAGGAGAAACCGGCCCTGCGCATCGTGGCCTCGCGCCACCGTGTGGCGTGCTGGAAGGCCACCTCACCCGCCGGAGCATGACGCCGTGACCGATCACCGATCGCCCCCACCTGATCACCGGCCCCTGGTCGAGGTGCGCAACCTGGCGAAATACTTTCCCATCACCCGCGGCTTTTGGCAGCGCAAGGTAGGCGAGATCAAGGCAGTGGACGGCCTGAACTTCGACATCCGGCGGGGCGAGACCCTGGGGCTGGTGGGCGAGAGCGGCTGCGGCAAATCGACGACCGGCCGCGCCATCCTGCGGCTGTACCCGCTCACCGCCGGCTCGGTCGCGTTCGATGGTATCGACATCACCGCGCTCAGGCCGGCCCAAATGCGGCCGTTGCGCCGGCGGATGCAGATGATTTTCCAGGACCCCTATGCCTCGCTCAACCCGCGCATGACCGTGGGCGCCATCATCGCCGCGCCCTTGCGCATCCACAGCATCGCCGCCGCCAGCGAGCGGCAAGAGCGCGTGCGCGAACTACTGGACATGGTGGGTCTGAACCCTGCTTTTGCCAACCGCTTTCCCCATGAATTCTCCGGCGGCCAGCGCCAGCGCATCGGCGTCGCCCGCGCCCTGGCCCTGGAGCCAGAGTTCATCGTCTGCGACGAGCCGATCGCCGCCCTCGATGTCTCCATCCAGGCCCAGGTTGTCAACTTGCTGATGGAACTGCAGGCCAAACTTGGCCTCACCTACCTCTTCATCGCTCACGACCTCAGCATGGTGCGCCACATCAGCAACCGGGTGGCGGTGATGCACCTGGGCAAGATCGTCGAACTGACGGGCAGCCGCGTGCTGTACGCCAACCCCTTGCATCCCTACACCCAGGCCCTGCTCTCGGCCGCGCCCATCCCCAACCCGCGCCTGGAGCGCACCCGCCAGCGCATCATGCTGGAAGGCGACCCGCCCAGCCCGGCCAACCCGCCGGCCGGCTGCAACTTCAGCACGCGCTGCCCGCTCGCCCAGGAGATCTGCTCTCGCGTCGAACCCAATTTCAAGTCGGTTGCGCCCGGCCATGCTGTAGCCTGCCATCTGGTTTCATAATCCTCCCAGGAGTTTGCCATGCCCGCCGACACCTTCCACCGCCTTCACGCCCAAACCCCCACCCGTTTCTGGGTGAACAACCCGTCGCCTAGCGAGACCGAGAAGGCTCTGGCGGCCGGCGCCATCAACTGCACCACCAACCCGGCCTTCTGCGCCAAGCTGCTGCAAAGCGACCCGGCCTATCTGCGCGGCGTCATCGACGATGTGGTGCGCGACACCAAGGACCACGACGAAGCAGCCGCCGTGACTTACCGGCGGGTGAGCCAACACCTGCTGCACGCCTTCCGGCCGCTGTACGACCGCAGCGGCGGGCAATGCGGCTTCGTCACCATGCAGGATGACCCGCGCGCCGACCACGACGCCAGGGCCACGATCGCTGCGGCGTTGCGCAACCGCCAGCTGGGCCCCAACCTGATGGCTAAAATTCCGGTCATCGCCGGCGGCATCGAGGCCATCGAAGCCTGCGTCGAAGAAAACATCCCCATTTGCGCCACCGAAATCTTCGCCATCGCCCAGGCCATCGACATCTGCGAACGCTACGAGGCCGCAGCCCGGCGCACCGGCAACCGCCCACCCTTCTTCGTCACCCACATTTCCGGCATCTTCGACGAATACCTGGGCAAGGTGGCGCAGCGTGAGGGCATCGCCATCCAGCCGGAGGTGCTCGACCAGGCCGGCTGCGCCATCGCCCGTAAGGAATATCGCCTGCTGCGCGAACGAGGCTATCCGGGCATTCTGCTCGGCGGCGGCGCCCGCGGCATCCACCACTTCACCGAGATGGTGGGTGGGGCCATGCACGTGACGATCAACTGGAGCACGGCCGAGGAGATCATGCGGGATGGCTTCGAGGTGGCCTCGCGGATGGAGGTCGAGACCCCGCCGGAGGTGGTGGCCGAGCTGTGCGAGAAGTTCCCCGACTTCCGCCGCGCTTACGAGGAGGACGGCCTCTCGCTGGTAGAATACGCTGGCTTCGGCCCGGTACAGCTCTTCCGCAACGCCTTTTTGAAAGGCTGGTATCAGTTGCTGGCCGAGATTGCCTCCCGCCGCCACGCTCACGCCGTGTAGGGCAAGATGCCATCTTGCTCACGCCGTGTAGGGCAAGATGCCATCTTGCTCACGCCGTTTAGGGCAAGATGCCATCTTGCTCACGCCGTTTAGGGCAAGATGCCATCTTGCCCTACACCCCAGGAAAACGCGCATGAACGACTTGATCCGCCTCACCCAAGATGGCGCCGTTGCCCAGGTCGTCCTCAACCGGCCCGAAAAACGCAACGCCATCAACCTGCCCCTGCTCGAAGCGCTGGCGGCCGCCCTGCAGAAGGTCGAGCACATGGTTGGCCTGCGCATGCTGATCGTGCGCGGCGAGGGCAAAACCTTCTCGGCCGGCGTCGATCCGGCGCTGTTCTTGGCCCAAGCCGAGCGTTACGGGACTGACTGGCGCTTGCACAGCCGCGCCATCACGGCCGGAGCGCAGGCCATCTTTGGCCGGCTGGAACGGCTGGAACTCCCCACCGTCTGCCTGATCCACGGCCATTGCCTGGGCATGGCGCTGGAACTGGCCCTGGCTTGCGACATCCGCATCGCCGCCGAGGGCGCCATCCTGGGCCTGCCCGAGACGCGCATCGGCCTCATCCCCGATGTGGGTGGGAGCACACGACTGGTGCGGCTGGTTGGCCCGGCGCGGGCCAAGGAATTGTTCTTCACCGGCCGCATGTTCGACGCCTCCCTGGACGAGCGCTGGGTCATCGTCAACTCCGTCGTGGCGCTCGACCAACTCGAGGCCACGGCCATGGCGTTGGCGGCAGAACTTGCACAGGCGGCGCCGCTGGCCGTGGGCCTGGCCAAGCGGGTGATCGACGGGCTGAGCGACAATGAACGAGGGCTGCAGCTGGAAGCCTGGGCGCAGAGCTTGCTGTTCCAGACCGAGGATTTCCAGGAGGCGATGGCCAGCTTCATGCAGCGCCCGCCGCAATTCAAAGGACGATGACCATGAGCGAAACGGAGAAATACGATGTGGTGGTGATTGGGGCCGGACTGGGCGGCCTCAGCGCCGCGGCCCGCTGGGCGCAGCGTGGCGCAGGCGGGCAAGCGCGTGTTGGTGCTGGAACATCACACGGTGCCGGGCGGCTATGCCCACGAGTTCCGTCGCGGGCGCTATCGCTTCGAGGTGTCGTTGCACAACCTGGACGGGGCCGGGCCGGGAGGATGGGTGTACCGCTGTTTTCGGGAGTTGGGCGTGTTCGACCGCGTGCGCTTCCATCGCCTGGATCCACTGTATGCGGTCCAGTTCCCCGGCCGCCACGTGGTCGCCCACGCCGACATCGGCGCCTATGAAGAGGAATTGCTGCGGCATTTCCCGCACGAGCGCGCCGGCATTCGCGGGCTGACCGACGCCATGCTGCAGGTGCAGCGTGAGACGCGGCGTTTTACAACCGACCGCGAGCTGGGCCTGCGGCTGTCGCGGGCCGAGACGGCGGCGCACTACCCGGCCATGGTGGGCAGCATGAGCCAGAGCTGGGGCGATTTCATGGCCCGCTACGTAAGCGAGCCGCAGCTGCAGGGCGTGCTCTCGACGCTGTGCCCGTATTACGGCCTGCCGCCCTCGCAGCTCAGCGCTGGCGTCTTCGTCCTGGGTTGGGTCAGTTACCACCTTTTCGGCGGCTACTATCCCGAAGGCGGCAGCATGGCCGTGAGCCGGGCGCTGGAGCAGGCCATCCTCCGGCATGGCGGCGAGGTGCGCTATCGCCAGACTGTGTGCGCGATCGAGCTGCGGGACGGGCGAGCGACGGCGGTGGAGACCGAGAAGGGGCTGCGGGTCGAGGCGGAGGCGATCATCAGCAATGCCAGCCCGGCCGCCACACTGTTGCAGTTCGTGGGCAAAGAGCATCTGCCGCCGGACTATGTGCGCAGGATCGACGGCGACCGGGTCTCGGTCTCGAACCTGGTGGTCTACCTGGGCCTGGAGCGTGACTTGGTCGCCGAAGGCTGGCCGCACCACGAGCTTTTCCTCTGCGAAGGCTATGATGGCGAGGCGTCGTACCAGGCGGCGCTGTAGGGACGCTTCGAGCAGACGGATCTGGTGGTGGCATGTTACAATCACGCCGATCCCACCTGCGCGCCGCCGGGCGGCAGCGTGATCAGCATCACGGCGCTGGCGGCGTGGGATCATGCCGACCAGTGGGGCACGGGCGGCAACCTGGCCCATTACGGCAAGAACCCTGGTTACCTCGAGCTGAAGCAAGACGCCGGCGAGAAACTGATCGCGCGCGTCGAACAGCTCATCCCCGGCCTGCGGAGCGCCATCAAGCACCAGGAGGTGGCGACGCCGCTCACTAACTATCGTTACAGCCTGAACCCGGGCGGTGCCATCTACGGTTCGGAACAGACAGTCGAAAACATGTTCGGCGGCCGGCTGCGGGCCACGACCCCCATCCCCAACCTGTTCCTGGCCGGCGCCTGGGTTGCAGGCGGCGGCCAGAGTGTGGCCGTGTTGTCGGGTCGGACGGCAGCGCAGTTGGCGCAGACCTACCTGAAGACGTAAGACAGACAATGTGAGGGGTAAGCGCGCCGGCCAGAACCGGCCACACCACACCTCAGACGTCCCATTCTATCCATCCCCAGCGGTTCACTTGCTCTACAGAGGATCACTATGTCTGAAGACGGCAAACTTCAACGTGGCATCAGCCTGCCGATGGCGGTGTTCATCGTCGTCGGCGTGGTCATCGGCTCGTCGATCTGGCTACTGCCCACCCAAGCGCTGGCCGAAGCCGGGCCGGGCATGTTCCTGGGCTATCTCCTGGCCATGATCCCCGGCCTGTTCATGGCCCTGATCTGCGCCTATCTGGGCGCGACCGTGCCCACGGCGGGCGGGTCGTATGTGGTCATCAGCCGCATGCTGGGGCCGCTGGCCGGCGCGCTCACCCTCTCGCTGGTGATCGTGGGCGCGGGTGGGGCGCTGGCCTTCATGGCCGGCACCTTCGGCATCTTTCTCAATAGCGCCACCGGCGCGGCCATCCCCCTGTTCGTCTCCGGCGCCGGCATTCTGCTGCTGGCCTACCTGGTCAATATCCTGCGGGTGCAAGTCTCGGCCACGGTGCAGATGGTGATCACCCTCCTGGGCGACATGTTGGTGATCGCCATTTTCATCCTTTTTGCCCTTCCCCATGTCGACGCCGCCAACCTGAAGCCGCTGTTTCCCAAAGGCTTCGGGCCGGTGGTGCAAGCCTCGCTGCTATTCTTCTTCTCCTATGCCGGCTTCACGGCCGTGCTCGACATCGGCGGCGAGATCAAGGATCCCAAGCGCAACATCCCGCGGGCGCTGGCCATCAGTCTGGCCATCCTGGTGGGGATGTACACGCTGCAGGCCTTCATGGTGGCCGGGACCACGCCCTGGACGCTGGCCGCCGAGCGGATCGCCGCCGAGGGCAGCTTCACTGTGGCCGACCTGGCCGCGCCTTTCATCCCCGCCCCCATCCTGGCCATCATGCCGGTGCTCATCCTGGTCGCCGTCGCCTCGACCATTCATCCCCTGTTGCTGGCCTACTCGCGCGATTTTCTGATGGCCGGCCGCGACCAGTTGATGCCGGCCGCCGTCGCCCGCATCACCCCGCGCTACGGCTCGCCGATCGGTGGGCTGAGCGTGCTGCTGGGCTTCAGCCTGGTCCTGTTCGGCCTGATCCTGAGCCTGGGGCCGGCGCTCGAGCTCCCCGTGCAGATCGTGGTCGATCTGTTCGCGGCCATCTCGGTATCGGGTGTGCTGGGCTTCGAGATCTTGCTGGCCATCGCCGCGCTGCGCGTGGCGCAGAAATACCCCGAAATGGAGGCCCAGAGCGGTCTGCGGCTGAGCCGGCCGCTGTTGTGGGTGGTGGCCGTGGGCGGCGTGCTCAGCTCGGTGGTCTTCCTGGCCCTGCTGGCGATGGAAGAGGCGTTGATCATCGAGGTGATGGTGGCGCTGGCCGTGCCGTTCCTGATCTACTACGGCATCCGGCGGTGGCAGTTGGCGCGGCGGGGCGTGCAGTTGCGGGGTATCATCGACCACTGGCCGGAGGGTGTGATGGCCGACTGACCGCGAGCAACGGCGGCGAGGCGAAAGCGAGGCCAGGCCAAGCGCCTGCTCAGGCGGCCTCGCGCCTACTTCCCCAGCCCCGCCTCGCGCGCCCGCACGATGGCCTGGGCGCGATCGGCCACCTGCAATTTGCTGAAGATGTTGGAGACGTGGTTGCGCACGGTCTTCGGGCTGAGGACGAGGCGGCGGGCGATCTCCTCGTTGTTGTGGCCTTGGGCGATCATGGCCAGGAGTTGGCGCTCGCGTTCGGTTAGCTCTGGGAAGACGGGGGCAGGGCGGGGGGCCGAGAAGAAGGTCATCAGCCGGGCAGCGATGGCCGGCCCAAAGAGCGCTTCGCCTCGCCCCACGGCCCGGATCACCCGTAGCATCTCGTCCTGATCCGCCCCTTTCAGTACATAGCCGCGAGCGCCGGCCCGCATGGCCGCAAAGACCGAGTCGTCGTCGTCGAACATCGTCAGGATGACGACGCCGATGTGGGGGCTGGTTTGGACGATGCGGCGCGTGGCCTCGATGCCATTCGCCCCTGACATGCGAATGTCCATGAGCACGACATCGGGCTGCAGCGCTTCGGCCTGGGCGATGGCCTGTTCCCCGCCGGCGGCCTCGCCCACCACTTCCAGGTCAGCTATCGACCTCAGCAGCGCGGCCAGACCCTCACGAAAGAGGGTGTGGTCGTCGGTGATGAGGATGCGGAGGGGGTCCATGAACAACTCAGGCCGCGTCGAGTTCTTGGTGAGTAATGTCCAGCTGCTTCAGAATGGCGTTAGGCGTGCCTTTAGGAAGGTCTCCTGAATGTCGAGGCACAACGGCCGATACTTTCTTCTCCGGGTTGAACCAGATTTCATGACTGCCTTTGCTTTGGCGCTGCAATTCGCAACCAAGTGAACGCAGCTTGCGCGACAGCTGCTGATAAGTCATGCTGGCACCATCAGCGCAACCCGCTTCGGCGCCTTCAGCGGCGTTAGTCCACGAGGTAACGGCTGGCAGGTTTCACGCATGACTTCGATCAAGTCGCGGGCGATATCAGGCGCCAGCCGGATTACCTCATCGGGGGTATCGGCCTGAATGATGAGACCAGGGAGATCTGGGCTTGTTCCCAGATAAGGGCCTTCAGGCAGGCGTGCGATATCCAGGGTGATGTTGTATATCGTCATTGGTGCTTCCAGAGCAGATGATAGCACAAACCCGTCAGGTGTTGACTAAGGCAACGGCAAGCGTGCGCTGACGCGCGTCCCACCCTCCGTTCGGCGTTCGATCCGGCAGGCCCCGCCCATTTCTTCAGCTCGCTCGCGCATCGAGGCGAAACCCACACCCGGCCGATAGCCATCCGCCAGACCGGCGCCGTCATCATCCACGGCCAGATAGAGAGCGTCCGCTTCGAAGCAGAGCCGGATGGCGCAGGTGCGAGCCTGGGCGTGATGGATGGTGTTGGTCACGGCTTCGGTAATGATGCGGTAGGCCGCGACCTCCACGGCGGCGGGCAGCATGGGCAGATCGGACGGCGCGGCGATGGTGATCATCAGCCCGTTGGCCGAGCCACGGGCGGCGTGTTCGCGCAGGGCGGGAACCAGGCCCAACTGGTCGAGCGAGGGCGGGCGCAGGTCGTAGGCCAGACGGCGGATGTCGGCGATGGCGGCCTGGGTCTGAGCTTTCAGGTCGATCAGCAGGCGCTCGGCTTGGGCCGGATCGGTGGGGAGCAGGTTGCGGGCGGCGTCGAGTTTGAGGGCGAGAGTGGCGAGTTGCGGGCCGAGGCCGTCGTGCAGGTCGCGGCGCAGGCGGCGGCGTTCTTCCTCGCGCCCGGTCACGATCATCTGGCGCGAGCGGCGCAGTTCGGTGGTGAGATGCCGGGCGTGGATGGCGGCGCCGGTTTGGCGGGCGATATCGGCCAGCAGGCGGTGTTCGGCGGGGGTGAAGGTTTCGCCGGGGGCGCGCGGGGCGACGATCAACCGACCTACGGGTTCGTTCTGATGGCTCAGGGGCAGGATGATGGGCGCATCCACCGCCGCGCCGAACTGGGCCAACACCTCATTCTGGTTCGACTCGACGGCGACAAAGGGCAGCCGCAGCGATTGGGCGACGGTCTGGGCAAGGGTGGGCAGGATTTCGTCGGGCGCGGCGGCCGCTTCCAGGCTCTGTCCCAGGCGTGAGAGGATAGAAAGGGGGTCATCGCGGTCGCCGTACATCAGCCGGTTGACGCCGCGGCGCAGGCGTTGGTGCAACGGCAGGGCCAGCAGGGCGATTAGCGTCGTCGCCAGGAAGGCCAGGAATGGCTCGACTTGAGTCTGGAAGATGAAGGCCAACCCGCCGACGATTAGCCCATAGGCCAGCAGCACGGCCAGGGCGAGGGCGCCGTAGACCAGGGTGCGGTTGATGAGGATGTCGATGTCCCACAGCCGGTAGCGCAGGATGGAGACGCCCATGGTGGCGGGGATGAGGGCGAAGGCCAGCCAGTTGAGGTGGATCTGCACCACATAGCCCCACGCCGAACCACGCCATATCCCCAACACGCCCCAGAACAGCCAGACGAAGATGCCGCTGAACCCGAACACGACCCACTTGGTCTGCTGTCGCTGCACCGGGTCGGCCGTGCGCCGGTAGCGGTAGATCTGGCTGGAGAGGCCGATGATCACCAGGGCGGAAATGACCAGAAGCAGGCCGAACCAAGCTGCATCCTCGGTCGTCTTCAGCGCCCAGAGGCCGGCCATGGCGAAGACAGCCAGGAGCAGCAGCCAGGGCGACCAGCGGGGCACGAAACGGCCATCGGGAAAGAGGAAGAAAAGCAGGAAGAGGCCGAGGAGACACAGCGCCACGAAGATGCCGGCGGCCTCGTTGAGGAAGGCGAGGGGGCCGGGGAAGCGCCACTGCTCGGTATTGCTGCTAATGTGCAGCAACGCCATCAAGACTAGCGAAGCCGAGATGAGAAGCGCCAGCCAGTCGTGCGAGCGTTTCTGGGCGATGAGGAAGGCGACGGCCAGCGAGATGCCCGCGCCCAGCCATTCCAGGAAGATGACGTAGCGCACGAAGGCGCTGTAGCGCATGAGGCTGCGAACGGCGGGGCTTGCCTGCTGCAACACCCATTCGCCATAGGTGGCCCCGTAATTGACCCGCAACATCTGAGAGAGCAAGGCCAGGGCCAACCCCACCACGACCAGCCAGGCCAGGCGCGCCAGCCACAACTGGGGACCAGCCAGGCGGGTATGGGCCAGGGGAAGGGCGGTTGTCATCTCTCGCCTCACACTTCACGCCTCACCCACCCTTTGCCATTGCCAACGCCTGTATCTGATGCATGTGGGTGGATTCGTGGGCGGCGAAGTAGCTGACTTGCTGGCGCAGGCTGACGACGCCGAATTCCTCGTGGCGGCCGGTGCGCCACCAGGCGGCCAGGGGCAGAGCCTCCAGCCGGGTCAACAGTCTCTCGCGGCCCTCGCGGTAAGAGGCGAAGACTTCGCGGGCGGTGGGCGGCTTCTCGTTCTCCTGATTGGCCCACTCGAATACGGCCAGCGAGGCCAGTTCGGGGTTGTCGTGCTCCAGGATGAGGGTGAGGCGATGGTCGAGCACGCCTTGGGCGTCGCGCAGATGCCCCAATGCCTGTTGCACCGACCAGCCCCCGACTTCGGGTTTGCGGTCGAGGATGGCGTCATCGACGCCCTCGATCACGGCGGCGATGGCTGCCGGCGTCTGGCGCAGGCGGGCGATGGCCGCAAACGGTTCCAGGTCGTTCAGCCAGTAGACGGGCGGGAACTGCTGGAAGGTTTCGGGCCAGGCGCCGCAGGTGGGGCAGGGGGCGGCGGGCGGGGTCAGCGTCACAAAGCCACAGGTGCGACAGACCCAGGGGTTTGGCGTCTCGTCGATGCGCGTGAGGCGGCCGGCGGCCAAAGCGCCAGCGCCCACGGCCAGGGCCTCGGCCAGTTCAGCGCCCGCGCCCCACTGCCGGACGGAGTCGGCGGCCACGGCGACGGCGGCAGAAAGCCATTCTCGGTCGGTAGGGAGGTCTTGCGGCCTGCCGGCCTGCCGGGCCAGGGCGTCGGCGGCGGCGCGGGCCAGCTTGGCGATGTTGTACTGGCCTTCGGTCTCGAGTCGGGCGGCCAGGGCGACGAGGTCGATCAGCGTATCGGCCCAGTCGGGGTGGGATGAGGTCATGGGAGGGGTCTCCAGTTAGATTGGCTCGCGCAGTTCTGGCGCGCGAAGAATACCGGCAAGTAGGCGATGATAAACAGCCGGCTACGGGAAATCTCCAACCGTTCGGCGAGACTTTCTGCCTGCTCGAACAGTGGGCGCTGCAGTGAGATAGCAGTTTTGATCGTTTGCATCCCGTTATACCCTCTTGTATACCGGCAGTATAACTTGAGCGCTTATAGAGTGATCAAACCTGCGTTACAAACAATGACTGAGGGCTTGTATCAGACGGCCCAAGCCGACGTGCAATTGCCAGTTGTTCCATCCGCCGCGTCGACAGCCAGAAGCCAAACGGCAGCAGCAGCCAGGGTAGGAGGAAGGGAAAGAAAGCCAGCGGCGTCGCCAGAGGCGGCAGGCCGCGAGCGCGTAATGTAGGATACATGATCTGGGCAGTCCAGACCAAGAAGTAAGAGAGCAGCACGAAGGCGAGGACGAGAACCACCGGCCGGCGGGCGGCGCGACCGGCGGCGCCGGGCTGGCGATAGCCCTGCCACTGCCCCACCAGCCCCGTCCACAACCCGCCCATCACCGCCAGCAGCAGCACGGCTTCGGGCAGAGCGGTAGGCTGGAGGCCGAACAGAGGGAGCAAGAACCAGAGCAGCAGCCAGACGCCGCCCCATCCGATCAACGCCCATCGGCCCCAGGCCGAACGGAAGACGCCATCCGGCCAAAGCAGCAGCGTCGCCAGCAATCCCGTCAGCCCGGCCGCGCGCGCCAGCCCGGTCAGCGCCTGGCCCAGGCCGAGGAAATCGAGGGCGCTTGTCAAGGCCCGGCCACTCTGCACGAACCCAGCCGCAAACAGAAGCAGGCTCATGGCCGCCAGGCTGCCCATCCGGCCGCCACCGCTCTGCCAGAAAAGCAGGGCGCAGAGGCCGGCATAGGCCAGGGAGAACAGGGCCATCGCCAGGGCGTGAGCGTTGCGGTAGCCGACCCAGCCCATGCTGCCCAGGAAGCGGGCCATGAGCGGCGGCAGGGACAGCGATTCGGAAGCGAGCGAGAACATGCTGAGCAACGCCAGCAGCAGGCAGAGACCGAAGAGGGCGAAGGCCGCTATCCCTACCTGCCGATTGGACGTCCCGGCGAAGCGCGGCCCCAGGCGTCCGGCCAGCCAGCCGCTGGCCGCGCCCCAGGCCAGGGGAATCCAGGCGAAGAGCGCTGCCCGCACCGCCGGCGCCGCCAGATTGAGCTCGCCGCCGCCCACCCGCAAAAAGAGAATCGCAACCAGCACGGCCGAGACCGCGCCGAACAGGGTTCCTTTGACCACTGCCCGCCCCGGCAGCCAGCGCCAGAGCAGCCCCAGCACCCCGCCGGCCAGCAGGCCGAGAATGGCGCCCATGATGCAGATTGCCAGCGTGCCGCCCAGGGTGAAGGCCGGCTCGATGCCGCCGATGAGGGCGACCGCGCGCATGGCCAGGCGGGCGCCGATGCCGCCGATGAGGACGCCGGTCATCGCGCCAGAGAAGACGCACGTTGCCAATCGGTTTAGATTAATCATCGTTGAACTCCTATCTGGGTCATCGGCGTAGAGTTGCCAACTTTCCGAAAGTCGGCAACTCTACCTTCCTCTACTTCACCTCGATCTCGATCACATCCGTCATGCCGTCGCCGGCCAGGGCAATGTGGGCGCCGTCGGCAGCCTGCAAGCAGAGGGTGTGCTTACCCGGCCCCAGTTCCAGTTCAGCCTCGAGCTGGCCCTTGCCATAGTGCAGGTGCGCATCGTCCTTCGGTACAACCTCGCCTGCGATCAGGCAGGGCGCATCGACCATGATGTGTAGATGCCCGGCACCTGCCTTCACCTCGCCGGCCGGCTCGACTACGAAACGGCTGGCCGCCATCTTGACCTTCACCGGGCTGGCGACCGCCGCCCCATTCTTCGGCTCGACGAACGAAACCTCGGCCCGCCTGGCGTTGGCGCAAGCCGACAGCATGAGGGCCAGGAGGACGAGAGCGAGCACGGCTGGCGGATGAGAGAAAAGGGAACGAAACATTGTGCAACCTCCTTGTGGTGTGGATAGTTGCACCCTACCCCGCCCGATGTCCCGCTGTCATGGGGCGGGCGTCCCGACCGGGCCGGGCAATGTGGTGTGAGCCGGCCGGGGCGCCCGCCCGCCCATCATCCTGTCCCAAACTGACGGTCGCCGGCGTCGCCCAGGCCGGGGACGATGAACCCGCGCGGGGGATCGCCCGGCTTCTGCGGCTCCGGCGTCAGATGGCTGTCCAACGCCGCCAGATAGATTTCCACATCGGGATGCGCTTCCGAAAGCGTCTTCACCCCCTCGGGCGCGCCGATGATGCCCAAATACTTGATCCGCCCTGCCCCCCAGCGTTTGAGCACATCCACCGTCGCTGTGGCCGAGCCGCCCGTGGCCAGCATGGGGTCGAGCACCAGCACCACCTGGACGGTGGCGGCGGCGGGCAGCTTGTTGTAATACTCCACCGGCTTGAGCGTGCGCTCGTCGCGATAGAGGCCGATATGCCAGACCTCCGCTTGCGGCATCAACTCCCAGATGCCGTTCACCATGCCCAGCCCGGCCCGCAGGATGGGAACCAGACCGATGCGCTCCTCCAGTTTGAAGCCGTTGGCTTCGGCCAGCGGCGTTTGCACCGTCAGCGGCGAAAGGGCCAGGTCGGCGGTGGCTTCGTAGGCCAGCAGAATGGTGATCTCGCGGATGAGATCGCGGAACTTACGGGGTTCGGTGGTGTGGTTGCGGAGCAGCGTGACTTTGTGGCGGATGAGCGGATGGGTTGAGACAACGATTCGGGACATGGAAGACATCCTTTGGGCAAGACAGACGGCCCATGGCGGGGTGAGTTGGGTGCTGGGCGCGCGTGTGGCAGCGAGGATTGTAGACGCGCGCCCGCGGCGGCGTCAATGCCGGCAGGTGGCCCGGCGGCCCCGGTGTCTAGATCCAATGCTCCATCATCGACAGTTCCAACAAATAAGCTCGCGCCCGCACGGGGTCGGCGGCAAGGGCGCGTAGCGCCAGGTTGCGCGCCTGTCGTTGGTCGTGCTGGCGTTCGCTGATATCGGCGTAGAAGCGATGGGCCGAGGCGTGCACGCGCTCGATGGCAATCCTGCGGCGGACGCGGCTGTACTCGTCGAGCAGCGTCGTGGGGGCGCCGTCCAGCACCTGCGCCAGGGCGGCGGCCAGATGGTGGGCGTCGTGGATGCCGCTGTTCATGCCTATGCTGGCAGAGGGATTGTTGATGTGGGCGGCGTCGCCCAACAGCAGCGCCCGGCCCAGGCGAAAGCGCTCGGCCACGCGCTGATGCACCCGATAGATCTGCCAGCTCTCGATCGCAAACTCAGGCTGGGCCGCCAAAAATCGCCACAGGCGGCGGCGGAGTGCTTCGGGGTCTGTGGCCTGGGCCTCATCCTCGTCGCTTGCCAGGCGGAAAATGACGCGGGTGAAGGTGGGGAAAGAAAGGACGATGACCCATTCGTCGGGGTCGAAGATGTAGTTGACCAGCCCGATGCCGGGGTAGAACGGGGCCAGATCGAGGTCGATATTGATCTGCAGGAAGCGGTCTTCGTAGGTCATGCCATCGAATCCCAGCCCCAGCCGCCGGCGTAGGCTGCTTTGGGCGCCATCGGCCCCACACAGGTAGGCGCCAGCAGCCTGGCAGAGACCTTGCGGCGTCTCGAACCAGGCCGTCACGCAGTTGTCCTGCTCGGCGAAGTCGATGAAACGGTGCTCCATCTGTACCCGACCAAAGCCCGTGGCCTCGATCGCCGGTTTGAGCAGGCGCGTGAGCAGGTGTTGGGGCAACAAGAGCCGAAACGGATAGGGCGTGTTGCCGGCAAGAAGACGAAAATCGAACTCGGCCACCAGCTGCCGACTGGCGCGCTCCCAATACAGCAGCCGGTCGACGCGCTGGCCCCGCGCCAGAAGTTCGTCGATCAAGCCCCATTCGGCGAACATTTCCAGGGTGGGCGGGTGCAAGGTGCTGGCTCGGGCCTCGCTGTTCAGTTCGGCTTTGGCTTCGAAGACACGCACACGAACCTGCCGCCGCGCCAAAGCCAGGGCCAGCGAGAGGCCAACCGGGCCGGCGCCGATGATGAGGACGGGAAGACGGGGATCTTTCACCTGGTGAAGGTCCTATTGATACCGTACAAGCGCGCCACAAGCGGCGTTGTCTTCCCTTAAGACGGGCAAAGCTGTCAAAACGGGTCGCGAGAAAGCGAACGCAGCGCCCCCCGTTGTTCAGCGGCCAGACCGGCGCTGCACCCTACTCGGTCCCCGCCCGATCAGCTCAAGCCCCGCGCCCGCGGCCCCCGCCGGCGGGGGGATGGGGACGGACCGACGCGTCGGCCAGCAACTTGAAGACGCCAAGCCGGCCCGTGACCTCGGCCCAATCTTCAAGCCGGGAGGCCAGGGCGGTGTACTTGGCCTCGTGCAAGGCCAGCGCCTAAGGTCAGTTCGACTTCGGCGCCGGTGGGCGCGCCGGCCCGTCCACCAAGCTGGCGGCATTTGAGCGCAGCGGCAGCAGCGGCAAAAGCCAGGCAGCGTTGCGGCGGCCAGCCTTGCAGATGGGCATGAAGAAAAGCGCCGTGAAAGACATCGCCGGCGCCGGTGGTATCGACGACTGCGACCGGAAAAGCGGGCTGGTGGAAGCGCTGTTCGCCATCCCAGTACCAGGCCCCGTTTTCGCCATCGGTGATGACCACCAGCCGCGGGCGATAGGCGGCCAGCAACGCCGGCCCGGCTGCTTGTGCATCCCCCTCGCCTGTGTATTCCTCAGCAAAACGCCGCGCTACCACCATCACATCCACCAACGGCAGGAGTTCGTCGATGCCCGGCCAGCGTTCGCCGGCCCCGCCATCGAACGAGACGATGACGCCGGCGGCGCGGGCCAGGCGGGCGGCATGAAGGGCGGCGGCGATGTGCCCGCCGTCCAGGTGCAGCGCCCGCGCCTGGGCGATCAGGTCAGGCGGCACGGCGGCTGGGGCCAGGTCGGGGAGGCCGCCGCGGGCGTAGAGGATGGAACGCCGGCCGGTGGCCTCATCGATGAGGATGACCGAAAGCGATTGGTCGCCGAGGTCGCTGAGGGGGGCGAAGGCCGTCTCGACCCCCTCGCGGCCGAATTCGGCCAGGGTGAACTCGCCCCAGCGCCCGCGGCCAATTGGCCCCAGGTAGGCAACAGCGGCGCCAAGCCGGGCGGCGGCCGCCAGCGCCGTCGCTACCGGGCCGCCGCCCTGGATGACGATCTGCCGGGCGGCGAGGACGTCATCGGGCTGCGGCAGGCGCGGGGCCAGGGTGAGGATGTCGACCGTGGCTAAGCCGAGGCCGACGATGTCGAAGGCGGGCGTCATGGTCGTGGCCCTCGGTCGTGGCCGTAGAGCGCCCGCAGGTCGGCGCCGCGACCGACCACCGCCAACGCCCGGAAGACAGCCTCGAACCAGTCTTCACAGCCGGCGGCCAGTGTCTGGCGGAGCGATGGGGGCAGATGCCAGAGCTGGGACTTGAACATCCCCCAGGCCCGCCAGCGCTGGTGATAGAACTGCTGGGCCGGAGTCAGCCCGGCCGCGCCGGCGTGGGCGTAGTCGCCGCCTTCGGCTTCTGCTGTTGCTGCGCCGGCCAGGGCCGCCGCCATCTGCTGGCGGAGGGGGCGGGGGAAGGCGGGATGGTCGAAGACGAGGTTTTGTAGGCCCGTGGCCAGGTGCACCTCGACCGCGCCGGCGCCCGGCAGTTGCGCCAGTTGGCCCAGGCTGAGGGTCGAGGCGCCGTGCTGGACGATGCCGGGCAGTCCGAATTCATCCCGTGCGACCTGGCTCAGGGCGGTGATGAGTGAAATATCCAGCGGCATCGGCTCGATGCTGCCGTCATCCCGCACCAGGCCGCCGTGCCGGGTGCCGGTTTGGACGCTGATTTTGCCCAGTCCGGCCACACCATCGGGCAGCGCCGCCTGCAAGTGTTGCCAGAAGGCGTCCATGTCGGCGGGTGTGGTGTTCTCGCCGCCGATGACGCCCACTTCGCCGCCCAGCACCACATCGGCCCCGGCCGGCTCCTGCGAGCGCACGCGGGCGACAGCGGCGGCGGTGGCGGCGGCATTGCGGGCGCAGGAAGGATGGTCAGGCTGAATGGGGCCGGCATCGAGATCGGCGGCATCGATGTCGATCTGCCACATGCCGGCGGCGATGGCCTGGCGGCAAAGCGGTTCGATGTCAGCGGCGTCAGCTTTTGCCGTGCGAAAATGGTCGCCCTGGCAGAAGATGGGGCCGCGGTAGCCCTCGCGCACGGCAGCGGCGGCGACCAGGGCCACGAATTCGGCGAAATCCTGGTCGCCGGCGCGCGACTCGGAGGGCGAAAGCTCGAAGATGATGGGGCCGGCGTCGCAGCGCCGGCCCACCCGCCAGATGGCGCGGGCGAGGTCGTAGGTCAGGCCGCGCAGGTTGAGGGCGGGGAGGGTGAGAGGGGCGATCTGGCCAGCGGCGAGGGCGCGATAAAATGGGCCAAGCGAGGCGATGGCGACGCCTTGTTGCCGGCAGTGGTCGCGCAGGGCCAGGGCCGGCGGCAGGCGTTCCCCGGCCGGGGTCAGGGCCAGAGATAGGGCGGCGTCGTCGAGGAAGCGGTGGCGAGGGTTCGGCGTCATTCGCTCTCCCAGGCGGCAACGGCGGCGCCAGCGATGGCTTCGGCATCCAGGCGGAAGCCGAAACCGGGCGCATCGGAGACGGTGATGGTCCCGTCGGCCCCCACCCGGTAGGGTTCGGCCAGCATGAAGTCGCGCGCTTCGTTCGTCCAGGCCGGGGGGTCGATGGGGAATTCGAACCACGGGCAGTTGGGCGTGGCCGCGGCCAGATGGAGGTTGGCGCCGAGGCCGATGCCGTTGGACCAGGTGTGGGGGATGAAGGGCTTGTGATAGAGTTCGGCCAGGGCGGCCACTTTGCGCAGTTGGAAGACGCCCTCCGAGAAGGCGGCGTCGGCCTGGATGATGTCGTAGCAGTCGAGGGCGACGAGGTCGCGGTATTCGTGCAGGCCGAGGTTGAGTTCGCCGCCGGCGATGGGGATGTCGACGCGGGCGGCGAGTTGGGCCAGTTGCCGGTAGTCGTAGCGCGGCAATGGTTCTTCCAGCCAGGCCACGCCCAAGTCTTGCAGGGCCTGCGCCACGCGCAGGGCGTCGGTGTAGGCCCAGTAGTTGTGGGGGCCGGGGCTGGGCATGACATGGGCCTGGTTGGCGTCGGCCATGAGCGTGATCGAATCGCCGAAGGCGGCGACCACGCGCTCGACCAGGGCGATGTCGTCGGCGATGTCGGGCCGGCGCAGGCGCAGTTTGAAGGCGCGAAAGCCCTGTTCGCGCAGCTGGGCGATGCGTTCGATCTGTGCGGCCGGGTCGGGGATCTCGGCCAGGCTGGCGTAGGCGGGCAGGGTCTGTTTGTGCCCGCCCCACAGCTTGTAGACCGGCAGGTTGGCTGCTTGGCCGATGATGTCCCATAGCGCCATCTCGATCGCCCAGGGATAGGCGCCATCGCGGGCGGCGTTGCGCAGGATGGGGCTGATGCGCTCGTCGGCGAAAGGGTCGGCGTCGAGGATGTAAGGGGCGACCAGGTCGGCGATGGTGTGCAGGCCGATGTGGCCGATGTCGGGCATGGCGCCGACGCCTGTCAGTCCTTCGTCGGCGGCGAGTTCGATCAGGGTGCAGGAGGTGCGCTGGAAGGCGCGCCCCGGCGCCCAACTGGGGCGGAGCGGCGCCGGCAAGGGGTGACTGAGGACGGTGCAGCGAATCTTGGCTATTTTCACGGCTCTTGTCGCTTTGCGGACGGTGGATGGTGGACGGTGGACATCATTTCATCCAGGCGTGTAGCTTCATTCGTCGTCATTGCCAGACTGCTGATCTACCAGCCGAGAATGACTTCGGTTTCAGCGGGGAGGAGGATGCGGGTGTAGCCGGGTTCGCCGGCCAGGCAGCCGGGGGTGAGGGCCAGGGCGCGGCCGGCGGCGGTGTGGGCCGTCAGGGGCGCGTCTGCTGTGCCCATCAGCCGGGCGGCCAGGCTGCGCGGGACGGGCGAGGCGGCCAGGCGGAGTATGCGGTCGCTATCTTGCCACTGAAAAGTCGCGCCGTCGAAAAGCGTGAAACAGCCATCTGCGCCCGGATAGATGTCCAGGCGCAAGTTGGGCGTTGGCGGCGGCAGGGTGGCGGGCGCGGGGTCGAGGCGGGGGAGGATGGCGCCGGCGCGGGCGAAGACCGGTAGCTGGTGCAAGGCAGCCGGATGGCGCACGACCCGACCGCCGTCCATGGCCTCGCCCGTCCAGAAGTCGCGCCAGCGGCCGTGTGGCAGATAGAGCAGCCGGTAGCCGTCGAAAGCATCGTAGACCGGCGCCACCAGCAGATCGCGGCCCAGACAGTACTGATGCTCGCAGATGGCGTTCCAGATGCCGGGGTCGTCGGGGAATTCCAGGGCCAGGGCGCGGAGGATAGGCAGGCCGGCGGCAGCGGCTTCGTGGGCGCAGGTGTAGAGGTAGGGGAACAGTTCGATGTGGATTTTGGCAAAGCGGCGGTAAATCTCTAGACCCTGGGCCGAGAGCAGCCACGGCTCGCGCGGCCCGGCGCCGTGAATCTGCATGATCGGCGAGAAGGCGCCGAACTGCGCCCAACGGAGGAAGGTCTCTTCGCTGGGGACGCCGAAATAGCCGCCGATGTCGCTGCCCCAGAAGGGAAAGCCCGACAAACCGGCGCTTTGTCCGGCGATGATGGCGCTGGGCAGGCCGCTGGCGGGGGCAAAATCGGCCGTCTGGTCGCCGGCCCAGATGGCGGAGATGGCCTGCGAGCCGTGCCAGCCCGAGCGGGCCAGCAGTACGCCGGGCGCATCGCTGTTTTCTGGCCCATCTCGCTCGGCCAGGGCCGCCGCCATGGCCTCGTAGGTGAGGCGGTTGTAGAGCCGGGGGAAGCCGTTGTGCATCTCGGCTCCCGTGCGGCCGTCCCAGAAGACCGCATCTTCCGGCACTTGCTCGCCGAAATCGGTTTTGAAGCCGGAGACGCCCATCATCACCAGGCGGCGGATCTGCTCTTGCCACCAGGCCACGGCGTCGGGGTAGGTGAAATCGAAACAGGAGCCGAAGAAGGTGGGGCTGTTGCCCAGGCGGTGGAGGTAGGGCCGGCCCTGGCCATCTTTGATCAGGAAGCCGCGCTCGGCGCAGAAGCGGTAGGGGCCGGCCGGGTCGCCGTCGTCGATCAGCCAGGGCGAGACCCACACCACCAGGCGGTAGCCCTGCCGCCGGAGATGGCCGATCATCGCCTCGGGGTCGGGGTATTTGCGGCGGTCGAAGGCGAAGGTGTGGTAGGTGGCTTCCCAGCGAGCGTCGATGAGCTTGACGGCGGCGGGGAGATCGAGCTGGCGCTGGGTGTCGGCATCCTCGTAGACCGTCGTCTGGTCTTCGGTCTGCCAGTTGCGCGACTTCCAGGGGCCGAAAACCCAGGTCGGGGGGAGGGCCGGGCGGCCGGCGAGGGCGGTGTAGCGGCCGAGGATGGCGGCGGGGGTGGCGCCAGGGATGACGGTGAAGCGGAGGCGGGGGGCGGCATTGCGGATGGCGACGATGGCGGGGTCATCGGGCGCAGCCAGGCGGATGAGGGCGCGGGTATCGGTGTCGAGATGGAAGCCATAGCCGGCGCTGGAGAGGTAGAAGGGGATGGGGATGTAGCTGAGGTCGCGCTGCGCCCCGTTCGCCACCCAGAGGTCGATCTGTTTGCCGCGCTGGTCGAGCGAGTCGAAGCGTTCGCCCAGGCCGAGGAAGTGCTCGTCGGCGGCGGCAGCGAGATCGAGGCCCAGCCAGGCCGCCTGGCCGGCGATGACAGCCAGCTCCCCATGCAAGAGGCCGTCGTCCAGATGTAGTTCCAACTCCAGCCGAACCCCCGCGACGGCATCGAAACGGATTTGGCAGCCATCCGCCCGGCTGGCGAGCACCCTGGCTCGGCCGCCATCCTGCCAGCGCCCGTTCTGCGCCCGCAAACGCACGGCCAGTAACTGCCAGATGGGCGGCGCCCCGTTTTCGGGCTGCAGACGACAGCCAAAGGGGGCTTTGTCGATCTGGAGCCGATGAGCAGTCAAAGCCAGTTGGGTCACATCCCCTCGGATTTGCCCGTCTGCGCCTGTTCCCAAAGGTTTGCGAATGCCGAGGCAAGCGATGGGTGCAGACGCTCAGCCAACGTCAAAGGCAAGTCGAGGCGTGCAATCAGGTCTTGGACATCGGCCAGATCACGCAGGCGGTGGCTGGCGCTCAGGCCTGACGCCAACTTCATCTCGATCAATCGCTCGAGGGCGATGACGCGGATGCCATCGAGCTCAATCGTTGTCTCCGGCAGGGCAGGATCTGGGAATGCTACGGGCTTGGGAAGACCATCGCCCGGAAACTCGCCTGTGACCAGAACTTCGATGCGCACCCCGGTTTGGGCGTCGCGAAAGGATTTGCGGGCGCCTGCAAATGCCGGCCTATAGCCGCATCGCTCTGCAAATCGTTCGAGTCCCTCGGCAGTCAGAACGATGTCGATGTCCTCGGTCAGACGAGGATAGCCGTGTTCGGCCAGCGCCAATCCTCCCACAAGGGCATAGGCGATGCCCTCGGCAGCGAGCCGCTCCGCCAGCCGATGCAAAGTTTGGCGCAGCCTGCCGCCGCCGCCGAAGAAGGCGCTGGCCTCGCGCAGCATGAAATCGCCGCCGCGCCCCAATTCGAGCTCATAAGCCAGTTCGGATGTGTCCATCATCGCCAATCTACGACCACCACAGCTCGTGCAGGCTCATGTCGCCGGCCTGCCAGAATTCCACACGCGCATCGCTGACCCGCGCTACCTTTCCCATTCTTCCCGCCTTGGTGTGAAACTCCGGCAAAGCTAAAGAGTCGTCGCAAAAGCTCAGGCAATCGACGCTGTTCATCGTTGCGTAATGGAAAGCAAAGAATCCAGTAGCGCGCGTGAGCAAGACTCCGATCCCAACAGCCCATATCGATCGTCACAAAGGATGGCTGCGAAAGTTCACGCAACAGGGCAGGAACGCGAGCATCTTTGCTTACCTCGTTCGCTCGAAGCTCACGCAAGCGCTGCACCGTTGTCCAACGCGCTATGGGCGCCAACACCTCCAACTCGAATAATTGGTCATCCAGAATGATCTGGCTCATTGCCCGATGTCAATCAACAGTTGTTAGACAGCCAGCGCCAAATAGCTTTGAAGCGCGTATCGCGCTTGAAGCGATTCTGAAGCCATGGCGATGGCTGCTTCGATTGCCGGTCGCGTCAATTCCGGCCAACTGCGCAGAAGTTGATCCACCGAATAACCTTTGCCCAAGTAGGTCAGCGCCGTGTCCACCGGGATGCGCGTACCCTTGAAGGTCATTTGACCATGACAAATGTCCGGGTCGATGATGAGGTAGTCGCCGATTTCGATGCGCGTCATTTGCTTGCACTCCTGTGACACGGTCTCCTGACTCATTGGTTCTGACAGCGCCCCAATTATACTACAGAATTAGCTCGAATTGGCATCCGGCGCAACCTGTGGTGGTGTGTCACGACCAGCGCACTTGCCCACGAAGCTGAACCGTCGGCCAGGTAGGCGCCCCGATCGCCCGGCGGCCTTCGCCGGCCATTCCTCTGGGTGAGTTCGATCTTGTCTTGGAGGCGCCGGATAGAGGGTCAATCGAGCAGGAAGCCGAGCAGATAGGGAACGAGCACGAGCAGGGCCATGAGCGGATGCCCGCGCCGGGTTTGATTGCGGCTATCCCAGTTGAACAGGTAAGGTAGACGGCCAGGCCTGCACGCCCAACAAGTCGCGCAATTTTCCCGGCTCGCGGCTGGGGTTCACCTTCAGGATGTCGAGGCGGCCGCTGCTGGGCTGGCGAATTCCCTCCAGGCATTCCAGGGTGGTGGTTTTGCCGGCGCCGTTGGGGCCGAGCAGACCGAAAATCTCGCCGCGTTCGACTGCAAAGCTGATGCCATCGACGGCGACGAAATCTTTGTAGGCTTTGTGGAAGTCCTGCACGTGGAGAACGATGTCAGCCATTGGCTTACTCTGAGGGATCAGGCGCGTAGACGCCAAATTCTTGCAACGTCTCCCACATGGCCATGAAATTCTGCGGAGGGACGCTGGCCTGGGTGTTGTGGATGGTGGTGAAGATCCAGCCGCCGCCGGGGGCCAGGGCCTCGATGTTCTCGATCACGTCGCGACGGACATCCTCAGGCGTGCCGCTGTCGAACACGCGCTGCGTGTCCACCCCGCCGCCCCAGATCACCAGGTCGTTGCCGTATTCCTGCTTGATCGCTTGGAAGTCGACGCCGGCGGCGCTTTTCTGCATGGGATTGAGGATGTCGATGCCGGATTCGATCAAGTCCCAGAGGATGGGCGTGAGGGCGCCATCGCAATGGTAGAACAATTTGGCGTTGGTGCGGGCCTTGATGAACGAAAACAACTTCGTGTGTCGGGGCTTGATAAACTGGCGATACTGCTCGCGGCTGAAGAACAGACGATCCTGTCCGGCCAAGTCATCGGCCTCGACCACCACATCGACCAGGTCGCCCACTTCTTGCAGCGCTCGCTCCCAGAAGGCCATTTTCAGATCCACGACTGTATCCATGATGTACTCGGCCAGTTCCGGGTAGAGATAGAAATCGGTGAAGTAGTGCTCGAAGCCTCGCGTCCAGGCGTGCATCTCCGAGACGCCGGCCGAGATCGAGCCGATGACCACCGCCTTGCCTTCCGCAATCGTCCTCAAAGCTTTGTCGCGCAGCCCGGCGAAGCGATTCGGGTCGGTGGGGTCGGGCCATTTGTAGCGCTTCTTGATCTCGTCGATGGTCTCGAATCCTGCCAGCGGCCACGAGTACATGTCGTAGTACAGCCCGCCCTGCTTGGGACTGCGCCAGCCGATGCCCCATTCGTCGGTATAGGCGGTGTAGTCGCCTTCGTCACGATATTCGAGATTGTAGGCAGCAGACGAGCGCGGGGCGATGTTGTAGACATCGACCTTCAGCCGGTCGGACAGGTCTTTGTCGATGACGGCCAGATTCTGGATGGCGTCGGAGATGCGCGTTTCGACTTTGGGCAGGCCCAGGTAGTCGCGCAGGTTTTGGTAGGCAATGTAGTGCATACCCGACATCGGGCAGCCGGCTACGTCGAAGGGGATGCGGTCGGGTTCTTTGTGGTTGAGGGCAAGTTGGACGCGTTCGCGGGAGTTCATAATGGCTCCAAAGGGAAGTGAGGATGAACACGAAGGCACAAAGAGCGCCAAGAGAACACAAAGGAGGCGCGAGCAAGAACTTCGTGCCCTTTGTGTCTTTGTGTTTGCGTTTCAGAGTCTCTCTATCTCGGTGCGGCTGTTCGCCTCGCCGATGAAGACAATCTGCGTCTTCCGTTTGCCCTCGCCCCAGGCTCCGCCCTCCTCCAGGCGGATGCGTCCGCCCACCATTTGCAGCACGGTGCGTTGGTCGGGGGCGTCGGTCAGGTGGAGGAAGCCTTTGGCGCGATAGACGGTGGGAGGCAGGCTGGCAAGCGAGGCCAGCAGATGCTGGCGGTCGAGCGGCTGGTCGGATTCGTAAGTCCAGGCAGCGAAGTCGAGGTGGTGGTCGTGGACGTGTTCCAGATCGGTCAGGTTGTGCGAACCTTCGGTCCGCCCGAAATCTGACCGGTCTTTCAGCTTGCCACCCAACAGCACTTCCGCCGGAACTTGGGCGAAGGTGGTGGGGTAGA
>CAYWPZ010000001.1:71906-75473 GCA_964460135.1 uncultured Caldilineales bacterium | reverse complement strand
GATCGATCTTGTTGACCACGACAATGTCGGCGCTCTCGATCTGGCTTTCGATGAAGACGACGCCGCCGGCGATCCGGCGCACGCTTTCGGCATCGACCAGGGTGATGATACCGTCGAGGGCGAGGCGGTCGGCGAGGGCACGCGATGTGAGGGCGGGCAGAATCTGGTGGGGGGCGGAGACGCCGCTGGCTTCGATCAGGATGTGGTCGGGCGGGCCTGCCCTGAGCGTAGTCGAAGGGTCGGGCAGGGCGACAAGACGGCGGAGGGTATCGACCAGGTTGCCGAATAGGGTGCAACAGATGCAGCCGTTGGGCAGGCTGACAATCTCGCCGGCGCTGGCGGCGTCGATCAGCCCGGTGTCGATATCGATGGCGCCGAAGTCATTGACGACGACAGCCAGGCGCAGGCCGTGCTCGCTCTGCAAGATGCGGTTGAGCAACGTGGTTTTGCCGGCGCCGAGGAAGCCGGTGATGAGGGTGACGGGGATGGGGGGAGGAACAGTCAACAGTCAACAATCCACAGAGAACGGGTTTGGCTCACGATGCACGGCTGCGAAGGTGCTCGAACACCGCCCTGCGGCCCTCCCGCATATCTCGCTCGACGGCGTCGTAGCGCCCGCCCTTGAGCAGGCCGACGGTGGGCGAGAATTGCGAGCAGATGACCATGCCCCGGTAATCGAGGCTGGCCAGCATCTCGTCGAAATAGGCTTCGTACTCGACCGGCGTGAAATCGCAGACGAAGAGGACGATGCGGTCTTGGAGTTTCTTTTGCAGCCGGGCCACCGAGGGAATGTTGTACAGATTGTAGATGTTCAGCGCCTTCAGGCCATCGGTCGCCAGGAAACTGTCGGCGTGGTGGGTGGCGTTGCCGCAATAGTGGATGCAGCCGCCGCCAAATGCTTGCAGCACGCGCGAGTTGTAGGGCACGACGAACTCGCGATAGGTGTCGGGCGACATCAGCACGGCGTCGTCGTCCGAGAACCACACGCCAGCGTGCCTGCCGGTGTAGACCTGCTGATCGGAGATGCACTCATTCAGCGGCTCGCCGATGATGGCTTTCTGCGTTTTCACCCACAGGATCAGCGACTCGGTGACGATGTCCATCAGCTCGTGCATCAGCTTGGGGTGGTCGAACATCAAGTAGATGAGCTTGTCATAGCCCAAAAGCTGGTTGGCCGTGGTCAGTGGGCCTTGAAAATCGGTGTAGCCCACGGGCAGAAAACTGTTGGCCTTCATGTAGCGCAGGAAGTCGAGCACGCGCGGCATCAGGCCATCTTTTTCGGGGTCGGGAACCCGCAGTTTTTTCACGTCCTCCGGCTTCTGCACGGGATAGTAGCGGGGATTGGCGGCCGGGTCGGCTTTGGGATAGAACTCGATCTGGCAGCCGAAGGCGGATGCGGCGACGATGGTACCGAACCAGGGCATCAGATACGGCACGAAGTCGTCGTCGATGGCTTTGATCTGGTCGTAATAGGTCTGTTCCTGGAAATTCACCATCGCTGCCGGGTCGTCGAAGTAGGCGGCGGGCAAGGTGTTCGTATCCAGGCCAAAGACCCAGTAAAGCGAGCTATTGACGATATAGGGCGGGAAACCGACCTTTTTGAATGCGAACACGTCATCTGTCTTGGCCGCCACTTTGGCCAGACGCTGCTCGAAGCGCCGTCGAAAGTCGTCGCGTTGGGCAGGGGTGAGCGGTTGCGAAATTTCCATGGGGGTGCTCCTGTGAATGGATAGACCGGAAGGCCTGTAGACCAGGAGGCCGGCTTTCCCGGTCTGCCGGTTTCCCACTCTACCGATACACCCCATACTTCCTCGCCGACTCGACCAGGGCGTGGATGTTGTCGGTGGGAACATTGGGGTCGAGGGCGCAGCCGGGGCCGAGGATGAAGCCAGAGTCGGGGGCGAGGATGGCGATGGCTTCGCGGCAGGCATCGTCCACATCCTGCGGCGAGCCATCCAGCAGCAATGAGGTGTCGAGCGTGCCCAGCAGACAGGTCTTGCCGCGCGCCGCATCTTTGGCTTTCTGCTTGTCGGTCTTGTGGTCGATTTCGAGGATTTGGGCGCCGGTGGCGATGAAATCAGGTAAAATGGGGACGGTGTTGCCGCAGATGTGGTTGGCGAGGATGATGCCGTGTCCCTTCAGTTCGTCCACCATTCGCTTCTCGTGCGGCCAGGCGTATTGGCGATAGTGCCGGGGCGACATCAGGTCGGGGCCGGCGATGGGTTCACCGATGGAGGTAGAGCGGCCCCCGGCTTCGATCTGGGCGATGGCGAAGCGCGTGACGACGCGGCGGGCGTAATCCAACAGGCGGTGGATGCCGTCGGGGTCGTCTTCGAGGGCAATTGCCAGCATCAATTCCTGGATGCCGAAAAGCTGCGCGGCCAGATCCATCGGCCCCTGGTCGGCGCGGGCTACGATCCAGGCCTGGTCGCCGATCTCTTTGCTGAGGATGCGCGTGGCCTTGATTAGCTCGCACATGGGAAAGGCGGTGTAAGGGTCGGGCACTTCCAGGTCGTCCACGTCTTCCAGTCGATTGAGCACCGGGATGTGGGCGGCGGGTGCGGCGTCGTCGCGATAGACGACCTGCACCCCGCAAGCCTGAGCATTGCAGGCGGTGCCGTTCTCCAGCAGGATCATGTCGTGGCCGAACTCGCGCCAGGCGCGCAGCATCGATTCGGCCAGCAACTCGCCATTCTGAAAGACTTGCGACATGGGCACATCCATCGCCCTGGCCGCCGGCTGGAAGTTGTGCAAATCGACCGGCACACGGTCGGGTGGACGCAGGTCGATGGCGGCCTGGACGCGTTCGATAGAGTTCATGGCTGAAGACGGTAGGAAAGGCGTGGAAAAAAGACAAAGGACGAACGACGAAGAGCCTTTGTCCATCGTCATTCGTCCTTCGTCGAGGCGCAGCAACAACAGTGGGGGTGATGACTTCACCCCCACTGTTGTGGGCGGGTTATTCGTGATAGAAGAACTTGGCGTTGTCCTTGTTGATCACGATCGTGCCGGTGTCCACTGCTTCGGGCATGGGGACGATGCCGGCGGCTTTGTTGTCGGGCACGACGGGCACAGGCGCATGGTTGAGGTAGTACATGAGCTTGGTGCCCAGGTACGACATCAGGGCCGTCTTCTGCGCCACCGATGCCTCGATGGTGCCGTCTTCGATGAACTTGAGCGTGCCATCGTCGCGGTCCATGGAGATGATCTTCAGCTTACCTTTCAGACCCAGCTCATTGGCAGCCGTGGCTGCGCCGACGCCGCCTGCCGCTTCCACGCAGCCCACACCGGCCAAATCTGGCTCGCGTTGCAGGAGGGCCTTGAGGCTGTCGGCTGCAATGGCCGAATTAGACTGGTCGTCGATGACCTGCACCAACTCGACATCGGGGAAGTTCTCGGCCAGCTCATCCTTGTAGCCCTGGATGCGCTCTTCCAGATTGCTCTGCCCGACTTTGGTCAGGATGGCGACCTTGCCCTTGCCGCCGATCGACTCGGCCAGCAGCTTGCCACCGACGCGACCGGCGTTGCGCTGGTCGCACTCTTCGAGGAAGACGTGAGCGGCGGCGC
>CAYWPZ010000001.1:0-71896 GCA_964460135.1 uncultured Caldilineales bacterium | reverse complement strand
ACCCACGCGACCGGCGTTGTAGTTGCCGGTGCCCAGGAAGGTCAAGCGCTTCGAGCCATAGACTTCGGCATCGAGGGTGACGACCGGGATGCCGGCGTCGATGGCGGCATCGATCGAGGGCTTGAGGGCCGGGTCGAAGCCGACGACGAGGATGCCGGCGGGTTTCTCGGCGATGGTTTGCTCGAAGGTGTTGATCATGGCCGTCATGTCATAGTCCACCGGGCCGACGAACTTGGTCTTGACGCCCAATTCCTGCCCGGCGAACTCCAGGCCCAGGCGATGGTCGATGAAGTAGGGCAAGTTGATCAGGGCCAGCACCTCGACATAGGTCTCATCCGCGGCGGCCGGGGTCACTTCCATCTGGCTGAAGTCGTACGGGTCCTGGGCATGATAGAAGTACTTGGCATTGTCGGCGTTGATCACCACTACGCCGGTGTCCACACTTTCGGGCATGGGCACGACGCCGGCAGTCTTGTTGTCGGCCACGATGGGCACGGGGTTGTTGTGCAAGCCGTGCATGAGCATGGTGCCGACGAAGGTCATCAGCGCGCTCTGTTGCGCCACCGAGGCGTAGATGGTGCCATCTTCGATGAATTGGAGGGTGCCGTCGTCGCGATCCATCGAGACGATGACCAGCTTGCCTTTCAAACCCAGCTCGTTAGCAGCCGTAGCTGCGCCGACTCCGCCCGCCGCTTCCACGCAGCCCACGCCCGCCAGGTCCGGCTCGCGCTGCAGCACCGCCTTGAGGCCGTCAGCAGCAATGGCCGAATTGGACTGGTCATCGATGATCTGCACCAATTCGATATCGGGGTAGTTCTCAGCGAATTCATCCTTGTAGCCCTGGATGCGCTCCTCCAGATTGCTCTGTCCGACTTTGGTCAGCAGCGCCACCTTACCTTTGCCGCCGATGGCCTCGGCCAGCAGCTTGCCGCCCACGCGACCGGCGTTGTAGTTGCCGGTGCCCAAGAAGGTCAGGCGCTTGGAGCCATAAACCTCGGCGTCGAGGGTGACGACGGGGATGCCGGCATCCACAGCGGCGTCGATCGAGGGCTTGAGGGCTGGGTCGAAGCCGACGATGTTGATACCCTGCGGATTGGTGGCGATGGCCTGCTCCATGGTGTTGACCATGGCCGTCATGTCATAGTCCACCGGGCCAACGTGCGGCGCGTTGACATCGAAGACCTTGCCGGCATAGTAGAGGCCCACCTGATGGTCGATGAAGTACGGCAGGTTGATCAGGGCGTTGACCTCGTAGTAAGTTTGCTTTTCGCCGGATGGTTCTTCGGCGGCTGGGGCGGCCGTCGCGTCTTCAGCCGGGGACTGGGTGGCTTCCTTGGCTGGGGCTTGGGTTGGTTGCTCGGCCGGGGCCGGCTGCTGGGCGGCGCAAGCGGCCAACACGACCACGAGCAGACCGATCAACAGCATCGAAAAAAGCGTTCGTTTTGACATTTTTTGTTCCTCCTTCAAGGGAACGGGTGAGAGAGAAAAGGGTGGCAGGTGGAAAGTTGTTTTTGATCGGCGATCCTCCGTTTCACTCAGAGCCTGACTTGCGGGCAACGAAAAGGACAAGCTTGCGACCTGCCACCTGCGACCTGCCACTTGCGACCTGCCACTTGCGACTTCATGCCCGATTGCGACGGCTGAGCGCATCGGCGGCGACAGCGATCACCAGCACGGCGCCGATGACGATGTTTTGCCAATACGGGTTGACGCCCAGCAGATTGAGACCATTGTTGATCAAAGCCATCAGGGCTACGCCAAAGATGGAACCGAGCACCGTGCCTTCGCCGCCGGCCAGGCTGGCCCCGCCGATGACGACCGCCGACACCACCCGCAGCTCGACGCCCAGGCCCGCCGACACCGAAGCTGTGCCCATGCGCGCCGTCAGCAGCAAGCCCGCCACCGCCGCCATCAAGCCGGTGATGATGTAGTTGCTGATCTGAACCTGGCCGACGCGAATGCCCGAAAGCCGGGCGCTGCGCTCGTTCCCGCCCACGAAATAGCTCTGGCGGAAGAAACGCGAGCGCCGCAGCAACAGGTCGCCGACGATGACAATGACCAGCATGAAATAGACCGGATACTGGAAGCCCAGCGCCTTGCCCTGCGCCATCTGGTTGAACGAATCGGGCAAGTTGGGGATGCCGAGGCCGGACGTCAGCAAGAACACCGCCCCACGGGCGATCTGCATCATGCCCAGCGTGGCGATGAGGGGGTTCACCCGCACTTTGGAGACGAGTAGACCGTTGATCAGCCCTACCAACACACCCGTGAGCAGACCAGCGGCGATGCCCACCGGCACGGGCAGCTTGAGCAACACGATGCCATAGCCCGCCACCGCGCCGGCCAAGGCCAGCACCGAACCGACCGAGAGATCGAAGCCCCCCGACACCATCAGCACCGTCATGCCCACAGCTACGATGGCGTCGAACGACAGCCCCAGCACGAGTGTCCTGAGGTTGGCCGGATTCAGAAAATTCTTCGAGAGCAACGACAGCAGGATCGCCCCGAAAAGTACGACCAAAAAAATGCTGATCTCGCGCTGCTCGACCAGGCGCCGACCGAGCGATGGTTTTGTCGATACCTGCATGGTGGTTTCTGAAGTCGTCATGTTTTGCTCTCCGTGTTTTTTCGGAAGGGAATTGTTCGTTTAGGGGTCTATTCTGTATTGCGTATCGAGAATTCGTGTCATTCGTCCATTCGTGCCATTCGTGATCATTCCGTCCACAATCAACCAAGATCATCAATCGCTACAACCTCACTCCATCCGACATCACGTCCCCACACCGGCCGCCATCTGCATGATCCGCTCTTCGCTGGCCTCGGCCTGGGGAATGATGCCCACCAGCCGGCCCTTGCGCATGACGGCGATGCGGTCGCTGATGATCAGCGTCTCAGGCAAATCGGACGAAATCGCCATGACTGCCTTGCCCGCGGCGGCCAATTGGCGCAATTGGCGGTGAATCTCCTGCTTGGTACCCACATCGATGCCGCGCGTCGGTTCGTCCACGATCAGCACATCCGGCTCGGTAGCCAGCCACATCCCCAGCATCACCTTCTGCTGGTTGCCGCCCGACAGATTCCGCAGCCGTTGATCGAGACTGGGCGTGCGCACATCCAGCAGCCGAGCGTACTTTGCAGCCAGTTCGTGCAGCGCCCGCCACCTCAGCCAGCCGCCCGGCGACACCCGCCGCAGGTTGGTGACCAGGAAGTTTTCTTTGATCGTCTTGTCCAGATACAACCCCTCGCGCTTGCGGTCCTCCGAAAGATAGGCCAGCCCCAGGTTGATGGCGTCGGAAGGGTGGGCGGGCCGTGTCTGTCTGCCTTTGACCCTGATTGCGCCGCCGGTGGCGACATCCATGCCCACGATGGCCCGCGCCACCTCGCTGCGTCCCGCCCCCACCAGCCCGAAGAAAGTCAGCACCTCGCCCGCATGCACGGCAAAGCTGACATCCTCGAATACGCCCTTGCGGGTCAGGCCGGCTACTTCCAGCGCCACTGCCCCCGCCGTCTCGTCCTGGCGCTGCAACTCGCCGATATCGCGGCCCACCATCATGCTCACGATCTCGTGCTCGCTCGACTCTGCCGCCTTGACCGTGCCCACATACTTGCCATCGCGCAACACACTGATGCAATCGCAGACCTCGAACACCTCTTCCAGGTGGTGCGAGACGAAGATGATCGCCAGCCCCTGCTGCTTGAGCTGCCGCAGCCGCTCGAACAACAGCCCCGCCTCCTGCAACGAAAGCGACGAGGTCGGCTCATCGAGGATGAGCAGATGGGCATTGCGGGACATGGCCTTGACGATCTCGACCAGTTGCTGATTACCCAAGGACAGATTGCTCACTTTGGTCGCGGGGCTGAAATCAACCTGAAATTGCGACAGCAGCTCCTGCGCCGCCTGATTCATGGCCCCCACATCGATCAACCCCGCCGCACCGGTGGGTTGTCGCCCGGCGAAGATATTCTCGGCCACGCTCAGGTTGTTCACCAGGCTCAGCTCCTGATACACCGGGCTGACCCCTGCCGCCTCAGCCTCGCGCGGGTGCCGGAAAGTCATTTCCTTGCCGTCGATCAGCACCCTGCCGTTATCGGGTATGAGCGCGCCCGACAGAATCTGGATCAGCGTCGATTTGCCGGCGCCGTTCTCTCCTACCAGCCCCAACACTTCCCCGCCGTTCACCTCCAGGCTGACATTCGCCAACGCCTGCACGCCGGGGAAGGCCTTGGAGACATGCTCGACTCGCAGGGAAAACCGGGTGTTGTTTCCGTTCATGGCAACTCCTTGCGGATGCTTCGGGTCTCATTCCCGGAATGATTGCCTTTCCGTGAACGATAACAGGGATGATAGCATACAGTGATAGTGGCGTCAAACGTGATCTGGCTTGCGAAGGGGAGTGATCACACTCTCGAGCCGTCTGGATGTTCAACCCCAAGGGCACTCTCAGCCCACTGAGATGCACGACCCCGACCGCTAGGCAGGCGACGATGACCATGCTACAATGCTCATCGTCTTCGCGTGGGACTTTTTATCTGACTCAGGGAGCGCCAGGATGCGTCCGATCGACCAGTTAGCCGCCCTCCAGACCATCGACACCACCCTCGACGCCGACCGGCATCGCTATGCCGAGCTTCAGACGGCCTTACAGGAGCCAGAAGCATTGCGGGCAGGACGAGCAGCAAGAGATCAGGCCGTAACCAACGCCGAGCATTGGCGACGGGAGCGCCGGCAGCGGGAAAGCGCCGTGGTCGATCAGCAAGCGCGCATCAAGGCGCAAGAGAAGCAGCTGTACGGCGGCAAGGGGAGGGATGCGCGGGAACAGGTGGCGCTGCAACAGAATGTAGACATGCTCAAGCGACAGTTGGCGCGCATGGAAGAGGGGGCGTTCGAGGCCATTCTCGAATTGGAGCAGGCCGAGAACAATCTGCAACGGGCGGAAGAGACGCTGCGCTTGCAAGCGGCCGCCTGGCAACAGCAAGAAAGGGAGCTCCAGAGCGAGCGGGCGGCGCTGATTGCCAACGCCCGCCAGACCAAGAGCCAGCGCGAGGCCACCGCCGGCAAACTGTCCCCCGACCAGCTCAGACGCTACGAGGATTTGCGCCAGAAACACAGTGGGCTGGCCGTGGCCAGGGTGCAGGCCGGCAATTGCGGCGGCTGCGGCGCCAGCCTGCCCACCGCCGTTCGCCAGCAGGCCCACGGCGACGCCCTGACCCCGTGCCCCATCTGTGGGCGGCTACTGTGCGACTAGCGACCCTTGCCCTGATTCTGGGTGTGCTGGCAGGTTGCCAGCCCATCCCGGCGGCAGTGGAGGTTGTGACCCCCACCCTCTTGCCAACTCCGGCGGCCATCCCCTCGCCCGTCGGCGCGGCCATCCCCCCGCGCGACGATCCTACCCCCGCCGAACCTCAGCCCGAAACCATCGGCCAGCCGGTGGCCCCGGCCACCTCTGAAGCCGAGCTGCAACGAGCGAAAAGCGCCGCCCAACGCATCGCCGCTCGCTTCCTCAAAATCGCACGGACTGAAGTCAGCGTGCGCGGCGTCAAGGCCGTCGTCTGGCCAGATGCCAGCCTGGGCTGTGGGCCGAGCAGCAGCCGTCGCCCCGTACCAACGCCCGGCTATCTGGCCGTGGTAGAGGCGGGCGGCCAGATCTACGAAGTACACATGAGCGAGCGCGGCGGCGGCGTCATCTGTCCGCAGCCGGCCCAGAAGTGAAAACCGGGGCGTGATCGCCGATTGACAGCAGCGGCAAATAGAACCGGAAACCAGGCGCGGGGGTGGGCGTAGGCGTGGGGTCGGGCGAAGGTGTGGGGGTCCGGGTGGGGGGCGGGTCGATGCGAACGGCGGCCGTAGCCACCTGCCCGTTCCAGGCGGCGGTGAGGGTGATGGTCTCGCCGGCTTGCAGCTCGGACGGCAGCCGCGCCTCGGCCTGCGCCACGCCGCCATCGCTCAGAACCAGCCGGGATTCGCCCGGCCAGGTGAGGGTGATCGGCACTCCACCGCCCACCAATGCCCCGGCCTCGTCCCGCACCTCGGCCCGCAGCCCCACCATCGCGCCGGGCGCTGCCGCGGGTGCATTGGCGCGCACCGAGAGCGCCAGCCCGAAAGCGGCCGCATTCACGGCCTGATCCAGCCGCAAGCGACCCCAGCCGAACTGCTCATCGCGTCCCGGCTGGCCCAGGTCGAACGCGGTCTCATAGAGCCACCGGCGCAGTTGTTCGGTCGAGGCGGCCGGGCGCAGGCCCATCAGCAGGGTCAGGGCCGCGGCTGCCTGGGGCGCGGCCATCGAGGTCCCGGTCAGGGTGTGATAGCCCCCCCGCTTGGACGAGGCCCAGGTGCTGAGGATGTTTACGGCCGGGGCGACGAGATCGACCTCTGGGCCGCGATTCGAGCGGGTGTAGAGGCTGTCATCCGCGGCCACGCCGCCCACGGCAATGACCTGGGGCAGGGCGGCAGGATAGTAGACCGGGCCGGCCGCGTTTCCGGTCGCGGCAACGATGCTGACCCCGGCTGCCGTGGCTGCGGCCACCGCCTCGGCCAACACTTGCGAATTCGCCGGCCCGCCCAGGCTGAGGTTGATGACCGTGGCGCCGTTGTCGGCGGCATAGCGCACGGCCGCAGCCACCTGCGCCATGCTGCCCAGGCCGAATTGATCCAACACACGCAGCGGCATGATCTGTGGGCCGCGGGCCACGCCTGCCACCCCGCGGCCATTGTCGGCGGCGGCATTGATGATCCCGGCCACATGCATGCCATGAAAGGCGGTGGTGGTGGGAACGGGGTCGTTCTCGGTCGGGATTTGGATGTCGGCATCCTCATGTAGCGAGCCATCCCCGGCCACAAACCAGTGCCAGCCATGAAGGTCATCGATTTTGCCGTTGCCATCGTCGTCCAGGCCGTTGGCGGCGATTTCGCCGGGGTTGATCCACAGCCGGCCGAGGTCAGGGTGGTCGAGATCGACGCCGGTATCGGCCACAGCCACCACCGTCGCCGGGTCGCCGTGGGAAATCTGCCAGGCGACCGCCGTCGCGATGGCGGCCTGCCACCACTGCTGCGGCCAGAGCGGGTCATTTGGCTGGCCCAACGCCTGCACCCGATAGTTCGGCTCGGCCCAGCGCACACCCGGCTGCCCGGCCAATCGTTCGGCCCAGGCCCTCTCGTGGCCCAAAGGGACGGCGACGACAAAGACGCCATCGATGGGCGAGGCTCTGAGGGCCAGAGACGGCGCTGCCGTCACCTCGGCCGGAGCGACAGCCACCAGCACCTGGCCCGGAATCACAGGTGCAACTATGCTCCCGGCCGTTTCACCCGGCCCGGACAGGAGCAGCAGGGCCAGGGCCAGCGCTGCTAACACGCTCGTTCAGCCTTTGACGACGCCGATCGGCCGCAGCCGGGCCACTTTGCGGGCGATGCCGGCGTTGTGAACGACATCCACCACCCGGCTCACGTCCTTGTAGGCGATGGGGGCCTCTTCGGCCAGCCCGGCCAGGCTGCCGGCGCGCACCACCACCCCGCCCTCTTCCAGTTCGTGCTTCAGCCTGCCGCCCTGCACCTGTTTCTTGGCGGCGGCGCGGCTCATCTGGCGGCCGGCGCCGTGGCAGGTGGAGCCAAAGGTCTGGCGCATCGAGCCTTCGGTGCCAGCCAGCACATAGCTGGCCGTGCCCATGCTGCCCGGCGCAAACACCGGCTGCCCGGCCTGGCGATAGTCGGGCGGGAGGACAGGGCTGCCAGGGCCAAAGGCGCGGGTGGCGCCCTTGCGATGGACGCAGACCCGCAGGTTGCGGCCCTCCACCTCGTGCGTCTCCAGCTTGGCCATGTTGTGGGCGATGTCGTAGACCAGGCGCAGGTCGTAGCCGCGTACTTTGCCGGCCAACACATCGGCGAATGCCTGCCGGGCCTGGTGGCTGAGGGCCTGGCGATTGGCCCAGGCAAAGTTGGCGGCGGCAGCCATGGCGGCGATGTAATCTTGCCCTTCGGCCGATTTCACCGGCGCGCACACCAGCTGGCGGTCGGGCAGGACGATGCCGTAGTGTTTGACGACGGCCTGGAAGGTGTTGACATAATCGGTACAGACCTGGTGTCCCAGCCCGCGCGAGCCACAATGGATTTGCAGCACGACCTGGCCGGGGAAGAGGCCAAAGGCGCGGGCCAGTTCCTGGTCGAAAATCTCATCGACGACATCGATCTCGGCAAAGTGATTGCCTGCGCCCAGGGTGCCGAGTTGATCCCGGCCGCGTTTCTTGGCCTCGCGGCTGACTTTGTCGGCGCGAGCGCCGGGCATCGAGCCTTCTTCTTCGGTGTGGATGAGGTCCTCTTTGCGCGCCATGCCTCGCTTCAGCGTCCAGCGCGCCCCGGTTTCCAGCACTTGCTCCATCTCCTGGTCGCTGAGGCGGATGAAGCCCCCGACGCCGACGCCGCTGGGGATTTTTTGGGAGAGGGCGGTGGCCAGATCTTCCATGTAAGGCCGCACTTCGCCCTCCTCCATGTCCGAGGCCAGCAGCCGGACGCCGCAATTGATGTCATAACCCACCCCGCCGGGCGAGATGACGCCGTCATCGGCGCGGGTGGCCACCACGCCGCCGATGGAGAAACCGTAGCCCTGGTGGATGTCGGGCATGGCCAGGGCATATTGGACGATGCCGGGCAGGGTGGCGGTGTTGACCAATTGGTCGATGGATTGGTCGCGCAGGGCCGCCTGCAAGATGGCTTCGTCGGCGTAGATGCGGGCGGGGACGCGCATATCCTGGCGAAATTCACAGGCAATCTCGTACAGGTAGGGGTTGATTTGGCGCAGGTCTTTGCGGGCGACCATAGTTTGATCGATTTTTGGCTTGGCTGAAGTCACTCGCTTGGCGATGGTCTCGAACCAGCTGAACAGCCCGAAGCCGGCCGCGCCCTGCGAAACAGGCTGATGTAGGAGAGCCAGGCGCCGGAGAAGAAGATGCGGAGGGGGGCGGAGAGGTTGGGCATGGAAAGGGTGGGCGAGGGGATTGACAGGTGTCACGTGACGGATTACCATTCGGCTATGATTCAGACGTTCGCTGACAGAGAAACGCAGCGGCTGTATGTCAGCGGCAAGTCAAAGCGGCTGCCGCCAGATTTGGCGAAGCTGGCGCTGCGAAGGCTGGAGTACATCGATCTGGCACAGAACTTGAATGATCTCAAAGTACCGCCGAGCAACCGCTTGCACGCCTTGAAGGGAGACCGAGAAGGCCAGTGGTCGATCGCCATCAATGATCAGTGGCGCATTTGCTTTCGTTTCGTGGACGGCGACGCTTTCGATGTCGAAGTCACCGATTATCATTGAGGAGAAAGCCATGTCATTCGCAAATAACGAGCCTCGTCAAATTCCACCAACACATCCTGGCGCGATGCTGCGCGAGGATTTCATGCCGGACTACGGGCTATCGGCCAGTGCGCTGGCAGCGGAACTGGGCGTGTCGCGGCAGACGATTCACGAACTGTTGAGAGAGGAGCGCTCCATGACGCCGTTGATGGCGCTACGTTTGTCGCGCCTCTTCGGAAATTCTCCCGAATTCTGGTTGAATGCGCAACATGCAAGAGACCTGTGGGAATCCAAACAGCGCCATAGTGATGAATTGTTCCGCATTCGGCCGCTCACTGCGGCAGCATGAGGCTCCGCCGCTGCCGTTCTCACCCGCGTCTGTGGGAGAGCCAGGCGCCGGAGAAGAAGATGCGGAGGGAGGCGGAGAGGCGGGGCAAGATGAGATGATGAGTGAACTGATCAGGCATCAGACGTTTGCTCTCGAAGCAGGTCGAGAAGGGGAGCGGAGGAGCGACTTGGAGGAGCATGTGCTGGCGTCGTCCGGCTGCCGCTTCTGGCCGGATCGCCGGAAAAATGCCGCGCCTTGCCGCCATCGGCAGCCAATGGCGTCTCCGTGGCGCCGTTCCAGAGGATGCCAGGGTGCGGCATGCGATAATAGTTGTCATCCCCATCGCTTGCGGTTTTGATCTCCGGTTCGGGAATGCCAGTTTGTTCGAATCGACCGCGGGCGCCGAGCAAGTACTCTTCGACCAGTTCAACGCACAACCAGCGTCGCTGAAGCCGTTCGCCGACTTCGCCGGTGACGCAGCTGCCGGCAAATGGATCGAACACCAGGTCGCCTTTATCGGTCAGCATACGAATGAAGTATTCGGGCAGGGCGGCAGGGTAGCGGGCGGGGTGAGGTGTGATGGCTCGTTCCTGACAATAGCGGAGGTAGTGGCTGTTGCTCTCGGTATTTGGAATGGCGATCAGGTTGGGAGGGATAGCAGCGCCGTTGTCCACCGCGAATTTATCGCTGATGTCGTGGCCGGAGGGGCGTTTTTTGGCTCGATAGCCCTTTTTGAGCAGTTCTTGCATACTGTTGCTGTAGGGTTGCAGCACACGCCGATTGCTCGCCTTGGGCCAGGGGGGTCTTGGAAAGCCACCAAACGGTATCAATGGCGTCTTTGACGCGAATGTGGCGTACTGTCACCCATTCGGCGGGCGTGGGCAGCCTGGAAGGATTCCACCAGTAGAAATCCTGGGCGAGATGAAAGCCGAATTCCTCACAAAGCATGATCAGCAGCTTGAAGTGATAGAGGCTGCGCGTCGGCGTTCCCGGATTCCAGGCCCCGCCGATGTCGATCACAAGACTGCCCGTTTCCTTCAGCACACGGTGAAATTGTGCAGCAAAGGGTTTGAACCAGTCTAGATACTGGTTGGCTTCGACATTGCCATATTCTTTCTTCCTGACCAAACCGAAGGGAGGGCTGGTTATGATCAGATCGGCATTGGCAGGTTCCAGATCAGCGAGAAAGCGGAGTGAATCGCCCTGATAGATTTTTCCGAGGCTGGTTTCGAGGAAAAGGGTAGCTGTAGACGTGTGTTCGGCGCTCATGACTTCCTCGCTAAATTTCCAGCTTCTTGAGAGTCATCGCATGACTTGCTTCGCGGTTGAACGCGTCGACGATGTGCACTGGCTTGTTTCGGATCAGATCGAGGTCGCGTCGATCGACCATGACGATGGAGGAGCTTCGAGCGCCAATCCAGCGATATACCGGTCTTGGGCGTCAAGCTCGGCGAGGACGTCGGCAAGCGGTTTGCGCATCAACTGAACCAGCTTCATATCCGTCTGCGACTTCATCTGTTCTAGCAGCGGCTCGACCACATCGTGGACCAGTTTTTCGGTGGGTGACACCAGGAAGGGTTTCGCCCCGCGACCTTCGGTCGTCTTCGTGGCGGTAATGTATCCAGCCTCGACCAGGGCGTTGAGCACGAGTTTGGGCAAGCTCTTCTCGGGGAAGCGAACGCCATAAGTTGCCGCAGCGAGCCGGGCAATCTCATTCGCCGGCTGCGGCGTGCTGAGGCCTGTATTGGCCAGCGCCAGCAAGAAACAACGTTGTGCGGCTGTCAGAGGGGCAAGGGTGTCGAAGTCGGCTGGGTTGATGCCCAGCACTTCTTTCAATCTCAGGTTGTCCACCTGCCAACGAGCGCCCACAAACACGCCTGCTTTGACAAGCCACAAACGCATCATACTGGGATGTTTGCCACCCGCCGGATAGTGGATGCCGCGCTCGGCCAAAGCCTGGCGCAGCGTCGTCAAATTGACTTCCTCGCCGGCCGCCGTCATATCTTGAATGCATTGCACCAACGTCATGCCCTTCAAGTGCAGCAGGATGTGTCTGGCCAGAAGGGTGTACAAGGCCGGCCCATTCTCTCTGATTCGATAGAGCCTGCGTCCAAAGGCTGTGATCGTGGCTGTCTCGTCGATGATGCCGTATGCCTTCATCCCCAGCCGGCAGTTCATCGCCAGGGTCTTCTGATTGCGGGCGCTTCCACCGCCGTGTGCGCTGAAATAGCGAGCCTGGATCGCGTCCTGCAACGCCTGCACATCCCCCGAGTACGTTTCGACAATTTCCAGGATTTCGGATAAGTCGATTTGGCTGGGAGAGAACTCGCTCCCGAACGGCAGGTCGCTCTCTTGAGACATAGAATTCTGACCCCAAGTAAGATGTACCCAAGTATACTCGAAATCGAACAGTTGTACGAATCACACCTCGATCTCGCTCACATCGCCCCCAACGTCGCCTCGACGCGGGCTTTATGAAGCATCCGGAGGAATAGCCAGCGCGAAAGCGCGAGGTAGATCAGGCTGAGGGCGCTGAGGATGGCCCAACTGAGATCGGCGTCGGCCAGCGAAGTCTGGCCGCTGGAGGTGGCGTGGAGGGCGCGGGCAGCCCAGTAGGGGGCCAGGAGATAGCGGGCGCACCTTCTCGGCCTGCTTGACCAGATCAAAGCCGAGGATGGTTGCGGCGCCGCTGGTCGGGATCAGCAACGTGGTCAGCATCTTGATCGTGGTCGTTTTGCCGGCGCCGTTGGGACCGAGCAAGCCAAGCAACTCGCCCTGCGCGACGGCAAAACTGACGCCCTCCACCGCCACGACTTCCTTGGCCGCGCGGCGGAGGATGCCCGTCTTGGCCTGGTAGACGCAGCGCAGGGCCTGGACTTCGATGGCATTCATCGGGGTGGATGTAGATGAGTAGGCAAGGAAACCGGTAGACAAGGAGCGGGGGCGGGTCGCAGGCGGCAGGTGTTACTTGACACCTGGCACTTGCCACCTGCCACTTGCCACCAATCATGTCACATAAATCCGTGTCATCCGTGTTCATCCGCGCCCAAAATGCGGGCGAGGTGGAAGGCGGGGCGGGCAGTGAGGTCGTGGATCTGATGGCGGCAGGAGAAGCCGTTGGCCACCAGTACGGCGCCTGGGTTGGCGCGCAGGGCCGGGAGCAGGCGGTCGTTGGCGATGGTCAGGCTGAGGTCGTAATGGTTGGCAGTATAGCCGAAGGCCCCGGCCATGCCACAGCACCCTGCCTCGATCGCTTCGGCCTGGGCGCCGGGGATGGCGTTGAGCACAGCCAGGGTGGGTTCGATGCCGGCCAGCGCCTTCTGGTGGCAGTGGCCGTGGACGAGAAAACGCTGGCGTCGGGGTTTGGGCGACCACTGCAATCTGCCTGCAACCAGTTCCTGGGCCAGAAATTCGTCCAGAAGCCAGACGCCCGCCGCCACGGCTGCGGTTTCGGGGCCGGGGATGAGGCCGGGATAGTCGTCGCGGATGGTGAGGATGCAGCTCGGTTCCAGGCCGACGATGGGGACGCCGGCGCGGGCGAAGGGCAAGAGGGACGCCACCACGGCCCGCGCCCGGCCTTTGGCTTGCTCCACCAACCCCTGGCTGAGCAGCGGCCGGCCACAACAACGTCGCCTCGCCACCTGCACGGCGAAACCGGCGCTCTTCAGGAGGCGCAATGCGGCCAGTCCTTGCTCTGGCTCGTTGAATTCGGTGAAGGTATCGGCGAAAAAGGCGACGGGGTGGGAAACCGGGCGCCTGGCCTGTTCTCTGGCTTCGGGCCGCTGCGAAAAGGGGCGGTGGAAGCGAGGCAGCGAGCGGGAAGGGTGGAGGCCGAGGCTGCGGCGGAGCAGCCAGCGGGTGGGCGGAAAGGCAAGGGTGAAGTTGGCAAGGGGCGGGAAAAAGCCGGCGGCGGCGCTCAGGCGGTCGATGTGGCCAAAAACCAGAGCCGCCAGGGGCGGTCGCATCCCTTTCTGTTCGTAGTTCTGGGCGTAGACCTCGGCCTTCAGGCGGGTCATATCGACGCTGGAGGGGCATTCGCTCTTGCAGGCTTTGCAGCCCAGGCAGGCGTCCAGGGCCTCGACCAGGGCCGGGTCGGCCAGGCCGCCGGGGAGACGGCCGCTGAGGGCCGCGCGCAGCAGGTTGGCCCGGCCGCGGGTGCTGTGCCTCTCGTCGCGCAGGGCCATGAACGAGGGGCACATGGTTCCGGCATCGAGTTTGCGGCAGATGGCGGCGCCATTGCACATCTCTACCGCCCGGTCGAAGCCGCCATCCGCGCTCCAGTCCCAGCTTGGTTGCAGGGCAATGGTCTGATAGTTCGGGCCAAAGCGCAGGTTGTGGTCGGGCGGGGGACCGGCGATGATCTTGCCGGGGTTGAAGAGGTTGTGCGGGTCGAAGATGGCCTTGATCTGGCGGAGGAGGGCGTAGATGTCCGGGCCGAAGAAGGCGGGGTTGAGATAGGAGCGGGCGAGGCCGTCGCCGTGCTCGCTGCTGGGGACGCCGCCAAAACGTTTGGCCAGGGCTGCGACCTCGCTTGTCAGTTCCACCAGCGTTTGCACGCCCGCTGCGGTCTTCAGGTTGAGGATGGGGCGCACGTGCAGGCAGCCGGCCGAGGCATGGGCATACATGGCCGAGGCGACGCCGCGGCCATCCAACAGGAGGCCAAGCTCGGCCATGTAACCGGCTAGCTGCTCGACCGGCACGGCGGCGTCCTCGATGCCGGGTGTGGGTTTGGCGTCACCGCGCATCGAGGCCAGCAGACCCAGCCCAGCCTTGCGCACTTGCCAGACGTTGGCCTGGCCCGCCCGCTCGCGGATGGGGACCAGCGGTTGCCCGCTGCCATGTCGACGCCAGTAGCGTTCGAGCGCCGCCAGTTGCGCGTCCAGCAGGCGCTCGTCGTTGGCGGCGAATTCGACGATGTAGACGGCGGCCGGGTTGCCTTCGATGAAAGTCAGGCGCTTGCTCCAGGCCGGGCTGGCGCGGGTCAGGCCGATGAGCACCCCGTCGAGCAGTTCGATGGCGGCAGGATGCAACTCCAGCAGGCCGGGGACAGCGCCAAAGGCGGCGGCGGCGCTGGGGTAGTGGAGGATGGCAAGGGCTTTGTGGCGGGGGGCGGGGACGAGGTTGATCTCCGCCTCCAGGATGACGCCGAGCGTTCCCTCGCTCCCCACCAGCATCGGGGCCAGGTTGAGTTCGTTGGCGTCGAGCTGGCGGCGCAACAGATTGAGGTTGTAGCCGCCGGAGCGCCGCCAGTAGGGCGGGAAGTGGGCGTCGATCAGCCCGGCGTTGATCTGCACCAGGTCGATGAGGCGGCGATAGAGGCCGGCCTCGAAGTCTTGGCCGGCGGCCAGGGTGCGGGCCTGGGGCCAGGGGATCGGCGCCAGTCGGGTCTCGCGGCCATCGGCCAGCACCGCCCGCAGGCTGACGACATGATCGGACATCATGCCGTAGAGGATGGAGTGGGCGCCGGTGCTGTTGTTGGCGATGACGCCGCCCAGGGTGGCGCGGTCGGCGCTGGCCGGGTCGGGGCCGACCATGAGGCCGTAGGCGGCCAGGCGGCGGTTGAGCGCATCCAGGGTGATGCCCGGCTGGACGAGGGCGCGACGCCGGCCGCCATCCACCCGCACCAGGTCGTTGAGCCAGCGGCTGAAGTCGATGATGACCGCCTCGCCCACGGCCTGCCCCGCCAGGCTGGAGCCGCCCCCGCGGGCGAGGATGGGCAGATCGAGGCCGATGCCGGCTTCGACCGTGGCCAGGACGTCGTCATCGTGCTTGGGCAGGACGACGGCCAGCGGCATGATCTGGTAGTTGGAGGCGTCGGTGCTATAGAGCAGACGCGTGGACAGGTCGCGATGGAGCCTGACGCTGCTGTGTTTGCGCAGGTCGGCGGCCAGGGCGTCGAGGCGCTCGGTCGAGGGCTTCATTCGCAGCCGGGCGGCGTCGGCCAGTGCCCGCTGACGGCCGCCTCCTGGTTGGGGGGCTGACAACTCTGCCAGAGGCCGCCCGTGAACAGCGTGGCGCGGGTGCCCAGCTCGCAGTCATCCTGCACCAATTGCATGCTCAGGCCGCCCTCGACCGCCTGCCAGCCAAAGACGCCCACCGCCAGATGGCAGTTGGGGTCATTGAAGAAGGTCACGCGCTCGCCATCGACCGCGAACGAGCCGAGCGTGCGCCAGCCGGTGTTGGGATGGAAGACGCGGAAGATGCCTTTGTCCAGCTTCAGCATCCAGACGCCGGCCAGGGGCGGATAGGGCGGGCAACGACGGCAGGGGGTGCGGCTGGCCGCATGCACCGTGTCGAAATAGGCATAGAGGCCGTCGATGGGCGTGGCTGTAAAGGGAGGCAGCGGCGTGGTGAAGGGATAGGGCGTCCACAAGTTGATTTCGCACCAGCGGTCGGTCGTGGCAGGCGTCATGGTTGGTGATGATGTGGCTGCAGCCGGTGTGGCCGTGGCCGCAGGGGGCGCCGTCGTTGGGGCGAGCGGCGCCGGCGGAACGGGCAGCCATCCGCCCGGTGCGCAGGCGGCCAGCGCCAGCAGGGCGACGAAGACAGCCGCCTCACAAAGGACGATGAGTGGGCGTGGTGTGCGGGTGGGCATGGTGATTGTTGACTGTTGATTGTTGACTGTTACTGGCCCCGCCGCAAGGCCATGTACTGGTGGTCGGACTTCGATGCCGGCGAAGTGCGGGATGAGTTCAGCCCCGAAGCCTATGATCAGGCCCCCGCACTGCACGCCGTCCAACACTATCGCTCGTTTCTGGCGTGTGCATGAGCATTCGTCAGTGCGACTGGCTGCTCAAATTGATCAGCGCCACCCCGCCGATCACCAGGGCGACGCCGATCACCGCCCCCAGACTCAGGTGCTCGCGCCACAAGATCACCCCCACCAGCGTGATCCCCACCGTGCCGATCCCCGACCAGATGGCATAGATGATGCCGATGGGCACATCGTGTTTGAGCACCAGCGCCAGCAGGTAGAACGAAGCGGCGTAGCCGGCGACGACCACGGCCAGCGGCAGCCATTTCGTAAAGCCAGTGGTGAAACGGAGCGCCGCCGTACCGATCACCTCGGTGATGATAGCGCCCAACAAGAGTAGCCAGGTTTGCCAGGTCATTTGCAGCCTCCTACCAGGCCAAGAAATGCGCCAGGCTGGCCGCCGCTGGATGGGGGGATGTTCCCGGCAGCAGCGGCGGCGCCACCCAGCCGGCGACGGCAAGGGCGGCCGGGTCGCCATTGGCCGGGGCAGCCGACTGCCCGGCCCAGCGCAGCATGGTCACATCGTTGCCGCCGTCGCCCAAGGCCAGAACTTCATCTCTGGCAACCCCAAGCCGGGCGCACAGCCAGGCCAGGGCCGCGCCTTTGTCGGCGCCGGGCGTGGTGCCCTCGACGAAATGATGCCACGAGCGGGTGATCTCGGCGCGGGGGCCGAGCGCCGCCCGTAAGCCATCGACCAGCGCCGGGACGGCCTCGACATCGGGATGGATGGCCATGAACTTGATCAGGTCGCCATCCAGATGCGCCGCCGCCGCCGCCTCCAGCCGGCCGTGCTGCCCAAACCAGGCCTCGTACTGCGCCGGCGGAAAGGCGTAGCCATCGACGATGATCTGATCTTCGTGGAAAAAGGCCATGCCTGCGCCCCAAGCCCGGGCGATGGCGGCGGCCTCGCGGGCAATGGCGGCGTCGAGCGTCAGTCGGCGGAGGATGCGGCCATCGCGGTGGCCGATGAGGGCGCCCTGAGCGGTGATGAACGGCTCGGCGCTCACGTCCAGCCGGTCAAGAAACGGGCCGATGACAAAGGGCAGGCGGCCGGTGGCAACGACGAGGAGGATGCCCTCGGCGCGGGCGCGGTCGAGTGCGGCCACGGCTTCGTCGCTGATATGGCCGTGATGGTCGGCCAGGGTGCCGTCGAGATCGCAGGCGAGGAGGCGGATGGGCATGGGTTCAGGGGGCGGGTGGGGTGATGACCAATACCCGGTCGAGGCCGGCGAGGTCGGGATGGATGGCGATGCGGGCGGCGGGGAAATGGCGGCCCGCCAGCAGGCGGCCGGCCAGCAGGCGGGCCGCCTCGCCCTGGCCAGCGCCAATCTCCAACATGACGCCGCCGCCGGGCCGCAGATGGGCAGGGGCCTGCAAAAGTAGCCGTTCGATCACGGCCAGGCCATCCTCGCCGCCAAACAGCGCCGCGGCCGGCTCGTGGTCGCGCACTTCGGGCATGAGATCGTCGCGTTTGGCTTCGGCGACATACGGCAGATTGGCCACGATCAGATCGACCGGCTCGCTGAGCGGGGTCAGCAGATCGCCGGAGAGAAAGGTGATGCGGCCGGGGCAATGCTGGCGGGCGTTTTCCTGCGCCACCGCCAGCGCCGCCGCCGAGCTATCGCTGGCAAGAATGCGCACCCGGGATGGTGTGTGGACGGCCAGGGCGACGGCAATGGCCCCGCTGCCCGTCCCGACATCGACCACCGTCGCCCCCTCCGGCCGCCCTGCAAGCCAGGCCAGCGCCATCTCGACCAGCAGTTCGGTCTCGGGCCGAGGGATGAGCACGGCCGATGTGACCAGAAACTCCAGGCCGTAGAACCAGCGGCGTCCGCTTAGATAGGCCAGCGGCTCGCGAGCGGCGCGACGGCGGATCAGGCCAGCATAGAGGGCGGCCTGGGCGAGGCTGAGCGGCAGGGTGGGGTGGCTGAGGAGGAAGGAGCGTTCCACCCGCAAGACATGAGCCAGCAACACTTCAGCATCGAGCCGGGCGCCATCGATCCCGGCTCCGGCCAAAACCTTTGTCGCCGCCGCCAGCTCAGTCCTAACCTCCCTGCTACTCCCTACTCCATACTCCATACTCCCTACTTCCTACTCCCCCACCTGCAGCCGCGCCGACTGATCGGCGGCGGCCAACTCGTCGATGAAGACGTCGAGATCGCCATCCAACACCGCCGGCAGATTGTAGATGCTCACGCCCACGCGGTGGTCGGTGACGCGGTTTTGGGGGAAGTTGTAGGTGCGGATTTTCTCGCTGCGCTCGGCCGAGCCGACCTGCGCCCGCCGGTCGGCGCTGATGGCCTCGTGCTGGCGCTGCATTTCGGCATCGTACAGCCGGGCGCGCAGGATGGTCAGGGCGCGCTGGCGGTTTTGGAGCTGGCTTTTTTCGTCCTGACATTGCACCACCAGGCCGGTGGGCAGATGGGTGATGCGCACAGCGCTGTCGGTCGTGTTCACACTCTGGCCGCCGGGGCCGGTAGCGCGAAAAACATCGATGCGAATCTCTTCAGGGGCGATGTTCACCTCCACCTCGTCGGCCTCGGGCAGCACGGCCATGGTGGCGGTGGAGGTGTGGATGCGGCCTTGCGACTCGGTTTCGGGCACACGCTGCACGCGATGAACCCCCGATTCGTACTTCAACCGGCTGTAGGCGCCCTCCCCGCGCACCTCGAAGATCACTTCCTTGAAGCCGCCAATGCCGCTTTCGCTGCTCGAAAGCAGCGCCGCCTTCCAGTTTCGCTTCTCGGCATAGCGGTTGACCATGCGATAGAGGTCGGCTGCAAACAGCCCGGCTTCGTCGCCGCCCGTCCCGGCCCGGATTTCGACGATCACATTTCTGGCATCGCGCGGGTCGCGCGGCAGCAGCAAAGCCCGCAGCTCCTGCTCGACGCGCCCCTGTTCGGCTTCCAGGGCGCCTACTTCGGCTTCGGCCAGCGCCCGGAAATCAGCATCCTCCTCGGCCTCCAACAGCTGGCGGGCGTCGGCCAATTCCTGCATGACCCGCTTCAGCTGGCGATAGCTGGCGACGATGTCCCGCAGCTCAGCCTGCTCGCGCGCCAACTTCGCCGCTTCCTGATAATCGGCGGCAATGGCCGGGTCGCCCATCCGGGCTTCGAGGGCGTCGTAGCTGGCTTCGATCTGGTCGAGTTTGTCGAACATGGGAGCGCGAGGTGTGAAACGTGAAGCGTGAGCCGGAGCGTCCGGTCTTCACGCCTCAGGATTTACGATGCTGGGCGGTCGAACCAAACCGGCAGGTTGCCGAGGGTGATCACATCTCGCCAGGCCGATTCATCGCCTTCGGTCAGGATGGCGACGCTGGCGATCACGTCGGCCTCGGCTTGCTCCAACAGGCTTCTGGCCCCGCGCAGGGTGCCGCCGGTGGAGATCACGTCATCGACGATGACCACGCGCTTGCCTCGCACCCGCGCGATGTCTTTGCCATCCAACCACAGCTTCTGCGGCGCGCCGGTGGTGATGCTCAGCACTTCTTCGCTGATGGAGCCGAGCATGTAGGGCTTGAAGCTCTTGCGCAGGACGGCGTAGGGCAGGCCGCTCTTGACCGACATAGCGTAGCAGAGCGGGATGCTCTTGGCCTCGGGCGTGACCAGGAACTCGGCCCCGGTGGGGAGGCGCTGCACCAGTGCCGCGGCCACAGCTTCGGTCAGTTCGGTGTCGCCGAGGATGTTGAGGATGGCGATGACGACGCCGGGGGCGATCTCGACGCGTGGCAGATAGCGCGTCACACCGGCCAGATGGACAGGGTAGGGGGTGAGGAGGTCTGGATGAGGCATTGCGAGTTTCGGATTGCGGATTGCGAAATGAACGACACAGATGGGGAAAACACAATCTCCAATAACCAATAACCAATCTCCAATTACTCCCCCGCCGGCGTGGGCAACAGCGGCTGTTGGAGTAATTGGGCAAGGCGGACGCGGATGACGGCCTGCTCACGGAAGAGGCTTTGGGCGCCGGCAGCCTCGTCGGCCCGTTCGAGATAGGTCATGGCTTCTTGAATCTCGCCGCGCGCTTGGCTGATGTCGGCGGCGGTGATGAGGGAAATGACGTGGCTGGGGTTGGCGGCAAGGGCCTGGTCGATGTAGATTTTGGCCTCGTCCGGCCATCGCAGGCCGAGGTAGGCCGACGCCAGTAGCGAATCGACCTCGAAAGCGGGCCGTAGGGGGCGTAGCTGCGCCTGTGCAGCCTCAGCGTCGGCGTCTCGCCCGGCGGCGTCGTACAGGGCCGACAGCCAGGCCAGGGTTTCGGGGTCGTCCGGGCTGAGGGCGGCGGCGGTCTCGTAGGCGGCCAACGCCGGCGCCAGCTCGCCCTCGATCAGAGCCTGCTGCGCTTCGTTGCGGAGGCGATAGAGCTCGGCGACGAGCGGATCGACCGGGAAGAGGCGGTTGAAGAGCCAGTAGCCGAGGGCGAGGGCGAGAATCAGGCCGCCTGTGACCGCCATCCAGGTGAGGGTTTTCCGTCGCGTCTCTGCAGCCAGGATGAGGTCGGTCTGCCACCACCAATTGGCGGTAGGCGGGGGGGTGGGCTGTTGGGCGCGGGCGGTCGCCAAGCCGCCGGCGGGCTTCAGGGCTGCCTGCAGGCTACGGCGATGTCGTCGCACCGCCCCCTGCACGCCCTGCCAGCGGCCTCGCTCTGGCTGTAGATCAACCCCGGCCGCCTCCAATTCGGGAAAGAGAATGACAATGCGATCGAGCGCGGTCAACAATTGCCGGGCCTGGTCGGGCGAGGCCCCGGCCATACCGACGGCCAGTCTCTCGCTCTGATCGAGCAGGGAACGTAACTCGTCGGCGGGCGTGCGAGTTGGGACGGTGACAGCGCGGGCCATGGCTGGTGAGACGGAGCCGGGGGGATGGGCCGTTCGAGCGCCTCAGGCTCTGGCCAGGTGCTGGCGGCGGTGCTCGTCGTACACCCGGCCGATGCCGGAGCGGATCTGCGATTCGATCTTGGGCGAGCGTTCGGGCGGGATAGGGAACCAGGGCTTGAGTTCGGGGATGAGCAGGCTGGCCGTCTCCTGCTTGGTGCGGCCGGCCAGGAAAAGATCGAGCGCTCGTTGTCGCAGGAAGCTCAGGTACTCGCTCAGGCGATCAAGAGCAGACAAGTCGCAGATGGGGCCGTGGCCGGGGACGATATAAGTCGGTTGCAGGCGGCGGATGTACTCCAGCGCCAGCAGCCATTCGCTCGAATTGGCCTGGGTCATGAACGGGTGCTGATCGATCCAGACGATGTCGCCGGCAAACAGCACACGGTCAACCGGCAGCCATACCAGACAGGTGGCGGGCGTGTGTCCGCCCACATGCAGAATGCGGATGATCTTATCTCGCTCCGCCCCCTCCTCGCCGGCCGCTCCTGGCCGCCCCGGCCCGCCCCGAACCAGGGTCATGTTATCGATGAAGGTGATGGTGGGGACGACGATGCGCAAGTCGTCGAATTGGGCGCGAATATCGGGTTTGCGCTTGAAGCTGTCGCGCACCCGCTGCTTGAAATTCTCGCCGTAGTTGCGCATGTGGCGCCAGGCTTGCTCGTGGGCGATGACAGTCTCGCTCAGCCATTGGCTGCCCAGACAGTGGCCGCGGTGGTGGTCGGTGACGATGACATAGAGGATGGGCAGGTCGTGGCTGGTTTCGGCGATCACCTGACGCCAGGCCCGCGCCTCCACCGGGATCAGCGGGCTGTCGATGCAGATGACGCCGTCGGCTGTGACCACGAAACCGGGGTTGCTGTGATGGTAGGTCGTCTCGGCAAAGATGTTAGGGGCTAGTTCGTACATCGGTCTGGCCGGTCATGGCGGCGGCAAGTGAGTGGGCAAGCGTGTCGAGCAAGAGGGGCAGGACGGTCGGATCGACGCTGCCCTGGATGAAGTCGGGGCTGCCTCCGCCCCGTACACCGGGCAGCGATGAGAGCAGGGGCAGCAGGCGGCGCAGGTCCAGGTCGTACTCGGCCGCGCGGCCTGCCGCCCAGCGCGCCGAGCCTGCTTCTGTCTGGCCGATCACGCCCAGGCAACCGCCCAGGGCCAGGGCTGCGGCCAACAGACGGCGCATGTCCAGGCCCGAATCAGGTCCGAGCTGGCAGTGGATGAGACGGGCGCCGTTCTGAACCGGAGCCTGCACCCACAGTCGCGCAGCCTCGGCCGCCACCAGCTGGTTCTGGGCCTGCCTGAGCGCTTTCTGCGCCTGGTCGAGTTCATGGCGGAGCCGTCCCACCAGGGCCGGCAAGTCATCGATCCCGGCGCTGAACTGCTCGGCCAGCGCCTGGGTGATGTTTAGCCGACGCAGGTGGTCCGATTGGGCGCGGCCGCCGGCCGCAAAGTAAACGCGGGTGGCGTCGCCGCGGCGCTCTAGCCGGATGATGGCCAGGTGGCCGATGGCGGCGGTGCTGCGGACGTGGGTGCCGCCGCAGGCCGACCAATCTACGCCCTCGATCTCGACCACCCGCACCGGCCCCTCCACCGCCGGCGCTTTGCGCAGCGGCAGGCGGGCGGCTTCGGCGGGGGCGACGACATAGCTGTGGATGGGTCGATCGGCGGCGATGATGGCGTTGGCGTGGGCCAGCACATCGTCGATGGCAGCGGCGGCGGGCGGCGGGCCGGGCAGGTCGATGGTGACGGTATCCGGGCTGAGGTGAAAGCTGAGGGTAGGGCGGTCGAGCCGGACGATGAAGGCGGCCGAGAGCAAATGCTGGCCGCTATGCTGCTGCATGTGGTCCCAGCGGCGGGGCCAGTCGATCTCGCCGGCGATTTCGTCGGCAGGGTCGGGCAGGTGATCGACGAAATGGTGGATGAGGCCGTCCTCCTGTTCGACTCCAACCACCGTGGCCCCCCCCAGCCTGCCTTCGTCACAAGGCTGCCCGCCGCCGGTGGGATAGAACAGCGTGCGGTTGAGGATGAGGGCCGGGCGTTCCCCTTCCTGGCGGGCCAACACCCGGGCCTGGAAGCGTCGGCGATGGGGATCGCTCCAATATAGCTTGTGGGTCGGAGGGACGGATGAGTTCATGGCAACAAAAGAGACCGGGTCTGGCGACCCGGCTCTAGCGAAGGAGTATACAGGATGAGACCAGGATAACACAAGGCGGCGGGGGGGTCAATGGCCTTTTGGACGGGCGCCATCTTGAATCATCCACGACGACTTGCCAACATGACCAACTCTCGAAAACTGGGACAACACAGGTACAATGTTGCGGCTGCGCGCTCAGGCCCGTAGGGCCTTCCACCCCTAGCCCGCTCCGTTCCACGGGCGGGCGGCCCCCGCCCCCCGCATCATCCCGCCGCCTGATGTCCCCTCTGCCATCGCCCGCTGCGCCCGCCAGACCATCCCCTCCCTCGCCGTCGCCTCTGCCACAGACCCGGCGGCCAGCGACGGAGCCAATCTCGCGCCCCGCCCTCCTCCTCCTGCTCCTCATCCTCATCCTCGCCGCCGTCCTTCGCTTCTACCTGCTGGCCGGGCAGAGCTTTTGGGCCGACGAGGGCAATTCGGTCGTCCTGGCCGGACGAGAACCCACCGCCATCCTCGCCGCCGCTGCCGCCGACATCCACCCCCCTGCCTACTACCTGCTACTGGCGGGCTGGGGTCGCGTCTTCGGCCTGGGCGAGACGGGGGCGCGGGGCCTATCGGCCGTCCTGGGTGTGGTTGTGGTGGCCGTCATGTTCGTCCTCGGCCTGCATCTGCGCGGGGTGGGCCTGGGCCTGGCTGCCGCCTTCCTGTCGGCGGTCAATCCCTTCCTGATCTACTACAGCCAGGAAGCGCGCATGTACGAGCTCCTGACCGCGTGCGCCGCCTTCACTGGCCTGGCCCTGGCCCTGTTGGCCCAACCCCAGCGCCCCCGTCTGCCGGCGGCCGTCCTCTACATCGCCTTTGCCACTCTCGGCCTCTACACCCACTACGCCTTTCCCATTCACCTCCTCGCCCTCAACTGCGTCTTCCTCCTCTGGCTGTGGCAGGCTCGTCGCCGTCAGCAAACGCCCGGCGCAACCAGGCTCGGCTGGTTTGTCTTGCAGGCCATCCCGGCCCTGCTCTATGCGCCGTGGCTGCCCATCGCCCTGCGCCAATTGCGCACCTGGCCCTCGCCTGCCGTCTCACTCGGCCCCGGCCAGGCCCTGGCAGAAACCTTCCGCCTCTTTAGTTGCGGGCCTACCCTCTGTTCGGGGCCGCTCATCCTGCTAGCCGTCTCGGCGTTGATCGCGAGTGGGTTGCTGATCGCCGCCGTCCTGCCCCCTGCCCGCCTCCCTCATCGCCGCTCCGCCGCTGCCCTGCCCCTGCTTTGGCTGCTGGCGCCGCTGGCGGCCATGCTCGTGTTTCGCATCTTCAGCCCCGTCTTCTTCAAATTCCTCCTCCTCGCCGCCCCCGCCTACCTGCTCCTGCTGGCGCTCGGCAACGCTCGAATCGTTCGCCTGATCGCGGCTCGCCTCTGCCTGCCTGGTGCGACCTGGTCGCGCTCCCTCCTCCACCTGCCCCTGCTCCTCCTCCTCGTCCTCCCCGCCGTTCCTGCCCTCGCTCGCTACTACCACGACCCCACCATCGCCCGCGACGACTACCGCGGCCTGGCCGCCTATCTGCGGGCGCTGGCCGGCGCAGAAGACGCCGTCATCCTCTTGGCGCCGGGGCAGGCCGACGCCTTCGGCCAGTACGACCACGGCCCGGCCCCCGTCTATCCCCTGCCGCGCGCCCGCCCCCTCGACGCCGCCGCCACCCTGGCCGAGATCGACCGCATCCTCGCCGCCGCCGACCGGGTCTTCGCCATCTACTGGGCCAGCGAACAGGCCGATCCCGAGCGGCTGATCGAGCGTTATCTGGCCGCGCACGCCTTCCAGGCCTGGGACGTCTGGGTGGGCAACCTGCGCTTCGTGGCCTACAGCGCCGAATCCCCGCCCGATCTCCGGCTATTTTCCGCGCCCGTCCCCGTTGGCCCGGCCTTTGCCCTGACCGGGATCGGCGTCAGTCCTGGCCCGGTGCAGCCCGGCGACATTGCCCGCGTCCTCCTCAACTGGCGCAGCCTGGCCGAAACCGGCGCCAACTACAAAATCACCCTGCAACTGCTCGATGCCGTGGGCCAGGTGGCGGCTCAGGTGGATTCCGAGCCGGTTGGCGGCGCTCGCCCCACCAGCGGCTGGCGCCCCGGCGACGAAATCACCGACCCTTACGGCCTCGCCATCCCCCTCGCCACCCCACCCGGCAGCCATCGCCTCATCCTGGCCGTCTACGACGCCGCCACCGGCGACCGTCTCCCCATCCCGACAGAGGCTGGCGTCGGCGATCACCTGGAGCTTGGGGCGCTTCGCATCGACCCCCCGGCAGCGGCGCCGCCGGTCGCCATCCTGCCCATCGCCCATCGCGTCGCCGTCCCGCTTGGCCCCTTCACCTTCCTCGGCCACGACCGCTTCAAACAGGGCTTCGACCATGCCCCCGAGACGCCGCTGGCGGCGGGCGACTCGCTGCACCTGAGCACCTGGTGGCGCGCCGACCAACCGCCCGGCGGCGACTACAACTTCGAATTGCTGCTCGATGGCCGCGCTCTCGGCCGCTTCCCGCTCGCCGGCCCGACCTTTCCCACCGGCTTGTGGCAACCCGGCCAGCCCTGGCGCGGCGAGATCAGCCTCCCCCTCCCGCCCGACTTGGCCAGCGGCCGCAACCACACTCTCGGCATCCAGCTCATCGCCCCCTCCGGCCAACCGTTTGGTCAAGTCATCCGCCTGCAGCCGGCGCTGCGGTATTGACTGCGAACCCTTCACCCCCCAGACCCGCTCCATGCCCCGCAAAGCGCTCAAACTCGGCCTCTTTGTCCTCGTCAACATTATCGTCGTCCTCGTCGCCATCGAGATCATCTTCCGGCTGGCTGCGCCCACACCGGTCGAGCCGGCCGGCTGGTTCTGGAAAACGCCCGACCCCATCACCGGCTGGTCGCTCCAGCCTGGCGCCAGCGGTCGCAGCTACGACGAGAACTACGAGTACGATAGCCGGGTGGAGATCAACAGCCTGGGGCTGCGCAGCCCGGCTGCCATCGGCTACGACAAACCCGCGGGCGTCTACCGCATCCTCGTCCTCGGCGATTCTTTCGTCGAGGCCATGCAGGTGGAGATGCAGGACGCCTTTCACCAGCAGTTGGGGCAGATCCTGAACCAGAGGGGGCTTCGGGCCGAGGTCATCGCCGCCGGGGTGCAGGGCTGGGGCACTGATCAAGAACTGTTGTGGCTGCGAGAACAAGGCCGCCGCTATCGGCCGGATCTGGTCGTGTTGGCCTTCTACCCCCGCAACGACTTCATGAACAACTTCCGCCCGCTCGAAGCGGCCAACATGGGCGCCAACCTGAAACCCTTCTTTCACCTCCAGGATGGCCGGCTCGTCCTCGAAGACTTCCCCTTCGACCCGGCCCAGGCGCCGCCGCCGCCATCCGAAAACACCGTCGTCTCCGCCGAACGTTCGGCGCCCATCCCCCCCGGTCGGCTCACCGGTCTGGGCGACTGGCTCCATCGCCATTCTGCCTTCTACCGCTGGGCCAATCCCCGCCTGCGCCTTGCTGCGCCCCGTCTGGCCGCCCGTCTTGCCCGCACCGGCATCATCCGCCCCGGCAAAGAGACCACCCTCATCGCACAAGGCCCGGACTACGTTCCCCTCGTCTTCGGCGTCTACCAGGCGCCGGTCGCGCCGGCCTGGCAGTCCGCCTTCGACCTCACCGCCGCCCTGCTGATGGAGATACAGGCAGAGGCGCGAGGCATGGGCGCCGGGTTCGCTGTCGTCCTGGCCAACTCGCAAGAGGAGATCTACGCCGGCGAATGGCAACGCATCGAGGCCCGCTACCCGCGCATGCAAGGAAAGGACTGGTCGGTCGAGCAGCCCCGGCGCGAGGCGCTGCGCATCCTTGTTGGGGCCGGCATCCCCACCCTCGATCTGGTTCCCGTCTTCCTGGCTGCCGATGGCGCCCGCCTGCACTTCCCCATCAACGGCCATTGGAACGAGGCCGGCCACCGCCTTGCCGCCGAAACGCTGGCCGGCTTCCTGTACGAGCAGGGACTCCTGGCCCAGGGGCAGTAGGCCGGCAAGACCGCGCCTGCAAGCGGCGCCATCTCATTCGAAGTGGAGGCTGCCCAGCCGCACGAACACACCATCGGCGGCCGGCCGAGCGACCAACCACTCCCCCCGGAACGGTCTCACCCCCAGCCACAGGGCAAATTCACCGCCGCCGGCCGGGTTGGGCGCCAGCGTCAACGTGTCGGCGATGACCTCCCCCGCCGGCCAGCGGTCGGTGCTGAGGCGACCCTGGGCCGGGCTATGATCTCGCTCGGCCGCCAGCCAGCCATCCTGATGGACAAGACGCACCACCGGGCGCAGATCTGCCCCCAGCGGCCGTCGCGCCCGCCAAAACAGGGTGATGGCGGCTGTTTCGCCAACAGCCAGGGGGCGATCGGGCAGTTGGACGGCAACGAGGTCGAAATCATCGCCGAATGAGGCCAGGTTTTCGGCAGCGGCCAGTGAAGCGACGGCCGGCGGCGGCGCAAAGGCCGGGCGCAGCGCCAGCAAGAGGGCGGCCAGCGCGTAGGTCATCATCACCACCGCACTCGCGATCGGCAGCAAACGGCGCGAGCGCAGCGCCTCGGCCCAACCGGCCAGCCCTGCCCCCGCCCAGGCGCCCAGGGCAGCCGCCGCCGGCCACATAAGCCGCGCCTGGTCGGTACCCAGAGCGATGGTCGAGTACTGCACGATCGAGGCCAGGGTCAGCAGGGGCGCCAGGGCGAGGAGCGCAACCGAGAAGCGGGCGCCATAGTCGGACAGGCGGCGGCGCCAAAAGATGACGGCGCCGGCCAGCAGGAAAAGGCTCAAGACAAGGGCCACGAGATAGGCCCAGGCGGGCAAACGCACCTGGCCGACGGCGCCAAAGCGCCCCCAAAAGTAGCCAAACAACCCTTTCGCCAGCCAGACAAGATCGGCAAAACCAAGCGGCGAGGCGCGCTGGTCGACTGTGGCCCGCACCAATTCCCAGCCCAGAGGGTCGCCATAGAGCCGCCAATTGCGCAGCAGCCAGGGCGAGGCGACCAGCGTCCCCACCCCCAGGCCGACGACCAGGTGCCCCAGCCCCCGCAACCAGGCCCGCGCCTGCCGTCGTTCGGGCCACAGCCCACCCACCATCGCCAGGGCTGCCAGCGGCCATAGGGCCAGCGTCCCCACCTTCGACAGCAACCCCAGCCCCAGAACCAGGCCCAGCCCGATGCTGCGACCGAGACTCAGGCCTCGCCCGATTATGGCCGCCATGATCACCAGGGCCAGGCCGCCGCAAGCGCCGGCGGCATTGTCGTTGTTCACGGCTCCGCTGATGAACAGGAAGCCGGGCAGGGTGGCTAGAAAGACGCCCGCAAGCAGACCGGCCTCCATCGCGCCCGCAAAGCAATCACGACCAAGACGCCATGCAGCCCAGACCGTGATTGCACCCAACAGCACCGAAAGCAGCCTGCCCAGCCGCATCGCCAGCGGCCCCCCCTGCCAGGGCCATGCCTCCAGATTGGTGTGGACGAAGAAGTTGGGCGGAGCCGCCGGGCCGAGGGGGAAGGCGTCGGGATTGGAACGCAGCCAGTCGAAATCCATGCCCGTCCAAGCGCCCACGGCGGCGACGGCGGCATGGTAGAGTGGCGGATGCTTGCCCTGGGTGATGGCGGCGCCTTGCGGCAGGCTGCGGTTTAGCGCCAGATGGCGGGCGTAGGCAAAGTGGTCGGCTTCGTCAGGGGCCTCGCCCAAAGGCAATGACAACGAATAGGCCGTTGCCAGGGCCAGGTAGAGGGCCAGGATGAGGAGGAAGGATCGCCGACCGCCCATCTATTTCACCTCCACCGTTCCCAGTTCGATCCGGCCATCGACCGTGAATGGCTCGACCGGCAGGTTGGCCGGCCCGCCCGCTGTCAATTCGTACATCCCCGCCTTCAGACCGTACTCGCCCGCCGCCGTGCCTGCCGGCAGCGGGATGCGGTGGCTGTCGGCGATGATCTCGCCGCGACGCCAGCGGGTGGTGGGAGTGTAGCCGCCGACCGGGTCGCCGTCGTGCTGCGAGACAACCTGGCCGTTTCCATCCAGCAGGTGGACGAACACTTTGTAATCCACACCGGCGTCGCGCAGGGCCAGCCAATAGAGGGTCACATCAAGCGCCTCGGCCTCGCGCCCGGGGCGCGCCTCCCAGCCAATCAGCTGGGCGACATCCGCCAGTTGGGCCTGGATGGGCTGCGGGGTGTGGGTTCGGCGGCCGATGCCCAGGCCGTTGAGCGCCAGCGCCAGGGCCAGGATCGGCAGCAGGGCGGCGGCGGAGCGCAGGGCGCGATCCTTTCTGCCCTGGCGCCAGGCCAATCCCGCCCACAGCAACGTCGATGCGAAGGCAGTCAGAGCGCCGGCAAGCCGAGCGGGCGTCGAGCCGAACCGCAAGGCAACCTGATGGAGGCCGGGCGGGATGTCCACCGTCACCAGGCCCAGTTCGCCGCTGGCAAAGGCGGCGGCAGGGCGGCCATCGATGCGGGCATTCCAGCCCGGTTGGTGGAACTGATGCAGGCGCAACGACAGCGGCGTTGGCGTCTCGACCTCGAATTGCCAGCGGTTCAGACCCTCCGCAACCAGGCGCAGGTGCAGCGGCCCTGTCAGGGCGGGACCGTCGCTGGCACCCTCGCGCCGGCGGCCGAGCGCCCACCTCTGCTCGCTCACCGTCGCCGGCAGGAACTCGCCCGTCCAAGTGGCGCCCACCTGTCCCGCCGCGGCATCTTCGTCCCACATCCGCTGCGGCGACCAGACCTGGCCGGCCGGCAGTTCCAGCGGCGGCAACGACAGCCGCCCCATGCCAACGACAAGGGCTGCTGCCGCAACCACGGCGACGACCAGTGCCGGCCGCAGGCGGGACTGGAGGGGAATGATCGCCGCCGCGACCACAGCCAGGGCGACGGCGGTCAGGATCAGAAAGCGCCAGGGGTATTGCAGTTGGCCCAGGACGGGCGTGAGGGGAAACCAGAGCCAGAGCGAAGCGGTAGTGATCAGAAAGACGGTGACGGCAAAAAGGCCGAGATGAAAGACGATTTGGGGTGTGTGGGCGGGTCGGGCGTTCCCTCGCCAGCGCAGGATGAGCAGGAGCAAGACCACGAGCGGCAGGGTCGCCGTCAGCCAGCTCAGAGGATAGACGATGTAGCCGCCGGCGGCAGGATAGAGGTAAGCCCATGACCGCTGCACCAGCCCTGTCGGTTCGAGCAAATGATGCTCGAACCCGCGCGAGGCTCCTGCTGCCAGCCCCACGCTGCTCCGTTCGACCAGCGCCGGCAGCCAATAGCCGGCGCTGAGTCCTACCGCCAGCGCCAGGGAGCCGCCGACCCCCGCCAGCAACCGCCATTGCCTGCCGCTGGCCGCCAGCGCCAGCACGAAGGCGAGCACGACCGGCGCCAGCAGCAGCGAACTCAGGTGGTGCACGAGGGCAAGGGCGGCCAAAGCCAGGCTGGCAGCCAGAAGCGGGGGGATGGCAGCCGGCGATGGAACCAGACCGGCCGGCCGGTGGTCGGCGCCGGCAGTCTCTCTTTCGAAAGCGGCGGCATAGGCCCAGAAGATGAGCGGCGGGAAGATGAAGGCCAGGTGTTCGGGCAGGGCGCCGCGGAGATAGGCGTCGGCCAGATGGTAGGGGAAATAGGTATAGACGGCCGCCGCCGCCAGCCCTGCCCATGCCCCCCACAGCGCCTGGGCGCAGCCAAAGACGGCCAGGGCGGCCAGAAGGAAGCCGATGGCTATCGTGATCTCGGCGGCGGCGGCGGGCGAGAACCCCAGCCAGCTCAGCAGCGCCCCCGGCCAATAGCCCGCCGGCGAATAGAAATTCAGCACGGCCTGGCCGTAGCCAAAGCCGAACTGGGGGAACAGGCGGGGGTGGAGCACACCCTGGCCCCAGGCTGCGGCCAGGGCGGCCAGGCGATAGACGTGAAAGCGACCGTCGTCGCTGGCCCAGAAACCCTGCCGCAGCAAAGGCGCCAGCGCCGGCAAGGCCACCAACACCGCCAGGGCCCAGCCTCGTCGAACGAGCGCTGAGGCCGGCAGCTTGAAGACACTTCGAATCATGGTGCGGGCGCTGGCATCCTTACTGCGGCGGTACAAGAACAGTCGCGAAGCCTGGGGCGAGAGGCGCGAGAAGGTGGCAGCGATCTTGACCTCTCACGCCTGGCGTTTCTCGATCAACCAACCATCGTTGCCGTGGCCAGCCATCTATAGCACAGCGGCTGTAACGGCGTCAAAGGCAGCCGCGCCTGTGCTATACTTCGTCGCGAAACCACCTTCTCTGAACGCAGCCATGCAAACTCATCACCTGATCGTCGGCCTCCTTGAAGTCAACTGCTTTCTGCTCGTGGACGAGGCCAGCCACGAGGCCCTGCTCATCGACCCCGGCGACGAGGCCGATGACATCCTCGATCTGGTCAGGCGCGCATCCGCACGGGTGACCCGCATCATCAACACCCACGCCCATTTCGACCACGTCCTGGCCGTGCCGCAGGTGCAGGCCGCCACCGGCGCCACCTTCCACCTGCATCAAGACGAATTGCCCGTGTTGGGCTGGGCGGCCGAGGCCACTGCCGCCTGGTTGGGGCGCAAGTGGGGGCCGCCGCCGCCGGTGGATGGCTTTCTGGCGCCGGGCGATGATCTCCGCCTGGGCGAAACCAGCTTCGAGATCCGTCATGTCCCCGGCCACTCGCCTGGCTCCGTCATCTTCATCGACCACGCCGGTCGTCGCGCCTGGGTGGGCGACACCGTCTTTGCCGGCGGCATCGGTCGCACCGACTTCCCCGGTTGCAGCTATCCTCAGCTCATCGCCGCCATCCAGAGCCAGATCCTCACCCTGCCCGACGACTACACCCTCTTTCCCGGCCACGGCCCCTTCACCGCCGTCGGCCGCGAGCGCCGCAGCAACCCCTACCTGAGGGACTAGGGTCTATGTCCGCTGCCTTGCTCGAGGCCCTGGCCGTATCGCTCCAGCAAAAAGAACCCGTGGCCCTGGCGAGGGTCATTCGCAGCCCGCGGCGCGAGCAGGTGGGGGCCAGGGCCATCATCTGGCTCGATCGCCCGCCGCAAGGCAGCCTGGGCTTGGGGGAGCTGGAAGCGCAGGCGCTGGCTGACGCCGTGCAGACGTTGGCCGAAGGCCGCCATCGGCTGCTCCGCTACCTCGACCAAGGGATCGATATCTTTGTGGAGGTGCAACAACGGCCGCCCCGCCTCTTGATCGTCGGCGCCGGCCACATCGCCGTCCCGCTGTGCGAACTGGGCGCGCTGTGCGATTTCAGCGTCATCGTCATCGATGACCGGGCGCAGTTTGCCAACCGCAGCCGTTTCCCGCGCGCCGCCGACGTCATCGCCGCCGACATCCGCCAGACCGTGAGCGCCCTGGCTGCCGACCCAGAAACCTATGTCGTCCTGGTCACGCGCGGGCACAGCCTGGACGTGGAGTGCCTGACCACCATCCTCGACCGGCCGCTTGCCTATATCGGAATGATCGGCTCCAGGCGTCGCATCCGCGCCGTTTTCGACCTGCTGGAACGCGAACAGGGCATCGCTCCCACCCTGCTGGAACGCGTCCATGCGCCCATCGGCCTTGCCATCCGCGCCGAGACGCCCGCCGAGATCGCCGTCAGCATCATGGCCGAGATCATCGCCGTCCGGCGGGGCGGCCGCCAACCATAGGAACCTATGCCCCGCCGGCGCCGTCTTTGGCTCCATGCACTCCTGGTTTTATTCGTCCTGATGGCTGGGCTGCAAGCCTGCCAGATCGAGGCCGACGAACCGCCGCCGCTCAATGCCGTCTGGATCATCGGCGACAGCATCACCCGCGGCCTCTATGCCAGCAGCGAGGCCGCCATGTTCCGCCATCATGTCTTCACCAGCCTTCAAGACCAGCGCCCCGGCCAGATCCGCCTGCTCTTTTGGGAGGGTATGTGTACGCTCGGCCGGCTAGAGGCGCGCTGGGAGCGGCTGGAACAATTGCCCCCGCCCACCATCCTTTTCATCGAACTGGGCGTCAACGACATCCTGCCCAGCCCGACTTGCGAACAAGTGCCCGCAGACGAATGGCAGGCCCACTACGGCGCCATGCTCGACCGTTTCCGCCAGCTCGCACCTCAGGCCCAGATCGTTGTTGGCGTCACGCCCTGGGTCGGATGGGATGAAGAACGCCGGGCGCGGGCGCATATCTACAACGGCTGGATCCGACAGGAAGCCGAAGCGCGCGGCCTGGCTGTGGCCGACCTCTGGGCGGCCACGGTCGATCGGCCCGACGGCCTCTCCTCACCCGACCAGCCCAACCCTTTCCCGCCCGATTTTCATGGCGATGGCTTTCACCCCAATGACCTCGGCCACCGGCGCATCGCCGACGCCTTCCTGTCCGCCTACTACTGGCATTACGCAGGCGACGGACTCACCTACTTCCCGCGCCTCGCCAGCGGCAACGCCGGCCGGGTTGCCGGCGCCGACTGACGCCGCCAACCGCCTGCCGTCCGCCGGCCGGCATCGCGCCCGCCGCCGGCTGCTCTTGCTGGCGCCCGTCATCCTGTTGGCGCTGGGGAGTGGTCTCGCCCTCCTCTTTTTCGGCCCACTGCTCTTCGGCCCACTGCCCGGCCTCGACCGCATGGCGGCCCCCGCCGTCCCCGCCACCCGTATCCTCGACCGCAACGGCCTGCTCCTCTACGAGATCGCCGACCCGGCGCGTGGCAACTACCAGCCCATCTCTCTCGCCGACATGCCCTTGGCCTGCCGTCAGGCCACCATCGCCACCGAAGACAAACGCTTCTACCAACACCCCGGCGTCGACCTTCTCGCCATCCTGCGTGCGGCCTGGGCCGACTGGCGTCATGGCGCCGTCGTCCAGGGCGGCTCCACCCTCACCCAGCAGCTCGCCCGGCTGCTGCTGTTGGACGAAAGCGAGCGTTACGAACGCAGCCTGCGCCGCAAACTGCGCGAGGCCCTGCTGGCTTGGCGCCTGGAGCACCACCTGGCCAAAGACGAAATCCTGGCCCTCTACCTCAACAACATCTACTACGGCCATTTTGCCACCGGCATCGAGGCCGCCGCTCGTTCCTACTTTGGCCGCCCGGCCGCCGAGCTTGACCTGGCCCAATGCGCACTCCTGGCCGGTCTGCCGCAGGCCCCCGTGGCCTACAACCCGATCGAAAACGCCGACGCCGCCAGGGCCAGGCAGCAGCAGGTGCTCCACCTCATGGTCGAGGCCGGCTATCTCGACCGGGATGAGGCCCGCCGCACCGCCGCCGAACCGCTTCATTTTGCCGCCACACCCTTTCCCATCAGCGCCCCGCACTTCGTCTTCTATGTGCAGGGTCAGGTCGAGCGGGCGCTCGGCCGCGACCACCTTGCTAGGGGCGGCCTGAGCATCACCACCACCCTCGATCTGCCCCTGACGCAAGCGGCCGAGGCCGCCATCCGCCGCCGTCTGGCCGAGATGAACCGCCCCGGCCCCGACCTACCCATCCAGCGCCGGGCCGAGAACGCCGCCCTCGTCGCCCTCGACCCTGTCACCGGCGCCCTGCTCGCCTTTGTCGGCAGCCCCGACTACTTCGCCGCCCACATCTCCGGCGCCCTCAACGCCGCCCTTGCCTGGCGACAACCCGGCTCGGCCCTCAAACCGCTCACCTACGCCATCGCCCTTGACCCCGGCCTCAGCGCCGCCGCCGGACGCGACCCCTTCACCGCCGCCACCGTCCTGGCCGACGTCCCTGCCACTTTCATCACCCGCGAAGGCGACCCCTACCGACCGCTCAACTACGACCAGCGGTTTCATGGCCCCGTCTCGGTGCGCGCCGCCCTGGCCAATTCCTACAACATCCCCGCCGTGCGGACGCTCGAGGCCATCGGCATCGATGCCCTCCTGACCCAAGCCCGACGCCACGGCATCACCACCTTTGGCGCCGCCGAGCGCTATGGCCTGGCCCTGACCCTGGGTGGGGGCGAGGTCAATCTGCTGGAACTGACCGCTGCCTACGCCCCCTTCGCCCACGCCGGGCAGCCGGTGCAGCCCCTCGCCATTGCCCGCATCGAAGACCGGGAGGGCCAATTGCTGTTCGACGCCGGCCTGTACGGCCGCCAGGTCTACAACCCTGCCGGTTGGAACCTGCCTACCGCCGTCGCCTTCCCCGCCGTACTCGACCCCCACACCGCCGACCTGGTCACCGACATCCTCGCCGACAATGACGCCCGCGCCGCCAGTTTCGGCTTCTCCAGCCCGCTGCGCCTGGAACGCCCCGCCGCCGCCAAAACCGGCACCACCACCGACTGGCGCGACAACTGGACTATCGGCTTCACCCCCGACCTGCTGGCCGGGGTGTGGGTGGGCAACGCCGACAACACCCCCATGTACGGGGCCAGCGGCATCGACGGCGCCGCCCCCATCTGGCGCGATTTCATGACCGTCGCCCACAAGACCCTGCCCGTGCGGCCCTTTTTCCGCTCTGATGATCTGGTCGAGCGCGATATCTGCACCCCCTCCGGCCTCCTGGCCGCGCCCGACTGCCCCCAAGTGCGGCGCGAACTCTTCATCGCCGGCACGGAACCCACCCGCGCCGACGACCAATACCAGCGCATCGCCATCGACCTGCGCAGCGGCCAACCAGCCTTGGCCGGCACCCCGGCCGCTGCCCTGGGCCAGCGGGTGGCCTGGAACCCGCCACCCCTGCTGCGCGACTGGGCGCAGCAAGAGGGCCTGCTCCTGGCGCCCGCCGATCTCCACTCTCTGCCCCCTCTCCGTCGCCCACCGCCCGCGCTTTCCTCGGTGCAGGCAGGTCAGACTCTCCAACTCCTCAGCCCTGGCGCCAGCGCCACCTATCTGATCGACCCGCGCCTGCCGGCCCAGGCCCAGCGCCTGCAACTTGCCATCAGCTACATCGGCGAGGCGCCACTGATCGGGGTTGCCTACATCGTGGACGGCGTCGCCATCGCCGAAGTGGGGGCCTGGCCCTGGTCGGCTTGGTGGGATTTGGCGCCGGGGTCGCACACGGTGCAGGCGGTGGGCCGCAGCGACGACGAGCAGCCAATCCTCTCGCCGGTGGTGTCGTTTCGGGTGGAATAGCTGGCCGGGCGAAGTCGGCTTTGTGCAAAATGTGACGAAAATCATACCCACCCTCGCCCAGTTGTGTCATAATAACACGAAGCTGAACACTGCCGCTTTGTGAAGCTTGCCAGAACCGGGCAAGCCGACTATCCTACTGCCTGGCAACATGCCAGGCAGCACATTCTGAACACAATCCCCATCTTCATAGGAGAACAAAAATGACTGTCCGTATCGGCATCAACGGTTTTGGGCGCATCGGGCGCCAGGTCTTCAAAGCCATTCGCGATCTCTATCCCGGCGACCTCGAAGTCGTCGCTTTCAACGACATCGGCGACCTCAAGACCATGGCCCATCTGCTCAAGTATGACTCGAACTACGGCCGTTTCGATGGCACGGTCGTGGCCGAGGGCGAAGACACCCTGGTCGTGGATGGCAAAGCGCTCAAGGTCTTCAAAGAGACCGACCCCGGCAAAATCCCCTGGGGCGACCTGGGCGTGGAGATCGTGGTCGAAAGCACCGGCCTGTTCACGATCAAGAAGGACGGGGTCAACAAAAAAGGCAAGGTCGTGCAGGGCGCCGAAAATCATATCGCCCGCGGCGGCGCCAAAAAGGTCATCATCTCGGCCCCGGCCGAAGGCGAAGACCTGACCATCGTCATGGGTGTCAACAACGACATGTACGACCCGGGCCAGCACCACGTCGTCTCCAACGCCTCCTGCACTACCAACTGCCTGGCCCCGGCGGCCAAAGTCGTCCACGATAACTACCGCATCGTGCGCGGCCTGATGACCACCATTCACGCCTACACCAACGACCAGAAGATCCTCGACCTGCCCCATAGCGACCTGCGCCGCGCCCGCGCCGCCGCCATGAGCATCATCCCCACCACCACCGGCGCCGCCAAAGCCGTGGCCCTCGTCATTCCCGATCTCAAGGGTAAGTTCGATGGCTACGCCCTCCGTGTGCCCACCTCCACCGTCTCTGTGGTCGACTTCACCGCCCAGATTGAAAAACCCTGCACCACCGAGGAACTGCGCCAGGCCTTCCGCGCTGCCGCCGCCGGTCCCCTCAAGGGCATCCTGGCCGCTGTCGACGAGCCGCTCGTGAGCATCGACTTCAAGGGCGACCCGCACAGCTCGTCGGTCGACCTCCCCTTCACCTCGGTGCTGGGCAAAGAAAAGGGCGACTTCATCAAAGTCGTCACCTGGTACGACAACGAATGGGGCTACAGCGTCCGCACCGCCGACTTGGCCAAGTTCATGGCTGATAGAGGTCTTTAGCAATCGTGTAGACAAGTAGACAAGGAATAGGTAGACAGGGTAACGCGGCAAAATCTCTGAATCGAGCAAGGCGGCAAAGGTGCGTTCGCGCACTGCCCGTCTATCTTGCCGCTTGCGACCCGCCCTTCTCTACTCGTCTGCCTGTCTACTTGTCTACCATTCCCGGAGCAAACACATGGCAAAGAAAAGCATTCGCGAGGTCGATCTCCGCGGCAAACGCGTGCTTATGCGCGTGGACTTCAATGTGCCGATGGCGAACGGCGTCGTCACCGACGACAAACGCATCCGCGCCGCCCTGCCCTCGATCCAGCATGTACTCGACCAGGGCGCATCACTCATCCTTCTCAGCCACCTCGGCCGGCCCAAAGGCAACGGTTTCGAGGCCGAATTCAGCCTCAAGCCTGCCGCCGAAGCCCTGGCCAGACTCCTGGGCCGGCCTGTGTTCATGGCCCCCGACTGCATCGGCGACGATGTGGAAGCGATGGCCGCAGCCCTCAAGCCGGGCGATGTCCTCATGCTGGAAAACACTCGCTTTCACAAAGGCGAGGAGAAGAACGACCTCAGCCTGGCCCAGCAAATGGCCGTCCTGGGCGACATTTACGTCAACGACGCCTTCGGCTCGGCCCACCGCGCCCATGCCAGCACCGAAGCCATCGCCCAATGTCTGCCCGGCGTCTGTGGCTTTTTGATGGAGCAGGAACTGGACTATCTCAGCCGCGCCACCGAGAACCCGGCCCGCCCCTATGTGGCCATTCTGGGCGGAGCCAAGATCAGCGACAAGATCGCCGTGGTCGAGAACCTGTTGAGCAAGGCCGACGCCGTCATCATCGGCGGCGGCATGGCCAACACCTTCCTGGCTGCCAAGGGCTTTGCCATGCAAGATAGCCTGGTCGAGTCTGGCGCCATCGACACCGCCAGGGCCATCCTTGCAAAGGCTGGCGACCGGCTGCTGCTGCCGGTGGATGCCGTCGTGGCCGACAAATTCGAAGCCGAAGCCAACAGCCAGGTTGTGGATGTAGACAAAGTGCCCCCTGGTTGGCGGATCATGGACATTGGCCCCAAGAGCATCGCCGCCTGCGCCCGTGTGCTCGAAACGGCCAAACTGGTCGTCTGGAACGGGCCGATGGGCGTGTTCGAGATGCCGAAATTTGCCGAGGGCACCTTCGCCATCGCTCGCCTCCTGGCCACGCTCGACGCCACCACCGTCATTGGCGGCGGCGATAGCGCCAGCGCCGTCAAGAAGGCCGGTGTGGCCAACAAGATGACGCACGTTTCCACCGGCGGCGGGGCCTCGCTCGAATTCCTGGAAGGCAAAATCCTGCCCGGCGTGGCCGTGCTCCAGGAGGCCTGAACTGCGCCATGAACTTCCTTCGCCGCCTCTTCTCCCCCTCCCCTGCTGCCGCCCCTGACCGCGGCTATCGCCTACAGGTTCGGTGTCGTCGCTGCGGCGAGATCATCCCTGTCCGCGTCAATCTCGACAACGACCTCTCGATCGACTACGACTCTGGCGGCTACAGCGTCCACAAAGTCATCGTCGGCAGCGGCCAGAATCGCTGTTTCCAGCGCATCGAACTGGATCTGCGCTTCGATGCGCGAAAAAAGCTGGTTCATGAAGAAGTGGCAGGTGGAGAGGTGGTGCGTGAAACGTGATGAGTGACGAGTAATACGTCTTGCGTAATCGCTAATACTCAACACGAAATATCAATTACCAATTGCCAATAACTAATTACCAATACCCAATAACCAACTATGCGCAAACCAATCATTGCTGGCAACTGGAAGATGAACAAGGCGATCCCTGAAGCGATCGACCTGGTGCGCGAGATTAGCGCCGGCGTCGGCGACATCGCCAGCGTCGAGATCGTCGTCTGCCCACCTTTCCCCGCCCTCTATCCGGCGGCCCAAGCGCTGGCCGGGACAAACGTGGGCGTGGGTGCTCAGGATGTCTACTTCGAAGAGAAAGGCGCTTTCACCGGCGAGGTGTCGGCGGGGATGCTGGCCGGGATGGCAAGCTACGGTATCGTCGGTCACTCCGAACGCCGCGCCCTCTTTGGCGAGACCGACGAATGGGTGAACAAGAAAACCAAGGCGCTGCTGGCGCACGGCATCACCCCCATCATCTGCGTGGGCGAGAGCCTGGAACAGAACCAACGCGGCGAGACCGACGCCTTTGTAGGCAGCCAGATGCGGGCGGCCCTGGCCGGTTTGAGCGCCGAACAGGCGGCGGGACTGGTCATCGCCTACGAGCCGATCTGGGCCATCGGCACCGGCCTGACCGCAACCGCAGCCGACGCCAACCGCATCATCGGCGTCAGCATTCGCGGCGTCGTGGCTGACCTGTATGGCGAAGCCACGGCGCAGGCCATCCGCATCCAATACGGCGGCAGTGCCAACGCCAAAAACATCTACGACTTCATGCTCCAGCCTGAAATCGATGGCGCTCTGGTCGGTGGGGCCAGCCTGAGCGCCGATTCATTCATCACGATGGTGAAAGAAACGGCGCGGGCGAGAGGATTCTGAACGATGGCTGCGCAGGCCGCGGCCTTGCCCCGGTCTGCGCAGCTGCCATGAGCACTGCCATGTTCGGTTCGTGGGCGCCCCTGGTCTGGAGCCTGGCCCTGCTGTTCGGTTTGTGGCTGGTCAGTCGTCGCCTGACCTACTATGTGCTTTCGCTGCTCTACCTCCTGACGCGCAACCAGAACATCGCCGTCGGCATCTATGCCCTGCTCATCCTGCCCGGCACGCTGCTGCACGAGGCCAGCCACTGGGCGATGGCCAAACTGGTGGGGGTGAGGACGGGGCAATTCAGCATCCTGCCCAAGTTCACCGCCCAACGCACGCTCCAGTTGGGCGCAGTGGATGTGCGCGGGGGCGGCTTGTGGCAGCACACGCTGATCGGCCTCGCCCCCCTGTTGGCCGGCAGTTTTTTTACGCTGTGGCTCGCCATCTACCTGGTGGATGTCAGGTTGTTGGGCGCGGGCTGGCAGGCGGGGCGCTGGCAAGATGTGGGCGCGGCGTTGGTTGCAGGACTGGAACAGCCCAACGCCGCTCTTTTCATCTATCTCTTGTTCACGATTAGCGATGCCATGTTTCTCAGCGCCAGCGACCGCGCCCCGGTGCAACGAATGGTGCTCTACCTGGCCCTTGTCCTGTTCATCCTCTTTCTGTTTGGTTTTGTCCCCGCCTTCCCGCCCCGTTGGGAGGCGCTGATGCAGAACGTGTTCCGGCTATTCGCCTACGGGCTGGGGGTGGCCCTGGCCGTGCATCTCAGCCTGTTTCTCTTTTTTGGCGCCTGCTTCCATGCCGTCCGCATCCTGCGCAGCTAAAACCGAAGTCAGTTTGAAAACAAAGGTTCTGCTCGAAGTGATTTGGGTTAGGTGTCGGCTGTAGCGCCAAAAGCAAACGCCGCCGCTTTCCGGCGGCGTTTGCCTGAGCGCAGAGCCGTCTCAGGATAGGTGCGGCTTGATCCTGCTCAGCAATCTGTCTTTGGGTTGGTAGCCGACGATGCGATCGACGGGTTTACCGTCCTTGAACACGATTAGCGTGGGGATGCTGAACACACCGTAGGCCATAGCGGTGCTGTTGTTCTCGTCAACATCCAGTTTGGCCACGCTGAGCATGCCATCGTATTCCTGCGCAATTTGGTCGAGCACGGGTGCGATCATCTTGCAGGGGCCGCACCACTCGGCCCAGAAATCGGTGAGGACGGTGCCAGAACTATCCAGCACCTTCTGCTGAAAATCTTGATCGGTGACGGGGAAGGGTTTTGCCATTGGCGGCTGCTCCTCGATGAAGGGTTGAAATGAGTGCGGTGGACGGGCCGCCAGGCTGGCGGCAACGCACAAACGTATGGATGGGCGATGCCAACGCCTTCTTACCTTGCCCGTCTCGCGATGCCCGCCTGCTTGCCCAGAGCGCCCTGCCCGTGCTTTGGTGACCGTTGGCAGCTTCATTTTGTGATCACAAGAAGCGCGGTTATAATGCCCCCATTGCTGCGAAAACGCATCACACCCGCAGCCGCCGCCGGCAGGCGACGACCATCCTACTCTCACGCGGGAGGCGCCTATTCATCACCGTGCCATCGTTTTGCCACACACAGCGCAGTATGCTTCGACCCATTCGTGCAGTCTGATAGACGGTTTTGGCACAGATGCCCGCCAGACGGGGGCAACCGGACGTGAAGGCCACGGCAGGCGCCGAGCCAGTAACTCGACCTCCCGGCGTCTGGGTCCGTTTTGGCGACCGCAAAGTTCTGCTTCAGTCTGCATTTTCGTACTCGCAAGGAGTCAAACCTCATGGCCAGTGTCACTTACGATCACGTTTTCAAGCGTTGGGGTGATGTTATCGCCGTCAACGATCTGGTGTTGGACATCGCCGACAAGGAATTCATGGTTTACGTCGGCCCCTCGGGCTGCGGAAAATCGACCACCCTCCGCCTGCTGGCGGGCCTGGAAGAAATCAGCGACGGCACGATCAAGATCGGCGACCGTGTGGTGAACGACGTCCCGCCCAAGGACCGCGACATCGCCATGGTCTTCCAGTCCTACGCCCTCTATCCACATATGAGCGTCTTCGACAACATGGCCTTTGGCCTCAAACTGCGCAAGACGCCCAAAGAGGAGATCAACCGCAAGGTCAAGGAAGCCGCCGATATTCTGGGCATCAGCCACCTGCTCGACCGCAAGCCCAAACAACTTTCGGGCGGCCAGCGCCAGCGCGTCGCCGTTGGTCGCGCCATCGTCCGCCATCCGCAGGTCTTCCTCTTCGACGAGCCGCTCTCCAACCTGGACGCCAAGCTACGTGTGGAAACCCGGGCCAATATCTCTCGGCTCCACCAACAGCTGGGCACCACCTTCATCTACGTCACCCACGACCAGGTAGAGGCCATGACCATGGCCAGCCGCATCGCCGTGCTAAAAGACGGCATCCTCCAGCAGGTGGATACGCCGCAGACGCTGTACGATCACCCCGGCAATGTCTTCGTCGCCGGCTTCATCGGCAGCCCCAGCATGAACTTCTTCGACGCCACCCTGGTCGAAGAAAGCGACAGCGGCCGGTTGGTGGTCGATGGCGGCTCCTTCCGGCTGGCCGTTCCCGCCAACAAGACCGATGCCGCGCGCAAATATCGCGGCCAACAGGTCATCTTTGGCATCCGCCCCGAAGACCTGCACAACGCCCAATACACACCCCCCGGCTTCACGGCTGCCCCCATGCAGGCCAAAGTGGACGTGACCGAATTGATGGGCAACGAGATCTTCGTCTATCTGCTCACCGGCGACAAGCAGTTCATGGCCCGCGTCGACCCGCGCACCCGTGTGCGCAGCGGCGACACGCTCGACCTGAACATCAACATGGACTACATGCACCTCTTCGATCCCAAGACCGAAGTGGCCATCATCTAGGATCGTTCGCTGCCAGATGCAAAAGGGGATGGGCGCTTTCGTCCATCCCCTTTCGTTTGTGTCACAAACCCTGAAGGTCTTCGAAACTGTAATTGTCTACCTTGCAGGGTTTTCAGAAAAACGGAGAAAACAAATGATCGACCATGCCGTTTACGCCGAACTGGCGCAGAAGAACAACAGCAAAATCGTCCAACTGGTGATGGACGGACTCGGCGGCCTGCCCCTGCACGCCGGCGGCCTGACCGAACTGGAAAGCGCCCACACCCCCAATCTTGACCGCCTGGCCCTCGAGGGCAGCAGCGGTCGTTCCATCCCCGTGCGATCGGGCGTCACCCCTGGCTCTGGCCCCGCCCACCTCAGCCTCTTTAGCTACGACCCCATCCGCTTCGAGATCGGACGCGGCGTCCTGGAGGCGCTGGGGATCGGGTTCGACCTGGGCCCGGATGACCTGGCCGCCCGCGGCAACTTCGCCACCGCTACCAGCGAAGGCGTCATCAGCGACCGCCGCGCCGGCCGCATCGGCAGCGATGAATGCATCCGGCTCTGCGCCCTCTTGCAGGCCAACACCAGCCTGGCCGACGATGGCTACCAGGTCTTCGTCGAACCGGTCAAAGAGCATCGCTTCGCCCTCATCGTACGCGGGCCTGGTCTGGGCGGCAAGCTGACCGAGACCGACCCCCTGGTGACGGGCAAAGCGCCGCTGCCGGTGGAGGACCGCAGCGGCGCGCCCGAGGGAGCGAGGACGGCCGCCCTCCTGAACAAATGGGTGGCGCAGGCGCGGGGCGTCCTCGCCGCCGAGCCGCGCGCTAACTCGCTCAACCTGCGCGGCTTGGCCAAAGACCCCGGCCTGCCCCGCTTCCCTGATCTCTACAAACTGCGCGCCGCCGCCATCGCCGTCTACCCAATGTACAAGGGCGTGGCCAGGCTGGTGGGAATGGACGTGATCGAGTTCGAGGGCGACCGCCCTCAGCACGAGATCGCCGCCCTGGCCCGCGTTTGGAACGACTACGATTTCTTCTTCATCCACATCAAGAAGACCGATAGCTACGGCGAAGATGGCAATTTCGAGGCCAAAGCGCACGAGATCGAGGCCGTCGACGCCGTCATTCCCGACCTGCTGGCGCTCGGCCCCGGCGTCCTCATCGTCACCGGCGACCACAGCACCCCGGCCAAACTGCGCAGCCACTCCTACCATCCGGTCCCCACCCTCTTTTGGGGGGCGGATGTGATGCCCGACGGTGTGACCTCGTTCGGCGAACGAGCTGCCGAGCAAGGCGCGCTGGGCCTCTTCCATGCCACCGAGATGATCCCCTGGGCCATGGGCTACGCCGGCCGGCTGGAGCGCTTCGGCGCCTGAGACCAGGTCAGGTGCAGCGCACACCGCGCAGCCGAAAGCGAGGCCGGAACGTGCGCTGCACCTGCCTGCCTGACCCACCTGGACGCTTGGCCCCCTGCGCCCGGCTGTGCTATGCTCCCGGCCTATCGTTTTGCGCCCCTTCCCGCTCGTTCGATCAACCTGCCATGTCAGCTACCCTTCCCGCCGGTTCAGATTCCGTCTTCTCCGCCACTCCTCGCCACCGTCTCGGCATCTGGCTGCTTCATCTCATCACCGCCAGCGGCGGCGTATTTGGCCTCTTTGCGCTCTATTTCATCCACAGGCAGGATTTTGTGATGGCGTTCTGGCTGATGGGAGGCGCCGTGGCGATCGATTCCTTCGACGGTACCCTGGCCCGCCGGCTGCGCACCCACGAGTTCAGCCACTGGCTGGATGGGGCACTGTTGGACAACCTGGTGGATTTCACCACCTACGTCGTCGCCCCGGCCTTCTTCATGCTGGTCGGCCCGCTGCTGCCCGTAGCCTGGCGCCTGCCTGTGGCCGGTGTGGTTGTCCTGGCCTCATTGTTTCAGTTTTCACAGGTTGACGCCAAGACCGAAGACCACTTCTTCAAGGGCTTTCCTAGCTACTGGAACATCCTCGTCTTTTACCTTTTCATCTGGGGTTTTGCGCCGGGTGTGAACGCCATCATCACCCTGGTTCTGGCCGCTCTCGTCTTCGTTCCGATCAAATACGCCTACCTTTCCCGGCCCGACCATCTCTTCGCCACGCGCGGCCCCAAAATACTCATGCTCGTCCTCACCGCTGGCTGGGGGCTGGCGACCGTAGCGCTCTTGATCGTGTATCCGCAAACGCCGACCCTGCTCATCCTTCTCACGGCGGGCTATTTCGCACTCTACCTCGGCGTCAGTCTTTTCCGTACCTTCTCGCCCTTGCCGGCAGCCGCCATGACGCGGGTGCGAAGGCGATGAATGCTCTGCTCATGGGCCGTAGTACGTAGTAACGAATTCATTCGTTCGTTCTTGCACGTAGAATTCATTCGCTCTTACGCGGGATAACGACTAAAGTCGTTACTACAAGGGGTGGCTTGAGGGGTTAACTGCCCCAATCGGCCACGCGTTCGTGGTTGAAGTCGTATTCGAAGTTCAGGCCAGAGAGGGCGCTTGGGGCAAAGAGCTGTTGGTTTTCGCCATCCGGCCCCATTTGCCATAGCTCCCAACGCCCGCGGCGGTTGCTGAGGAAGAGGATCGTGCGGCCATCGGCGCTGACGGTGGGGGCCACATTGTCGACGGGGGCAGAGCGCAGGGCCGGAGGCTGTGTCAGGGCCGTCGCCTGTCCGCCATCGGCAGTCCAGCGCCAGATGTTCCAGCTATCGCCATCGCGCCGGCTGCCAAAGAGATAGCGGCCATCCGGGCTGAAGCTCACGGCCCCATGCGGCCGGGCGTCGGCCAGGATGCGAACCGGCGGGGCGTCGCCGGTCGTCTGGGTGGCGGCGAGGCCCTCTTTGTCGCCATAAACAACGCTCTGGCTGCCGGGGCGCATGGTCGGGGCGCGAGCCGAATCACTCGCAGGCAGATTGCGGGCGCTGCCGGTGGCCAGATCGAGCCGCACCAGGGTGGTAAATTCCAGGTTGCTGAGCGGGAAATCGCCGATGCAAAAGCGGCCAAACGGCGTTTCGCGACACTCTCCGCCCAAGACCTGCCGCAACTCATCGTCGCTCAGGCAGCCAAAGGGCGACTGGCGGCATACCTTGCTCCCGGCCGACTGCTCGAAAACGATGCTGCCGCCGTCGGCGCTCCAGGCCGGGGAACGGGCGCGGTTGGCCCCAAACACAAGCCGTTCGCCGCTGCCGTCACTGTTGATCAACCAGAGGCCGCGCGGCTCATCCCAGCGGGCAAAGGCCACTTGGCGGCCGTCAGGGCTGAGGGCGGGGTCGAGGCCGCGGCTCAGGCGACGGAGGGCAGAGCCATCGCCGTCGCTGATGTAGATGTCGCCGCCGCTGCGCTCTTGAACGACGATGCGACCCCATCCAGCCGTGCTGGGCAGGCGAACGGCCATCGCCGCCCCGACCCGGCCGCCGGGTTGCAGATAACGAGCTGCCGCCCACCCCCGGTCGCCGTCAGCCGTCTGCACCTGCCACCAGACGCCATCGTCGCTGCGACCCAACACCTGCACTTGTTCTCCCTGTATGAGCACGCCCAGCACACGTTCGCCGGCGCCTGGCCCCGCCCGCAGATTCAGGCGGTTGGCGAGGACAGCGGCGGTTGTGCTTCCTGCGGCGGCCGGGATGGCGATGGCAGAGGGGGCGCCGATTTGCTCGACTGGGGCCAGGTCGGCCAGATCGGTGAAGGCGGTGACAGCCGCGGCCCGCACCCAGCCAGAGACGGGGGGCTGGGCGGAGTCAGGCTGATACAGGACATGCACCCAGGCGGCATCCTCGCTGCGCCCCAGCAGACCCAGCCGGGTTCCGGCCGGCGCCGAGGCAATCCCCGGCCCGCCCGGCGCGCTCGCCAGAGCGACGCTGGCGGCAGTGACATAGACGCCGGGCAGCAGCAGAGGGTTGGAGGGGTCGGGCGTGGGCGGCGGGGTTGGCGGGGGTGGGGTGGGTGTGGTAGGCGGCGGGCCTGGCTCAGGCGCGAGGGCCGGTGTGACCGTGGCCGGGACAAGGCCAGGGGCGCGCGTGGGCAGAACCGGCAGAGTGGGGAAGGCGGCCGGCGTGGTTGCCCGCCCGGAGGCTGATCCCGCCAGATCACCCGCCTCGCCCCGACAGCCGGCCAAAAGCATGGCCGCTGCTAACACCAGCAGCACGATGCTGCGCTTTTGATTCGACTTCATTTCACGCCTCACGTCATTCGTAGCGCAGGGCGTCGATGGGGTGCAGTTGCGAAGCGCGCAGGGCCGGGTAGATGCCAAAGAAGAGGCCGACGAGGGCGCTGAAACCGGTGGCCAGGAGCACGGCCTGCATCGTGACGACCGCTTCCAGGTCCTCGGACAGGCCGGCCAGCGCCTGGGCGCCAACAAAACCCAGGATCATGCCGATGACGCCGCCGATGATGCTGAGCACCATGGCCTCGACCAGAAACTGGGTGAGGATGTGGCGGCGCTTGGCTCCCACGGCTTTGCGCAGTCCGATCTCACGCGTGCGTTCGGTGACGGAGACGAGCATGATATTCATGATCCCGATCCCGCCCACCAACAGGCTGATGGCGGCGATGCCGCCCAGGAAGGTGGTGAGCACGCCGGTGATGCTGCCAAAGATGTCAAGGATGTCGGCCTGGTTGATGACCGTGAAGTCATCGGCGTCGAGATAGGTGATCTCGTGGCGAGAGCGCAGAAGTTCCTCGATCTGGCGGGCCACATCCTCCAGATGCTCCTCGGCGCTGACTTTGACCATGACCAACGAGAGCACGGGTTCGCCGCTTTGGCTGCGCAGGTTGGGAAAGAGGCGCTTGTGGGCGGTTGTCAGCGGGGTGAAGATCTGGTTGTCGAAGCTGCCAAAGCCGCCGCCGCCCTTTTCTTCCATCACCCCCACCACGCGGAAGGGGATGCCGTTGATCTTGATCGACTGGCCGATGGGGTCTTCATTTTGGCTGAACAAGGACGCGGCCACTTTGCTGCCCAAAGCGACGACGCGGGCTTCGGCGGCCAGGTCGTCGTCGTCGATGAAACGCCCCTGGGCAGCCACATAGTTGCGGACGGGGCCGAAAGCGGCGGTGGTGCCGGTGATGGTCGTGCGCAGGCTGTTCTTTCCGCGCACCACGTCGCCGCCGCCGTCCAGTTCGGGCACAGCCGCCAAGACATCGGTCACCTGCAGGGGGTCGTTGATCGCCCGCCAATCGTTGATGGTCAGGGGTTTGTCGGGCCGGTTGCGGCGCAGGCTGCCAGGGCCTTGCGCCTCCTCCAGGTTGCCGGGGATGACGATCAAGAGATTCGAGCCGGCGCTTTGCAGTTGTTCGGTCACCAGCTTTTGCACGCCCTGGCCGACGCTCATCAGGGCGATGACCGCGCCCACGCCGATGATGATGCCCAGCATGGTCAGGATCGAACGCAGTTTGTTGGCGGTCAGCGCCCGCAAGGCGATGCGGAAGGATTCGGTCAGACTCATGGTTGCTCCTGGCCGGCCGCGACCTCGACGGCGCCGTTTTCGATCAGGTCGCGCGCCCGGCGGGTGTAGGCAGTCTCGCCGGCGCGTCGCGGGTGTTTCACGGGGTTGTCGCTGATGATCAGCCCATCTTGCAGGCGGACGATGCGCCGCGTGTGTTCGGCGATGTCGGGTTCGTGGGTGACGAAGATGATCGTGATCCCCTGCTGTTCGTTTAGCTCCTGGAAGATGTGCATGATCTCGGCCCCTGTTTTCGAGTCAAGGTTGCCGGTTGGCTCATCGGCCAGAATGATGCTGGGGGCGTTGATGAGGGCGCGGGCGATGGCGACGCGCTGCTGTTGTCCGCCCGAAAGCTCGTTGGGGTGGTGGTGCAGGCGGTCGCCCAGCCCCACGCGTTGCAGGGCCGCGGTCGACTTGGCGCGACGGTCGCGCGCCCCGGCATAGATGAGCGGTAGTTCGACATTGGCCAGGGCGCTGGTGCGGGGCAGCAGGTTGAAACTCTGGAACACGAAGCCGATCTTGCGGTTACGCACCTCGGCCAGTTGATCATCGGTCATGTGGGCCACATCCTGGCCGTCCAGCCAGTAGTTGCCGCTGCTCGGCACATCCAGGGCGCCCAGCACGTTCATCAGCGTCGATTTACCGGAGCCAGAAGGCCCCATGATCGCCACCATCTCGCCGGGCAGCACCCTGAGTGAGACGCCGTTGAGGGCGCGCACCTCCACTTCGCCCATCTGGTAGATTTTCGTTACCTCTTTGATTTCGATTACCGGCTTGGGGGCCGGGCCTGTGCTAGCGCTCATCGTCTCAGCCGCCTCCACCGAAGAACTGCTGGCGGATGGCCTCGCCGGTGTCGGTGCGGCGCACGGCCAACTGGTCGCCAACGGCGACGCCGGAAAGAACCTGGCTGAACTGTTCGTTGCGCAGGCCGACCTTGACATCGGTTCGCTGCGGAATGCCGTCTACCAGCCTTTCGACATAGGTTGCGCCCGTCTGCCGGTCCAGGCGCATGACCCGATTGGGTAGCAACACCACATTGCGAGCCTCTTCGGTGGTGATGGCCACCGTGGCGGTTAGGCCTGAGCGAAGGGGCAAATCAGACGCATCGAGGTCGATGCGTACCAGATAGGTGACGACGCTGCCGCCGGAGAGAGGATTGCCGTTGCCCGCAATCGGGGCAATGCGACTCACGCGCCCGCGCAGCTGGGCATTATCGAGGGCGTCGATGGTGATGTCGGCGGGTTGGCCGAGTTGTAGCTTGCCGATGTCGATCTCATCGACGTCGAGGTCGATATGATAGCCGCTGGGGTCGGTGAGGACGATGGCGGCGGCGCCGGGGGTGGGGATTTCGTTGACGCGGATATTGACAGCCCCCACCACCCCAGCGATGGGGGCGACGATCTGGGTGTTTTTCAGCGCCAGAGCGGACTGTTCGGCCGTAATCTGCGCCTGTTCGACCTGGGCCTGCAAGATTTCCAGGTCTTCGGCCGACAGACCGCGCTTGAGCTTCTCGACGCTGGCCTGCGCCTGGGCGACGGCGGCCTGCGCCTGCGCGATTTGGGCCAGGGCCGAGGCGCGCTGGCTGGAGGCGGCGGGGGCCAGGGCCGCTTCGACATTTGCTTTGGCCACTTCGTATTGGATCGTCGCCTGCTGAAGCTGTACTGCTTGCGGCAACATGCCGGCGTTGGGCAGGTGGGCAATCTGATCATAAGCGGCTTGGGCGGCCTCCAGCGCCACCCGCGCCTGCTCGCGCCCGGCCTCGGTCGATTTTCGTTGGGCGGCGGTGGCGCCTGCCAGCAGGCCCTGATAGCCGGCCTGAGCCGCGGCCAGCCCGGCGCGCGCTGATTCCAGCCCGGCCTCGGCTGCGGCCAGATCAAGGGCTTCGACCGGTTTCTGGGCCTGCGCCAACCGTGCTTTGGCCAATCGCAGCCCTACCTCCGCCTGCCGTTGGGCCAGCAGCAGATCCTGGCTGTCGAGCCGGGCGAGCACCTGACCGGCGCTCACCTGGTCGCCCGGTTGTACATTCAGTTCGGCCACGGCGCCGCTGCCACGGAAGACAAGATTGACCTCGGCCGCTGCTTCGACTGAGCCGGTGGAGGTGACGGTGGCGGCAATATCGCCCTGGCCGACGGTGTAGACCTCGTAATCGGGCGGCGGCGGTTCTTTTTCGGCCGCAGTTGCCTGATAGCCGACCCAAGAGACGCCGCCGACGACGACCAGGATGAGGAGAGCAATGAGAAGACGACGCATGGTCAGTAAACCTCGAGCGCAGCCCCGCGGCCAACGGCCGGCAAAGGGGCAAGGGATGTTGAGCAGGAAAATATAACTTAATTATCGACAAAACATGTACAAAAATATGTCATCTGGCTTCCGGTATCTCGCCAAAGCAGCCGGGGCCGGCCTCATCCGAGGCTGAAGGCGCCGCCAACCAGGGCCGGGAGCAGCCGCACCCCCAGATTGATGACGACATAGGCCAGGGTGATGGCGAAGGCACCGCCGCCGCCCAGCCGCCCCACCAGGCGGAGAAGCAGATAGACGAGCGCCACATGCCAGAGGCTGAACAAATCGACCTGGGCGGCCAGGGCGAACAGGGGGCGCGTCTGATCGACGGCTGTATCGCCGGTGGCGAACCAGAAAGACAGGCCGGGGTAGTGGATGAGGCTGCCATTGGCGGCGCTCCAGGCTGTCTGCAAAAAGCCGCGCAGGGCGAAAGGCAGCCAAATCCAGACGATGGCCGGCCAGAGGCGGCCGATCTTCACCTGACCGCCGGCCAGCGAAGCGCCGAGATACAGCACCAGGCTGGCCAGGCCCCAAGCGATCAGCAGGCCCAGGACCGTGGCGACGGCGCCGCTGCCGAAGATGAAAGCGGGTGAGGTGACGCGCTCGATCATCGACGCTGCCGCCGCCGCCTGTTCCGCCGACATCGTCCCCATCTGCACCTGGGCTTGTTTGGCGGCCTCGGCGGCTGTCTCTTCCAGGGTCACGCCCAGGTAGGCAAAGGCGGCAAGCAGCGAGAGGAGCGCCGGCAGCCACCAACTGCGCGTCTGCACCTGGCTCAGGCGGCGCAGGGCTTCGCCGGGGGCGGCGATGATGTCGATGAGAAGATGAAAGGGGTTGAGCGGACGCAGGTCGGGGGCGGCGAAGTTCGTCATAAGTCGTTGTACGTTTGAGAAGCAAGAGGGTTGCGCAACATTGGCCTTGCGCAACCAGATTGGGTTTGGGCTGAGCCGGCATTTGTGCTATGATGAACTATGCCATATTTCACAATCTCAGCACAAGCTTTGTGCTGATGGCGTCGACCTTGTGCGAGACGCTGTTGGGCGTCGCCGCTGACCAGGAGTGAATGCAATGCCCCGTCCCGTTGTTCCCGACATCGTCGTTGGACGTTTGCCCATCTACTTGCGGGTTCTGAACCATCTCATTGCCGAAGGCCGCCAGATCACCTCGTCACAGGAGTTAGGCGACAGACTGGGCATCAGCTCGGCGCAAATTCGCAAAGACCTCTCCCATTTCGGCGAGTTTGGCAAGCAAGGGACGGGTTACAACGTCGCCTACCTGCGCGAGCAGCTGGCTGAAATCCTCAATGTCGATCGCGAGTGGCGGATGGTGTTGGTCGGCGCCGGCGATCTGGGGCACGCGCTGGTGCACTATCATCGTTTCGCCGACAACGGTTTTGAGATCGTGGGCGTTTTCGACAACGACCCGGCCAAGATCGGCTCGATGCTGGGTGCGTTCCGGGTTCACGGCATGGAAGACCTCGAGCAGGTCGTGCGCTCGCAGGCCGTCGAGATCGCCATCATTGCCGTGCCCCCGGCTGCGGCCAGAGAGGTGGCGAGCGCGCTGATTGGGTTGGGCATCTCCTCGATCCTGAATTATGCGCCCATCACCTTGACGACGCCGGCCAATGTCCATGTGCAGTATGTGGACCCGGTGGCCCAACTTCAGCACATGGCCTACTACAGCCAGGGGAAAGCGGCGTCCGGGCGCTGAACAGGGGCCGGTTTTCCACTTTTGGGCCGGGTTTTCCACAGTTTTGGGCGGGTTTTCCACAGCCGGACGCGAAAAGGGGACAGGCGCCAAGCCTGTCCCTTTGTATTCAGGCGTGGAAAGCCCTTACGATTGTCGCAGGCGCATCCGCACCCGTTCGAGGCGACTGCGGAGCTCGGCGTCTTCGTCCAATCGTTGCGCCATCTTTTCGCAGCCGTGCATGGCGGTCGTGTGGTCGCGACCGCCCAGGAATTCGCCGATCTGGGGGAAGGAGAGCTGGCAGACCTCGCGCATCAGGTACATCGCCGCCTGGCGAGGCACGACGATGTTGTATGAGCGTCGGGGGCCGGTTAGCTCGCCCGGGGCCACGCGAAACTCACTCGCCACCGCCTGCAAGACCGACTGCGGATCGCGGTTGAGACAGACATCGTTTTCGCTGAGCGTTTCTTGCGCCAGCGAGAGATCGATGGGCCGCAGCACCAGGCGGGCAAAGGCGACGACGCGGTTGAGGGCGCCCTGCAATTCGCGCACGTTGCTGCGGTTCTGCTCGGCAATGAAGCGAAGGACATCGTCGGCAATGCTCACACCCATCCCGAACGCTTTGTCGCGCAGAATGGCAGCGCGCAGCTCAAGGTCGGGCGGCTGCAGGTCGACGGTCAGACCGCCGGCAAAACGAGAGCGCAAGCGATCGTCGAACTGCGGGAAGGATTGCGGCGGTCGGTCGCTGGCGATGACCAACTGTTTGTTGGTGGCGTAAAGGGTGTTGAAGGTATGAAAGACTTCGGTTTGAGTGCTTGGTTTGCCTTCGATGAACTGGACATCATCGATGAGGAGGATATCGACTTCACGGTATTGTTGCCGAAAGGCAACATTCGATTTGGTGCGTATCGCCTCGATCAGATCGTTGGTGAAGGTCTCGGCCGTGACATAGCGAGAGGCATAGCCCGCGCGGGCGGCATGGTTGCCGATGGCGTGAAGCAAGTGGGTCTTGCCCAGGCCGACGCCGCCATAGAGAAAAAGAGGGTTGTAGCGGTTGCCGGGTTCCTGACCGACAGCCTGGGCCGCGGCATAGGCGAAATGATTGCCGCTGCCGACGATGAAGCTGTCGAAGGTCATGGCGGTGTTGAGCGAAGAAGCAGACACCGGCGCCGGACTGCGATAGCGACCCCCATCGGTCTGAGGCTGCAAGAGCGGCGGCTCGTCGGTGTTCTGGTCGGGCGCGGGCGCAGGGTCAGCGCGCACAACAACGCGCAGATCGACCGAACGCCCACACAGACGCTGCAAACGTTGCTTGAGCATGCCCTTCATGCGTTGCTCCAGCCATGCCTGGGCAAACGCGCTCTTGGCGGCGATGATGAAGCAGCCATCTTCATAGGCAATCGCTTGCGTATCGCGCAGCCAGTTGTCGAAAACGGGTCGTTGCAAAGAAAGTTGCAGTTCGCCTAACACGGCTTGCCAAATGGTTTCTGGACGTTGAGAGAGATCCATGATGGCAAGTCCTGAGGTTGCCTGGAGAGGCGAAAAGATGCGCTCCAAAATGAGTGGGCCAGGGGGGGCGAAAGGGTCCGGCGGGGGCCGGGAGAAGGTGGGGGAGGATGGCGACCGTGATCAGGCAACACGCGACCGGCGGCTGGCAGCCTGAATCGGTTTGGATTCGGCCGTAGCCACAGATTATGTTCAATCGAGGGGGGCGCCTGTTACTGGCGCCTGCCGCTTGCTGCTGCCAACACGCCTGCACGCAGCGGTTGTGCGCCTGCGCCGGCCGGTTCTTTCGCCAGGGAACGAAGACACTTGTCTGACCGGACGTAGGCGGGATCATAGCAGAGGGGACGGCCCGGCGCAATGATTCGCACCGTGAGGCTTTGGCTCAGCCACCCCTTGTTATCGTCAAGCACAAGGCAGGCACGAAAGGCGGGCGTCCAAACGGGGCCTAGCATTAGTGGCTGCGGGGCGCGCTGGCACAAAATAGCCCGACCGAGGCCATTGCCGGAGGAGAAATGAACGAGCATAGGTTTTAAGGTCAGGGTTAGGAGATGTTAACATCGCCTGATCAGGTGCGAACGATGGCTGGCTGACGCCGATGACACCGCAAGAGTTCAGCGGCCATTTCCCGGTTTGTGCGTGGCTTTGGTATACTGATTCTCTCTTTTGTCGGGCTTCCTTATCCCCTTCATCGTTTTTGTTCGGAGGTCATTCCGTGCGCATTTCAGTTTTGCAAGAAAACTTGGCCAAAGGACTCGCCATCGTTGCCCGCGCCGTGGCCACACGCAGCACCTTGCCGGTCCTGAGCAACATTCTGCTCGAAACCGATCAATCGCAGCTCAAACTCTCGGCCATGAACATGGAGATTGGGATCAACTGCTGGATCGGGGCGATGATCGAGGAGGAGGGTGCGATCACGGTGCCGGCGCGCTTGCTCAGCGATTTCGTTGCGTCGCTCCCCAAGGAGCGGATCGATATGGAATTGAATGTGCGCACCCAGACGCTGCACCTGCGCTGCGCCCGCAACGAGGCCAACATCAAAGGTATCGACGCCTCCGAGTTCCCGATCATCCCCACCCATCGCCGCGAGACCGGCCTGCCGGCCACCGAATTGCCGCCGGACAAGTTTCGGCGCATGATCGACCAGGTGGCCTTTGCCGCCGCCAGCGACGAAAGCCGCCCCACCCTGACCGGCGTCTACACCCGACTGGATGGTGAAAGACTGCGGCTGGTGGCCACCGATGGTTTCCGGCTGGCCGTGCGCTCCACCCTTCTGGAAGAACCAGCGCCGGCGGCCGTGGGGGTGATCGTGCCGGCGCGGGCCTTGACCGAGCTTTCGCGCATCCTCGGCGCCGTCGACTTGGGCGAGGACGATGGCGTGCAGGTGACGATCACCGAAGCGCGCAACCAGATCATGTTCCATCTGCCTGGCGTCGATCTGGTCAGCCAATTGATCGAGGCCAATTTCCCCGACTACAACAAGATCGTCCCCACCTCCTACAACACCCGTGTCGTCGTCAACACGGCCGAGTTTCTCAAGGCCATGCGCTTGTCGTATCTCTTTGCCCGCGACGCCGCCAACATCGTCCGCCTCAGCATCGTTCCCGGCGATCCGGGCAAGATCGTCCTCACGGCCACCAGCAGCGAGATGGGCGACAACGAAGCCGAAGTCGATGCCCTGGTGGAGGGCGAATCGGTGCAGGCGGCCTTCAACGCCAAGTTCATGATCGATGTCCTGGCGGTCGTCGAGACGCCCGAAGTCGTCTTCGAGGTCATCTCGGCCTCGCGTCCGGGCGTGATCCGGCCGGTGGGGGCGGGCGAGGAAGAGTACGTGCATGTGATCATGCCGATGAGCCCTAAATGAAGGAGCAACCGGGAGGCGGTGGACGGACGATGCGACGCACTTTCTTGCTTGGCCTCATGGCTGTGTTGCTGGCGGCGGCGCTAAGCGCCTGCGTCGGCTCGCTGCCGGCAGGATCTCCGGCGCCCACCGCCGAGACGCCTGCCCTGCCCCCTGCCGCCGAGCCGGCGACGCCTGTCGGCATCACCTCCACCCAGGTTTCGACCCTGACGCTGCCCCTGGTGCAGAGCGGCGAGGCGATCACGGCCAGCCAGGCCATCACCGGGCCGGCCCCTGTCCCGCCCACCGAGCCGTCCCCGCCCGCCCTGCCTACCAGCATCCTCGCCCCCGCGGCCGTGCGTGACCTCGCCCTGGACTACGTGCGGGGCGCTTACCGGCTGGATCTGCCAGCCAATGCCGCTTTTGCCCCTGCCGACGTTGAGCTGGAGGCCGAACTGGTGCAGGCGGCGGCCGGCTTTGCCGCTACCCCCTGGCAGATCGTTGTCGGCGCCCCCTATCTGGTCGATGGTCGCCTGGTCAGCCCTGCCGTCCTGGCCAACGCCGGCAACGACGCGCGTTGGTGGGGCGAAGTGGGCGATGAGGGCATCGTCGTCACCGTCGTCTCGGCCCGGCTGCCGCGCCCGCGCTCGCAGCAGGCCGATGGCTGGGTGGGGCGCATCGTCAAGTTGCCGCCGGGGATGCCGTTCGATGACTACTTTGCCGGCGAGGGAGGCAACCAACACGGCATCGATAGCAACCGGGCCGAAGTGTTGACTTTGCTGCAAAGCCTGACCGACTATCAGGGCCGGGTGCGCGTCTGGGGCGAGCTGCGTTTTGCCGCGCCCGACTACAACGGCCGGCGTCTGTTGGCCCGCCGCATCGATCTGCTCGATCCCCCGCCCGTGGAGACGTCTGACCCGGCCGCCACCCCTTCCGCCCAACCCGCCCCTGTCGTCCCTTCGCCTGCCGCCAACGCATCCCCGACCGGCGCTTTTGGTCCCACGGGTGCGATCTTCAGCCCACTGCCCCGCACCGCCCTGAGCGGCAGGGTGCAGGTGGCGGGCGAGGCCGAGGGCGCGTTCGAGAACAAAGTGATCGTGCGGGTCGAGACCGAGGCCGGGGAGGTTATGGGCGCGGTGGCAGTGGTCATCGACGCCGCCGAAATGGGCGCAAAGGGCGGTTTCGCCGTCGAGCTTCCCTTCCAGGACCCGCCAACGGCTGCACCCGGCCGGGTGGCCGTCTATAGCGAGAATCCGGCCGACGGCAGCCTGGCCCTGCTGACCTGGGTGAATGTGGCCCTGGCCGGGCCAAGCGCGGGCAAGGTCGTCGTCGTCGCATCGCCGGCGCCGGGGACGACGCTCAGAGGCTCGGTGCAGGTGAGCGGCACGGCGCTGGGGATGAAGGACGAGACCATCCTGGTGCGGGTCGAGGATCTGGCGGGGACGGTGCTGGGGCAGGCGCGCAGCCGCGTCAGTGCGGATGAGGCGGCCTCCGAGGGCAAGTGGCAGGTGAAGTTCGGCCTGCGCAAACCCCGCACAGCTCGCCCCGGCCGCATTGCCATCTACAGCTTCAATCCGGCCGCCGACAGCACAACGCTGTTGGCGACGGTGGATGTGATGCTGGCGAGATAGCGAAGTTGCCGGTAGCGATTTGGCGGCGCCGTGTGCATGTCTCGCGACCGGCTTCTTTTCATCATCGATGAGTTCCCCCCACCGGCGAGAGTGATCCTTGGCGACCTGGAGCAGGTGGCGTCTGGCTGAACAAACTCAGGGCAACATGGCCTGGAACCGCTGCCGATAGTGGGCGGCGAGGTGCGGCCAGCCAAAGCGGGTCTCGATCAGATGGCGGCTGGCCTGTCCCAGGCGTTGGGCGCGGGCAGGGTCGCCAGCGAGATCGAGCATGGCCGCGGCCAGGGCCGGGGCGTCGCCTTCGGGGGTGATCAGGCCGTTGACGCCCGGCTCTACCACCAGGGTGTTCCCGGCCGTGTTGCTGGCGATGATGGCTTTGCCGCAGGCCATGGCCTCCAACACCGTCACCCCCAGTCCGGTGGCCGGCCGGCGCACATTGGGCATCACCAGGGCGTCGGCGGCGTTGTAGAAGGCGGACATTTGGTCGGTGGGGATGTTGCCCACCCAGTGCAGGTTGGCCAGCCCTAGCGTGCGCGCAAGCTCCTGCCACTCCTGCCAGAGATCGCCCTCGCCCACGAGGATGGTATGGCAGCCCTGGCCGGCCTCGCCCAACTGGGCCAGGGCATGCAAGAGGATGTCGAAACCCTTCTTGTAGACCATGCGCCCCACGGCCAGAAAGACGAAGGCGCCAGCGGGGATGCCCAAGCGTTGACGGAGCGCCGCCACGCCGGTGGGATCAGGCTGCAGCCGGTTGGGATCGACGCCGTAGATGATCAATTCGAATTTGGCCGGGTCCGCGCCCAGTTCCTCTACCGCCACCTCGCCCAAGACCTCAGCATTGGCGGTGATCAGGGCGGCCTGAGCGAAGGCGAAGCGCGCCATGCGCCGGAACAGGGGATTCTGCCCCGCCACCAGGGCATCGCTGCCGGGGATGCTGACCACCAACGGCAGGCGCAGACGGCGGCTGACGACGGCGGCGATGAAGCCGTTGGGCAAAGCCCAGTGGGCATGGAGCAATTGCAGCCGCTGTTGGCGGGCTACCCGCAGCGTGGTCTGGATGCCGCGGGCGAAGAGCAGCGGGCTGAGGGCGTAGGTGTTCAGCCGCATCTGCATATCGGCCGCCATCGTCCGCATATAGCCCAGTTTGTGGGCGCCATCGGACCAGGCATAGCGATAGAGATGTAGCTTGGGATTGGCTCCGGCCAGGATTTGGGGCCGGTAGGCGGCGTCGAACGGCGCCAGCACGTGCACCTCGTCGCCCTGCCGGGCCAGTTCTTCGCACAGTTGCTGGATGAAATGGCCGGAGAAGTCGCCGTCGAAGCGCGGGTAGTTGTGGGTGAGGACGCCGAGGCGCATGGGGGTGGCGGGTGGCAAGTGGCAACTGGTCTCCCGGTCTACCTGTCTCCCCGTCCCCCTGTCTCCCGATCCACCTCTGCCAACCGTTCTTCCAACTCGCTCAGGCGGTCGCCCTGGGCGACGATGAGTTCGGCCAGGAAGCCGACGAGGAAGAACAGCAGCCCGGCCAGGGCCAGGAAGAGGGCGGCCCAGAAGACCGGCCGTTTCTGCGTCTGTTCCTGGAAGAACCAGAGGTAGGCAAGGAAGAGGGTGGTGAAAGCGGCGATGGCGAAGGAGCTCAGGCCGAGGCCGCCAAAGAAACGCATGGGCCGCGAGCTGAAGGTGAGCAAGAAGCGGATGACGATGACATCGAGCAGCGAGATGGGGATGCGGCTGAAGCCAAAATGCGTGCGCCCGGCCCTGCGCGGATACCAGTTCGTGGGCGTCTCTCCCACCCGAAAGCCCTGGTCGGCGGCGATGTGAAGCAGGAAGCGGTGCCAGTCCGAGCGCAAGGGCGGCAGGGCGGCGATGACCTCACGGCGAAAGCCCTTGATCCAGTTGGCGTCGTGGACGCGCACCGCGAACAGACGCCGGCTGACAACGTTGTAGATGCCGGAAGCCAGTTGTTTGCCATCGTCGCGGCCCTGTCGCCAGCCCGAAACCACGTCGTAGCCTTCCAGGAGTTTGTGGTAGAGCTTGGGCACATCCTCGGCCGGGTCCGATTCCAGGTCGGCGGGGAGGAAGAGGATGTAATCGCCCTGGGCAGCGCGGAAGCCAGAGCGCAGGGCGGCGGTGAGACCCCGGTTGCGGCGGTGGCGGATCAGCCGCAACCAGGGGTGACCGGCTTGAAGTGTTTCTACCTGCTCGGCGGTCCCGTCCGTGCTGCCGTCGTCCACCAACACCAATTCGCCCGCCACCTCCAGGGCGGCGAAGGCCTGGGCCGTGCGAGCGACAAGCTCGTGGATGTTTTCGGCCTCGTTGTGGGCCGGGATAAGAACGGAGAGCGTGGGCATGGGGTGCGTCGTGCGCGGTGTGCTTGACTTCTAGACTGCGCCCCGGATGGCGGCGACTACTTCGTCCTGCTGCTCGTCGGTCATTTCGGCGTAGAGCGGGAGGGTGAGGACTTCGCCGGCGGCCTGTTCGGAGATGGGGAAGCTGTCGGGTTCGAGTTCGAGGTAGCGGTAGGCCGGTTGCAGGTGGAGGGGGATGGGGTAGTGGACGCCGGCGCCGATCCCGGCGGCGTGCAGGGTCTTGAGCAAGTGGTCGCGTTGGGCAGTGCGGATGACGTAGCAATGATAGACCGGCTCGGTTTCGCTCAGGTGGCGGGGGGTGACAAGCGGCGAATCGGCCAGCAGTTCATCATAGCGGGCGGCCAGTCGGCGGCGGCCGGCGTTCCACTCGTCCAGATGCGGCAGTTTGGCCGACAAGATGGCGGCCTGAATGCCGTCGAGTCGGTGGCCGTAGCCCAGTTCGGCGTGTTCGTATTTGGTGGTGCGGCCATGGTCGCGCAGCGAGCGCACGCGCGCGGCCAGGTGGTCGTCGTCGGTGAGGACGGCGCCGCCATCGCCGTAGCAGCCCAGGTTCTTGCTGGGGTAGAACGAGAAGCAGGCGGCGTCGCTGAGGCTGCCGGCGCGCTTGCCCTTGTACCGGCTGCCGTGGGCCTGGGCGGCGTCTTCGATCAGCAACAGCCGGCGGCGTTTGGCGATGGCGTCGATGGCATCCATGTCGGCGGGCTGGCCGAACAGATGCACGGGCATGATCGCCTTGGTGTAGGGTGTAATGGCGGCCTCGATGCGGGCGGGGTCGATGTTGTAGGTGACAGGGTCGATATCGACGAAGACGGGACGGGCGCCGGTCTGCGAGATGGCTTCGCCGGTGGCGAAGAAGGTGAAGGGAGTGGTGATGACTTCGTCGCCGGGGCCGATGCCGTAGCCGGCCAGGGTGAGGAACAGGGCCGAGGTGCCGCTGGAGACGCCCAGGGCATGTTTGACGCCGCAATAGTCGGCGAAGGCCTGTTCGAAAGCTGTCACTTCTTTGCCCATGATGAAGGCGGTGTTTTCGATCACGCGGGTGATGGCGGCGTCGATGGCCGGACGGATGGTGTCGTATTGAGCTTTTAGATCGACAAGTTGGATGGACATGAGGAACCTTGTGGTGCAAATGAAGATGCTGCCCTGTGGGGAGCAGCATCTTGCAGAGAGTGGGCGCTGAATTCCGTTTTGGGGGACGGCTATCCGGGCGCCGGAGCCGAACGGGAGAGGGGGCTTTCGTTGAGGCCGTCGAGCCGGCCCTCCAAGTCGGCGACCTTGCGCAGGTGAAAGTCGATCTCGTTTTGGAGGGAGAGCGGGACGGTGAGGCCGTAGTTGGCGGCCTGGACCTCAAGCCGGGCCAGATTGACACGGAAGATCTGCAATTGTTGTTGCCAGAATGCCTTTTCTTGCTGGTGGCCGGTCGAAGCTACTTCTTTGACCAGCGAATCGGCGATCTCGGCGTCGTCGATGGGCAGCGAAGCGGCATGGGTTTGCAGCCATTGCGCAAAGAAGGTGTTGCCAATGCCAACCTGACCATCATTGATGCGAGTATACCCCAGGCGAGTGAGGGCGTAAAGATAGAGATGGGCGTCGGAAGGGCGCAGGTGGAGGGCGGCGGCCAATCCGGCTTCGTCCTCGGTCTGGTTGGGGCCAGCGGACGCCAGGTGCAGGAGGATGCAGCGCTCGCTTGGGGAGAGGTGTTTGTAGGTGATCTCCCACAGGCCGTTCAGGGTGGCGTCGGTTTGCAGGTCGTGTTCGTCGGGGTGGCGCAGGCTGTTGTTTTCTTGGTAGAGCTTGCGGCACAGCCACTGGACGAGATAGGGGTGGTGGTTGGTGTGGCGCTGGATGAGGGCGATGGTCTTGGCGTCGACATCGACGCGCTGGCCCTGCGACTGGCGGATGAGGGCCTCCGACTCCACCGGCTCCATGCTCGACAGGTTGCGGGGGGAGAAGTCCTGGAGAAATGAGGAGGTGAGCCAGTGTTGGGTGAGCGTCTGGATGCGGGAGAAGACCTTGGTCGAGGTGAGCACCACGCGCAGGTTCGGCTGGCGCTGGAAGACCAGGCGCAGTCGCCGCAGGATCATGTCCTGATCGTCGCCAATGGTGAGCAGGGCCTCTGGTTCGTCGATGAGGAGCAGGATCTGGCGGTTGTGGGCGGCGGCAGCCAGCGAGACGGTCTGGAGCGCCTGGCGGAAGTCCTGGTTGGCCAGCGAGTCGACGTCGACGCCGATTTGGCGCAGGATGGGCGCTCGCTCTTCCAGGCTGTAGTTCAGTTCGTTGTTCAGGTCATCGGCGCTCTGGCAGGCTTGCATGTCCCAGTAGAGGGGCACGAATTCAGGGCCGGCGTCGGTTATGAGCTGGCGCAGTAGCGAGGTCTTGCCCACGCGCCGGGTGCCAACCACCCACAACTGGCGGTTGGGGTCGTAGAGGAGGTTGAAGCGCAGACCGATGTGCCCGTAGTAGGCGGGGCCATTGACCCAGCTGCCGACGACATAGGGGTTGTGAGGGGGGAAAGGAGACATCATGAGCACTCCTGGGGGTGTGGAGTGGTGGGGGGGGAGAGGGCGGGATCAGGTTTTTTCTGCTTGCAGGATGCGTTCATAGGCCCGTTGGACATCACTCATCTGGATGCGCTGACGTTTCTCGTCGAGCATGCAGTTGACGGCCTCGAGGCAGATCTGTTGGATGCGGTGCGGGCGACCCTGGCTCTGGGCAAAGACATAGTGGATGGCGTCTTTGTCCCAGCGGTAGAATTTGGCCACCGGCTCGCGCATCAGGCGTTCGGCTTCCGGGCGGTCGAAGGGGGGCATTTGCATCTCGATGAACATGTTGTACCACGGCGACTCGACCCGATCCCAGGCTTTGCTGATGTTGACGCCGGCCACGACGACGCCCACGTTTTGGGCAAACGTGTCTTGCAGGATGCGGCGGAATTGTTGTTGGGTGAGTGTGTTGTAGGTGTTCATGATGTCGGCCTCGTCCAGCAGGAGGATGAGGCGCGGCTGTTGGCCGAAATGCTGGCGCAAGTGGTCGAGGAGGCTGCGCAGATCGCGACGGAAATAGCGGTCTTCGTAGGCTTCGCCGCTGTCGAGATGCGAGTAGAAGAGGTCCTGGTTGTGTGGCAGCTCGGGCAACTGGTGGTGCACGGCATCGAGGGCGGCTTCCATCAGGCGGTGGAAGAATTGCGACTCTGGTGTGCCTTCGAGATCGACGAAGATGGGCAGGAAGCGGTAGCCGCCGTCCACTTTGCCGTCCAGTCGCTGCAAGAGCTGGTAGAGCAACGATGTCTTGCCGATGCGTCGTTCGCCGTGGATCATGACGCTGTTCTTGTGCAGGGCTGATTCGATTTCGCGCAGGACTTGGGCGCGGCCGTAGAACATTGTCTCTTCGCGGATCGGGCTGCCGGCGACATAGGGATTGAAGCGACGCTCGACCGCCTGGCGTGTCATCGCCCGCCGCGTCAGTGTGCTCCAGATGGCATAGGCGCCCAGGGCAGCCAAGGCGCCGAGGATGGAGACGATGACAAAGACGATTTCTGCTCGCACCTCACCGGTCACGGGCAGCCAAATCATCAGCGGGCGGCGTTTCACGATCAGTTGCAGACTGGCGGGCGCCGAATAGTTCAGCCCACCGTCGCGCGCTTGCACCTCGAAGGTGTAGACGCCCTCGGGCAGAGGCGGATAGGTGACGAGCAGGCGTCGCGTGGCCTGCCAGTCGGCGTCGTAGCCGAGCAGCCGATAGAGGTAGAAGAGTTCTTCGCTGGACGTCAGCAGATCGCGGCCTTCCCAGTCGATGCGGATGGGGTCGCCGGGCGCGGCCTCGGCCCGCTGGTCGCCGGGGACAACGCCGTTGACGGCGGTGACGCTGATGCCGGGCGGCGTGCGGTCGGGCGAGAACTGCGCCAAGCCTTCGGCCACGCCCAGGTAGAGACCCTGGTCGCCATCTGCATGCAAGGCCTTGACCCGGCCGATGTTCAGCCCGTTGACAACGCTAAAGTTCTGCCAGGTGCGGCCATCGAACTGGCTCAGGCCGCTAACAGTGCCGAACCAGACACGGGCGCTGCTCGGATCGGCCCAAACAGCGTCGAGGCCCGGCGCCAGCAACCCATCGCGGGGGGTGAAGGTGGTCCAGACGCCATCCTTCAGCCTGGCGGCGCCTGCGCCCCAGATGGCAAACCACAGGCTCCCGTCCTGGCCCTCGGAGATGGCGTTGACATCAGGCCCTGCCAGGCCGTCCGCGACGGTGAAGTTTTGCCAGGTCCCGTTTTCAAGCATGGACACACCTTCTTCGGTTGCGAGCCAAAGCCGGCCGCGGCTATCGGCCAGCAGATCTTGCACCTTGTCGGAGATCAGCCCGTCCTCTGGGCTGAAGTGCTGCCAATCTTCCCCGTCCCAACGATCCAAGCCAAAGCCATAGACGCCGAACCACATGGCGCCATCGGGCGTTTGGGCGATGGCGAAAACACTATCGCCGCTGAGACCGTCATCGCTGGTCAGGTGGTCGATCCGTCTACTGGTTGGATCGACGCGAATGGCGCCGCCATTGTTGGCGCCGAACCATACGCCGCCGCCGGCGTCGATGAAGGCGGTCTGGATGAAAGGTAGGTTGGGAAAAGCAGGGTAACCGGCATCCTGAGGATGCTGCCAGCGATTGTCGGCGAAGATATGGACGCCATCGCCAAAAGAACTGACCCACAAGCGCCCCATCCCATCCTTGACGATGGCTTCGATGCGAGCAGTGGGGGCGCCGTCTTGCCGACGCCACAGCCGCCAGCTGCTGGCATCGAAGCGGGTGACGCCGGCGACGGTGCCAAACCAATAGGCGCCGTCCTGGTCGCGGGAAATACTGGTGACATAATTGGCCGCCAGGCCATCCTCGATCGTGAATCTTTCCCAGCTTCCCTCGCGCCAGTGAGCAACGCCGCCGCTATTCCCACCCACCCACAGGTCGTTGTGGTCGACCTCAGACAGGGCCAGGATCTTGCTGCTCGGCAACTCATCCACTTCGTGCCGCCATTCGGCGCCGGCGTCGGACAGATGGACGATGCCCACATCATCGACGCTCACCCACAGGTCGCCGTCCTGGCTTGGCGCCACGATGCTGATCGTCGTGGTGATCGGCTGGCCGTTGTGCGTGAGGGATTGGGGCTGCCATTCCTTCCCATCCCAGCGATAGAGGGTGGAGCCGCCGGCCAGCCAGATGCGGTCTTGGGTGTCCACGGCCAGCGATGAGATCGTCGCGACTGGGCTTGCCGCAACTTGTTGCCAGGTCTGGCTTTGGCCGCTGCGCCGAAAGAGGCCGGCGCTGCCGGCGGCAAGGAGGTCGCCGGCGCTGGTTTGGGCCAGGGCATCGAAGGCAGTCGCCGTCAGTCCGTGGTCCTGGCCCTGCAACGTCCATACCTCGTCATGCAGTTGCGCCACCCCGCTCGCCGTTGTCGCCCAGAGGTCGCCCTGTCTGTCCACCAACAATGATTTCACCGCCCCCAGCGGCAGGCCCTCGGCCTGGCCAATCGACTGCCAGTCGCCGTCGAAGCGCAAGATGCCGCGATCGGTGCCAAACCAGAGCGCGGCATCGCCAGTCTGAGCGGAAGAAAAGAACCAGTTGCCAACGGCGCCGTCGAACTGATCGAACGTGCGCCAGGCGTTGAGATAGCTTTGGGCTTGGGCTGAGCGGGATATAACCGCAAGGCCCAGGCAAACAGCCAAACAGAAAGCAAGGCAGAAAATGGGGGAAAAGTGCTTTCTCATGAGTATGATGTTGGTTATCAAGCAATACCCTCTAAGGTTTTGCTAACCTTTAGAGTTGGAACTGCTGCTGATCTTGTTGAGCATCAGTTCGGATGTACGATAACTATAGCAATGTACAGAATGATTGTCAAGACCCAAGCAATACCAACACCAGTTACCCCTGATCGATCTCGATTCGATGTATTAGACGAGCTTAGAAATGCGATGCGCAATGTGCTGTGCGCGGTTCGCGAAATGTGCGCTGCAACGAAAAGTATCACCAGTCGTGAAGTGTGAGAAAATATCGGCGATTCTCCCGCTTCGTCATCCAACCCTATCCCATGACTCCTCCCCAGGCGTGAAACGTGAGAAAATGTCGGTGCTTTTCACGTTTCTGCACCGAGCACCCTGGCTTCGGCCAGCCATCAACAAACACGGTGGGAGTACGAGCCTTTCAGATATCGTAACGTGATTCTTCCAGCCGTTTGCGTAGCTTTTCGGCTTCGGTCTGGGCGGCGGGCAGGCCGGGCGTTTGCGTTTGTTCGAGCCAGCGCGCTTCGGCCTGGTTCAGTTCGTCGCGGGCGGCGGGCTTCACCCGGTTCCAGCGCCGGCAATGGGGGCAGCGGTCGTACTTGGCGTTGATTAGGTTGGGCGCCCACCAGTGCATGCCAAACGGCCGTCCGCAGTTCGGGCAGATAGCCGCGCCCCAGATGCCGTAGCGCCGCACCCGTCCCCTGTCGCGACGCCAGGAGATCAACGCCCCCAAGACGACGAAGCCGAGAGCCAGGAGGAGGAGCGGCAGGGCGATGCGCAAGCCCGCGGCCCAGCTTTCGCTTTCGGCCACGAAGACGCAAGCGACCACATTCGAGGTCAACTGCTCGCCGCCGGCGGTCTGGCCGGTTGCAGTCAGGCGGTGAGGGCCAAGGGCGAAGGCGTCGGTGTTGAATTGGTAGCGCCAGGGCGTCTGCGTGTCCGCGCCAACGAGTTGGTCATCGATGAAGAATTGCACTGCGACCACATCCTCTGGCCCCCTGACATGAAAGCTGAAGGTTCCCTGAATGCGTCCGTTGGGGCCGCCGTAACCCCAATCGCGGCTGAGGCTGAGGGTCAGCTCGTCGCCCTGTCCGAAGTTGGATGGGGTGAGCGCCAGCGAGAGAAGGAGGGCGAGGAGGAGGCGAAGCATGGGCAGATGAACGGTCAACAAGTAACGGATAGGTTGCCAGCGTAGTCAGTGGTCGGTGACTTTTAAATCACCCGCTGTTCCTCGTCGCACCCTTTGCAGTCCAGCGGAAAGCCGAGGAAGCTGGCCCGGCCTGCTTCGCTCAACACCCAGGGTCGGAAGGTGAGCGGCGGCTCGTGGCGCACATGCTGCCCGTGTCCGCAGGCCAGCAGCGCCACCCAGTCGCCTATTTCGTCTTGTCGCCAGCCGGTGATGGGTTGTTTCATGGGGAGAGGGAGGGGGGAGACGCAGGGAGGGGGAGACGAGTAGACCAGGCGCCGAAGCGCCTGCCCTTCCTGGCTGCGCCACTCAGGGCGATAGCTTCGCCGAGTTGTTGGTGAATCTTTTGCAGGCGATCGAGGGCTGCCTGGCTGTCGATGCGGTCTCTGGTCGAATGCAATTCGTTAGAAAGCCTACTATTGAATTCTAGCGCCCTCTCCGAGGCAACGCAAATCGCCCTTGCGCCGGGGTGTATTTCAGGCTGGGGGCGGGTACTGGGCTGGCAACGCCCGCCGGGCCGTGGAACGGCCCCGGCTAGCGCCCGGCTACCGAATGGAAGGCCCTTCGGGCCTAAGGCACCAGCCCCGAAGGGGCTTTCACCTCTAGCCGGGCGGCCTCCGGCCCCCGGCGGGCTGGCGCACCCACTGCCCCCAATTTGAAATGCACCCCTTACCCCTTGCCAATTACCCCTTGCCACTTATCACCTGCCACCTGCCACCCGCCACCTGCCACCCGCCACCTGCCACCTGCGACTTGCCACCCGCCACCTGCCACTTGCCACCCGTCACCTGCCACCCGCCACCTGCCACCTGCCACCTGCCACCCGCCACCTGCCACCTGCCACCTGCCACTTGCCACCCGCCACCCGCCACCTGCCACCCGCCACCCGCCACCTGCCACTTCCCCCCCACCCCCGTCACTCTCGCTCCACAAACGCATCCTTCGCCGGGTCGAAATTGAGCAGCTTCGTTTCGCCGGGGGCGACGTCGAGGCCCTGAGCAAAGACCGTGCGCCAGGTGGCATTGTCGTCGCTGATCTGGATTTCGACCCGGTGGGCACCGGGGGCCAGCCACCAATCCTCCATTTGGTAGATGGCGCCCTCGCGACGCAGGCCGCGCGGACGGTAGCTGCGTTCGAGCGCTGCTTGTCCGTCCACGGTCAGGCGCAGGCCGATGGGAAAACGCTCGCCGCCGAGGATGGCGGCCGGGTCGACGCCTTTGGGCAGCTTGGCCAGCACATCGGGCGGCAGGTTTTGCGAATGGGCCAGGAGTTGGCCGCTGTGGTTGATGGTCAGTCGCAGCCGAGCCTGCTGGGGATAGGCGGCGCCGGTGGGGAGGTTGAAGGCGAGAGCGAGCAGGAAGACGACGAGGAGGAGGGCGACGCCAGGTAGGAGAGAGCGGGCGACGGCGACCGCACTCGGCCGGGCCTCGCTTATCTCGCTCGTGGCGCTGGCGGCGGCCGGGGTCTTGCCCGCGGCCAGCCGTCGCCAGAGGGCGCCGACCTCGCTTTGGCTGCCGGGGGCCAGCTCCAGCAGGTGGGCGTTGCCGTGGCGCAGGGTGCGGCGGCGCTTCATGCGGTCTTCGGTCCACTGCGGCCCTTCGCGGTAGGCGCAGTCGGCTGAGGGGCACGTGACCATGATCGCCCCCGCCGCGCCTGCTTCGATGGTTTCGACGGCCCAGGTGGGGTGCAACATGCCCAGGCAGGGCAACACTGCCGTCATCACCGGCTGCAAAGCGCCTTGCTCATCGGGCCAGCTGCCCTGCTGAACGCGAGCCGGGAGCGCCTGGCCCTGCGGTCGCGGCTGGCTGCCGGAGGCCACGAGCGGGATGGTATCGAGGCTGAGGTCGGCGGCGCCAACCGGCCGGGCATCGACCAGCGGCGGCAGGGTGTGATGGATGGCGTGGCGGTCGCAGGTGAAGACGACGACCGGGTGGACGCCGCCGGCATGGGCTTGTTGCAGGGTACGACGCAAGTCCTGGCGCACGACGGCCGCGTGCAGGGCAGTCAGTTCGATGGCGCTATCGTTGCAGGCGGCGACGCAGACGCCGCAGCCGGTGCACAGGTTGGGCTTGACCACGGCCAGCGAGCTGAATTGCGTTTCGTCGTCGCGCGTCACCATCTCGATGGCGTCGTAGGGGCATTCACGGGCGCAGAGGGCGCAGCCGGTGCAGTGGGAGGGGATGACCTGGGCCGGGCCGAGATGTTGGCCGCGCCCCAGCCAGGGCAGGGCCAGCAACAGGCCGATGATCGCAAACGAGAGCAGCCAAAAGATGGGGTTGCCGAGCCAGGAACTGAGCGGCAAAAAGCCCATGTACCACCAATCCAGCCGCAGCGGGGAGACCAGACGGCCCAGGTCGGCGGGGGCGGCGCTGACCACGGGCAACAGGCCGGCGAGGGCGATGAGGAGCAGGGTGGCGACTACCATCAACCAGCAGGGCGACCAGTAGCGGGCGCGGGCCAGCCGTATTTCGTGGATGAGCACCGCCACCGCCAACAAGAGCGGGATGAAAACATGGAGGAAAAGGATGATGACGAAGAAACCGAAGGTGCGCGAGGCCGTCTGCGCGCCCAAAAAGGAGAGGGCAAACGAACCGCCGAAGAGATCGATGGCGTATTCGGTCAGCCATTGCGCCCCCTGATCCCAGATCAGGAAAAAGCCCATCGTCCCCGTCAGCCAAAACAGCACCACCAGCAGCCAGCCGCTCACCCAGGCCAGCCAGCGGCTGCCCCAGAACCGATCCATGATCAAGATCTTGAAGGCGTGGAGGAAGGCGACCAGGATCAAGGCGTCGGAGCCGTAGCGATGGACGCCGCGCATGATCGAGCCGAGCCAGGTGGCGCTGATGGCGGCCACGCTCTCATAGGCGCGGTCGCTGCCAGGCCGATAGAAGATGGTGAGATAGGCGCCGGTGGCGATGAGTACGAAAAGCAGGAAAATCTCGATCGTCCCCAGGTGGTAGAAGGGATTGTACGGGCGCAATGGCTCGGCCAGGGCTGCAAGCCGAGTGATCGGGCGCTCGATGGCCGTCCAGACGCGTTCGATGGCGCGCAGGCGGCGGCGGCCGGCGTAGATGGGGCGGGTCCTAGACATGGCTGGGGATGAAGTCGGGGCGGTTGGGGAGCGGAGATCTGTCCTGGCTGGGGTCGAAGGGTTGGGCGTCGGTGGATTCGGCTTGCCAAGCGCCAATTTCGGCGTTGCGCAGGCGAAGGCCGTTGCGCGTGACCATGAGACTGTTGAGCACCATGAGCAAGGCGGCGATCGCGGGCTGTAGCAGCCCAGCGACGGCCAGGGTGAGGCCGATGAAGTTGTAGATGAAGGCCCAGGCCAGGTTCTGACGGATCTTGTGCATGGCCAGCCGCGCCAGTGAAACCAGCCAGGGGATGGCGCGTAGGTCGTCGGCAAGGAGGATGGCGCCAGCGGCTGCCTGGGCTACGTCCGTGCCCTGGACGACGCCGATGCCGACGGTGGCCGCAGCCAGGGCTGGGCCGTCGTTGATGCCGTCGCCCACCATCAGCACCCCCTCCCCGGCTGCTTGCAGCACCCGCAGTTTGTCCTCCGGCCGTTGTTCGGCCAGCACGGGGATGCCGAGTTGCCCCTGCCAGCGGGCGCCGGCCAGGGCGTCGTCGCCGGTGAGGACGGCGGCGGCGATGCCCAGCTTGCTCAGCCCGGCCAGCGTCTCGCTTACCTCGGCCCGGATGCTCTCGCCCAGGCCCAACACCCCGCGCACTCGACCCTCCCAACCGGCGAAAATGACCGAAAGCCCCTGCTGTTGCCAGACCTGTTGCTGCACCCCCAGCGCCGGCGGCAGCTCCAGCCCCTGTTCGTCCATCAGATGGCGCGAGCCGACGAAGACGGCGACGCCAGCGACCTCGGCGGTGACGCCGCGGCCGGGGAGAGATTGGAAGTTGGAGAGTGGAGAGTGGAGAGTGGAGAGTGGGGATTGGTTATTGAGGAGCACGCCATGGAGGGGGGCCGGAATAACACCATCTGTGTTTCCCCCCATTTGTGTCATGACAATCGCCTGGGCGAGGGGGTGTTCGGAGTAGCGTTCGACGGCGGCGACGCGGGCGAGGAGGTCGGCCTCGCTGAGGCCGTCGGCCAGCACAGCTTGCAGGCGGATGGGGCGGCGGGTGAGGGTGCCGGTTTTGTCGAAAAAGGCCTGGCGGATTTGCGCCAGCCCTTCCAGCACGGCGGTGGAGCGCAGGATGACGCCGGCTCCCGCCGCCCGGCCCAGCGCCACCCACAAGGTCAGGGGAGTGGCGATGCCCAGGGCGCAGGGGCAGGCGATGAGCAGCACGGCCAGCGCATGGGCCAGCCCGGTCTCGGCATCGGCCTGCCACGACCAGAAGGCGAAGGTCAGCAACGAGAGCGCCACCGCCGCCGGGGTCATCCAGGCTGCCAGCCGGTCGGCCAGCCGTTCGATGGGAGCGCGTTGCCACAAAGCCTGGTGCAGCAGGCGACCGATCTGCCCGGCCACCGTCTCGGCCCCCACCGCCGTCGTGATCACATCGAAACTGCCGTCCAGATTGAATGTCCCCGCCAGTACGCGGTCGCCGGCGCGGCGCAGCACCGGCAGCGGCTCGCCGGTCAGCAGGCTTTCATCCACATCGCCGCGGCCTTCGGCCACCAGCCCATCGGCCGGGAAGCGTTCGCCGGGCCGGACGCGCACCCGCATCCCCCGGCCCAGCTCGTCGATGCCCACCGTTTCCTCGCCGTCGGGCGTCAGCCGCGTGGCCTCGGACGGAATCTGCCGGAACATCGCCTCCACGGCCTCGGTTCCGCTCTTTTGCGCTTTGATTTCCAGATAATGGCCGATGGCGACCAGGAAGAAAAGTACGGTGGTGGTCTCGAAATAGACGCGCCCCTGGCCCTCGATCAGGTTGCGGACGGAGAGGATGAAGGCGGCGGCAGCGCCGAGGGCGATGAGGGTGTGGATGTTCGGCCGGCCACGGAACAGGCTGGCCATCCCCGCCCGGATGACCGGCAGCCCCAAGAGCAGGATGACCGGGATGCAGGCCAGCAGGCTCATCCAATTGAAGAAGTAGATCAGCCATTCGGTGTCGGGCGTGTTCATCCCCAGCCAGTCGCGCAGGTAGATGGTGGCGCTGAGGATCATGT